>CALKXI010000087.1:0-30000 GCA_938003965.1 uncultured Chlorobiales bacterium
CGTCGTCGGCACGAGGTGGCACGCCACCGCCGCATTGACGAAGGCATAGATACCAATCGCAACCGTAACGCCGTAAGCGAGATACTTGCCGTAATCGTCTATCGCATTTCGCGCAATCAGCACGCCGCAAATGATGACACCGACGAAGAGCAAAATGATGAGCGTTGCGCCGATGAATCCATATTCTTCACCCAAGACAGCAAAAATGAAATCGTTGTAAGATGCGGGCAGAAAGAGTTCGCGCTGTTTGCTTGCACCGGGACCGAGTCCGAAAATGCCGCCGTTGCCAAGCCCAATCAAGGCTTGTTCAATTTGATAACTTGCTTTATCCGAGCCTTCACCGACGAAGGTGAGAAGTCGCGCCACGCGATACGGTGCGGCAATCGCAAATGCCGCCGCCACAGGCACAAACGCCAACGCCGTCAGCGCAAGGTGCTTCAAATCCACGCCGCCGAGAAAGAGCACGATAAAACAGATGCTTACAATCACTGTCGCCGTGCTGAAATTTGGCTCGAGCGCAACGAGTCCTGCGATTCCAAAAACGACGGTTATCATTGGATAGTAGGCACGATACAAATCTTTGATATGCGATTTTTTTTCGGCAATCATCGTTGCCAAGTGCATAATGAGCGCGTATTTCGCCAAGTCCGACGCTTGAAACTTGAAGCGTCCGTAGCCAATCCATCGCGCCGCGCCGTCAATCGCGCCGACGGCTTTCATCGCTAAAAGCATTGCGAGCAGTGCCGCACTCACCACCAAAATCGCCTTGCTAAATTTTTTGAAGAGTTTGTAATCAATCGCGCCGACAATGAAGATGACGCCTAAGCCCAAGACCACAAACAGCAATTGTCGCCAAAGGAAATACTCTTCGTTGTGAAATTTTTTCGCGCCCCAACCTGCGCCACTGCTATACACTACCAACACGCCGATACACATCAGCAGAACTACCAAAAGCAAGAGCAATTTTCCCGCAAGACTTTCAAATGTCTTTTTCGGAATGATATTGCCTTCGGCAAGTTTTCCGAGAACGCTGGTTTCATCAACGCCGCCGCTACTCCCTTGATTTTGCAAGGGTTTCGGCTCTGTATGGTCAATGATAAATCCGCCGTTCATTGTTGTTTGATTGTTTATTGTTTCGCCTCCGCATTTGAGATATAATTATCCCGACGCGGACGGATTGCGCCGCACCGCATCGGGAAGCATCACAATTTGAAGACATAGCAAAGAACAAAAAGAAAGAACAGAACTCGTTTTCGGCTCACGCCTCAGTTGCCTTGTTTTCGGCTCACGCCTCAATTACAAATTTCCGACCAAGCGTTTGAAGGTTTCGCCGCGCTCTTCGAAGTTGGCAAACATATCGAAGCTGGCACATGCAGGCGAGAGCAAAACGGTTTCGCCTTGTTTGGCTTCACGGCGCGCAAGTCGCACGGCATCTTCCATCGTTTCGGCTTTGACGACCTTCGTTACATCGCTGAAAGTTTCCGCAATTTTTTCTTTTGATTCGCCAATGGCGATAATCATTTTGACTTTCTCTTTGACAAGCGGTTTTACTTTGCTGTAATCGTTGCCTTTGTCGCGCCCGCCTGCGATAAGCACAATCGGCGCGTTAATGGTATCGAGCGCATACCAAAGCGCGTTGACTGTTGTCGCTTTTGAGTCGTTGATGAACTGCACGCCGCCCAACTCGCGCACAAACTCAATTCGATGCTCGACGCCCTCGAAGGTCATGATGCTTTCGCGAATCCTTTCCTTTTTGACTTCTAAGGCACGCGCGGCGACTGCTGCCGCAAGCGAATTGTAGACGTTGTGTGTGCCACGAAAATGCACGCGCCCGATAACCTCTTCTTTTTTCATTATCCTTTCTTTCTCTCCGTTAAACTTTATCGTGAGCCACTCGCCGTCGAGATAAGCGCACGCTTCATATTTTTTGCTTAGGTTTTTTTCTAAACTCATTCGCACCAACTTTGGCTTGAGCGATTTCAACACATCTTTGTCTGAAAACTGCCGCTGTAATTCGGCATTATCGATATTGACAATCAGCACGTCGTTTTCATCTTGCGCTTGATAGATGCGATACTTTGCACGAGCATACTTGCGAAAGTCGTTGTCGTATCGGTCCAAATGGTCAGGCGTAATGTTGGTAATCACTGCAACTTTCGGCTTGTATGTGAAACAGTGGTCAAGTTGAAAACTGCTTGTTTCTACCACTGCCACATCACGCTCCGACATCTCCTCGACATAATCCGCAAACGGCACGCCGATATTGCCGACGGCAAACGCACGATAGCCGTTCTCTTTTCCGTCGCGCTCAAAAATTTTGTGTGTGAGTGCGGTTGTTGTCGTCTTTCCGTCTGTGCCTGTTATCGCAACGATGCGCGCCTTGCAAAACCATGACGACATCTCGATTTCAGAATAGACTGGCACATTTGCCGCTTCCAACCGTTTGACAATCGGCGCATTGCTCGGCACGCCTGGACTGATGACCGCAAAATCGCACTCGAAGACGCGCTCCGTGTGCCCGCTTGCTTCAAAGTCAATTTTGTTTCGCTCCAATTTTTCAATGAACCGTTTATCTATCGCGTCGCGCTCTGTAAGAAACACCTTTGCGCCGTGCTTTTTGAGCAACATTGCCGCTGAAATTCCGCTCCGCTTTCCGCCGATAACGGTTACGCGCTTTTGATGTATCTCTTGAACTTTCATTAGCGCAACTTCAAACTGATTAGACTTGCCGTAACAAACACAAGTGTCAGAATCCAAAACCGAATCACGATTTTTTCTTCTTGCCACCCCAACATCTGAAAGTGATGATGCAGCGGTGCCATCTTAAACACTCGCCGACCTTCGCCGTATTTCCAGCGTGTGAACTTGAACCAATAGCGTTGAATAATCACCGAGAGCGTTTCAATGAGAAAAATTCCTGCAATTACCGGCAGCTGCAATTCTTTCTTGATGAGAAGCGCAATCACGGCAATCGCACCACCAATCGCTAGCGAGCCTGTATCGCCCATAAACACTTGCGCGGGGTGCGCGTTGAACCATAAAAACCCAATACACGCCGCTGCAATCGCCAGCGCGATAATCGCCACTTCGCCTGCGCCCTCGATATAGACGATGTTCAAATACTTGGCAAACTTGGCGTTGCCTGTCAGGTAAGCAAAGCCTGCAAGCGCGATGAGCGTAATTGCCGAACATCCTGCCGCCAGTCCATCAAGCCCATCGGTTAAGTTCACCGCGTTTGAAACTGCCGCCACAATGAACACGCACACAGGGATATACCAGTAGCCATAATCGACAATCAAATTTTTAAAGAACGGCACCGTCGTGTTTGAAAGCAACGCCGAAAGTTTCGGGTCTAAGACGGTGTAAATCCCAATCGCTAATCCAAGCGTAATCTGACCAAACAGTTTATATCGCTCCGACAACCCGCCTTTGACTTTCTTAATCACTTTCAAGTAATCGTCAATAAATCCGATAATCCCCATCCACGCCACCGCAAGCAGAATCAGCCATGCAAACGGACTTGCAAGTTTCGACCACAAGAGCGACGCGCCGAAGATGGAAAGCAGAATAATTGAGCCGCCCATTGACGGAATCCCGACTTTTTTCCGATGCTCCTCTGGTGCTTCTTCTTTTATCGGCTCGATGACTTTTGTTTTCAAGTAAGCAATGATGCGCTCTCCGAAAATCAACGCAATGAGCAATGCTGTAACCGCCGCCGCCAATGCCCGAAACGAGATGTAATCGACCAGCCGAAGCCAAGTGATTTGATACGTTTCACCGAGATATTTGAGTAAGTAGTAAAGCAATATGCTCTTGTTTGTTAGGTCGCGCTGTGTTTAGGGCGCATGGTTTATGAGCCGCTTTTGTAAGTGCGTTTTAATTTCTTCAAACACCGTCTCCATCTTCATTCCGCGTGAGCCTTTGAATAAAATCGCATCGCCCGCCGAGATTGATTCCATAAGCGTTTTGGCAAGGTCGGCTTTGTCATCAAAGTGTTTTTTCATGCCTGCGCTTGCCGCTTCAATCGTTTTCTTCATCTCGTTTCCGTAGCCAAAAAGCATATCGAGATTGAGCGTTGCGATAAACTTGCCAAGTTCTTCATGCTCCTTTTTGGAAAGCGCACCGAGCTCGAGCATATCGCCTAAGACCGCAATTTTTTTTCCCTTGCTCTTCACCTCTTTGAGCGCATTCAATCCTGCACGCATCGATTCAGGATTAGCGTTGTAAGTGTCGTTCATCAACACCACATCGCCTTCGATGCAAACGCTCATTCGCTTCAAAGCCGGGTTGATTTCAAAACTTTCTAATGCCTCTTTAATGCGCGAAAGCGATACGCCGAAATTCAGCCCGACCGCAACCGCCACAAGCGCGTTCTGGACATTATGCCGACCTGAAATTTTCAGCGAAATTTCTTCGCTCATCTCGCCTGCGCTTACAAGGAATTTCGGACAGCCTAACGCATCACTCTCCAAAAATTCCGCAGACACATCGAGCGCGATTTGCTCTTGTTTCGTTGTTCCGTAGAACAAGCGTTGTGCAACCTTTTCCGATTGTTTGAGCACCCACTCGTCATCGGCGTTGACGAATGCGGTTCCGCCGTGCGTTGCTATCCAATCAAAGAGCTCGCCTTCGGCTTCTGCAACAGCTTCCATTTTGTCAAAGAACTCGATGTGCGCCTTGCCGATGTTTGTAATAAGCGCGTGCGTTGGTTCGGCGATTTGGCAAAGGCGCGTCATTTCGCCCGCGTGATTCATTCCCATTTCAATCACGGCAATTTCCGTCTCGCTTCGCAGTCCAAAGAGCGTGAGCGGCACGCCAATATGATTGTTGAAATTGCCTTGTGTCGCGTGTGTCTTGAACGTTGAGCGCAACACGTGTGCCGTCATTTCTTTCGTCGTAGTCTTTCCACTATTTCCACCAATTGCGACCATCGGAATCAAAAACTTTCGCCTGTAAAGCCTTGCTAATTCTTGCAAAGCGAACAGCGTGTCGGAAACCACCAAGAAATTTCCTTTCACTTCTCTATTCACCTCTCGCCACTGCTTATTGACGATGCAAAGCGTTGCGCCTTTTTCTAACGCTGATTTGACGAACTCATGCCCATCGTGCGTTTCGCCTTTGAGTGCGACGAAAATTTCTCCGCCCTGAACCGTGCGTGAATCGGTCGTAACCTTCACCTCGCCCATTGATGCAAGGGTTTCGGCTTCAAGACTTCCGACGCGCGTTAAATCGTCTTTGCTTAGTGTCATGAGTTTGTTGTCATGAGTTCGTTTCATCAAAAATGTTTCTTATGACGGCTCTATCGTCAAAGGGATACTTGACGCCTTGAATTTCTTGATAGGCTTCGTGCCCTTTGCCTGCGACGAGCAAAACATCGCCGTGTCCGATAAGCGAAATGCCTTTCCTGATGGCGGCTTGGCGGTCGGCAATGCGGTAGTAGCGTTTTGCTTTCGTCATTCCTGCTTCGATTTCATCTAAAATTGTTTCGGGATTTTCCGAGCGCGGATTGTCGCTGGTTAAAATCACCACATCGCTTTCGCGTTCAGCAATTTCGCCCATCAAGGGACGTTTGCCTTTATCTCTATCGCCGCCACACCCAAAGAGCGTAATGAGTTTCGCCTCGGGCGATTTCACTTCTTTGATTGCGCGAATCACATTCAGCAGTGCGTCAGGCGTGTGTGCGTAATCGACAATCGCGCATCGATGGTCTTTTGACCACACTTGTTCCATTCTTCCTGCCACGCCTTCACAGCGCGAAATGCCGCGCATAATTTCTTCGTGCGAAAATTTCATCGCCACGCCCGCTGAATACGCCGCAAGCACATTGTAGAGATTGAACTTTCCGATGTGTTTAATCGTCTGCAAATGCTGACTGCCATTGGCGAAAATCGTTGCCGATGTGCCGAAGAGTTGAAAACTGTGAGCAGTTGCGCGCACATCAGCCGTCGTTTCTTCGATGGCGTATCTCATCACCTTTGCCTTCGTATCTGCCACAATTTTTTGACCGTAAAGGTCGTCTTGATTTGTAATCGCAATGGCTTTTTCATCGAGCGAATCGAAGAGGATTTTCTTGGCTCGGAAATAGTTTTCCATTGTGCCGTGAAAATCCAAATGGTCTCGTGTGAGATTCGTGAAGACGGCAATGTCGTAACGAACTCCGTGAACGCGGCGCAATTCGAGCGCGTGTGAAGAAACTTCCATCACGCAAGCCTTGCATTCGGCTTTTACCATTTTGTCAAAGAACGAGTGCAGCTCGACTGCTTCGGGTGTTGTTCTTTCAGCGTCAAGCGTTTCGTCTCCAATTTTGTAAGCATTCGTTCCGATGAGTCCCGCCTTAACGCCTGCATTGTTCAAGATGCTGTGAATGAGCGTCGTGGTTGTCGTTTTGCCGTTTGTTCCTGTTACGCCAATCATCACGAGTTTTTCGCTCGCGTCGTTGTAGAATCGTTTTGCGAGCAAGGCAAGCGCGATTCGAGAATTTTCCACGCGGATATAAGCCGTTTCGGAATCCATCGTCTTCGGAAACTCTTCACAGACAACCGCGACTGCACCTGCTTCGACTGCTTTTTCAATGAACTGATGTCCGTCGGTTTTGAGCCCGCGAATCGCAACGAAGAGTGCGCCACTTTTCACCTTGCGCGAATCGTATTCAACTGCGCTGACTTCTTCGCGCTCCTTGATTTCACCTCTGATTTCCAGAGCCGAAATTGAGCCTAGCAGTCTGTTTAGATTTTCCATGTTGCGATTCCGCTTGCGTTCCAACTCGAATCGGAACGCTTATCATTGTCAAAATGAACGGCGCATCTTGCTTCACTTCGCTTCCTGCTTTCAGCGATTGCGCCAATACTTTTGAGCCGTTTCCTTGAACTTGCACATTCAACCCGAGTTGTTCAGCCACATGAATCGCTCTATCTGCACGAAGCCCGACAAGTGACGGCACTTTGGATTCTTCAGCCATTATCAGTGGAACTTTCGTCCAAACATTTACGCGCGACTCTGGCAGAATGCCTTGCGCAACCACAACACCTTTTCCATCATTTTCTTTTTTGAAGTCAAGTTGATGCACGCGCAAAAGTTCTTTGGCTTCTTCGACAGATAAGCCGCAGACATTCGGCACGGCAACGGTTTTTGTTGTATCTAAAAAGTTCTTCACCGCTGATTCTTTGTGCGTTGCGAATTGCAAAATTTCGTCGCGCATTTCAGGCTCCAAGACGCTCAAAATTTTGCTGTTAATTTTTGCGAACACCGGCGCGGCAGTCATTGAGCCATAGTAGCCTTTCGTTGGGTTAATCATCATCACGAGCGTGGCAATCACAGGCTTTTGAGCGGGATAAAATCCAACAAACGACGACACGTAATTTCCGCTCCGATAATTGCCGTTGGTGAGAAGTTGCGCCGTGCCGGTTTTGCCTGCGACGCTAATGCCCTCAATACGCGCCGCCATGCCCGTTCCACTGTCGACGACGGCTTTGAAAATTTCGCGTGCGATTTCAGCGGTTTCTTTTTTCATCACGCGCTTAACGGCTTCTGCTTTGTTGTAGTAAAGCACCTCGCCATTTGCGCTCACAATGCGCTGAACGACAAACGGCTTCATGCGCATGCCGTTGTTGGCAAGTGCCGCGTAGGCACATAGCATTTGAATTGGCGTTACCAAGACTTCATACCCATGTGCCATCCAAGGCAGTGAGATGCTCGACCATTGCGATGTTGGTTTAAGCAATCCTGGCACTTCGCCAATCAGCCCGACGCCTGTTTTTTCTCCGAAGCCGAAGGCTTTGGCGTATTCGTAAAATTTTTCTTTGCCGATTTCTAATCCGATTTTCGCTGCCACAATGTTGCTCGAGTGCGCAATCGCATTTCGGAATGTGGTTGTGCCAAGGGCTTCGTGGTCGGTAATCGTTCGGTCTTTAATTTTCCACTTGCCGCTGAGTGTAGCGTTGACTTTGTCGTCAGGCTTGATGATTCCCAAATCGAGGGCCGCTGTCGCCATAACGAGTTTGAAAGTTGATCCTGGTTCAAAGACATCGGTTACGGCACGATTTCTCGTGGCTTCGGGGGCGTAGGTCGATTTTTTATTTGCATCGAATTCAGGCGCATTTGCCATTGCGAGAATTTCGCCTGTCTGCACGTCCATCACGATAGCAATGCCTGCACTTGCACCAACATTTTCAAGCCCTTTGCTTAGCTCATCTTCCACGATGGCTTGCACATCGGTATCAATCGTCAGTTCTACACTTGCGCCATTGATTGCCTCTTCTTGTTTCGCACCGATGGCGGGGAAGGCGTATCCTGTCGCCGTGCGTTGCATCATCATGTATCCGTCTTTTCCTGCAAGCAGAGAGTCAAATTGCTTTTCAAGCCCGCTAATTCCTCGGTTATCGCTGTCTATAAATCCAATCACTTGCTCGGCAAGATTTTCATAACGCCGGCTTACTTCTTTTATCTCGATGACGCCCGCAAAATGCTTCTCGCTAATTTGCTTCGCGATTGAAGGTGGCACATGTCGCTCGAGCCATACAAAGCGCGACTTTTCTTTGAGTTTGGCAAGATAGTAAGATTTCGGTTTGTCAAAGAGCATTGAGAACATTTGCGCAACGGTGTCGGCATTGGCGACGACTTTCGGGTCGGCAGCAAATGAGCGAACCGAAAGGCTCGTGGCAAGTTGCCGCCCATTTCGGTCGAGAATTTGTCCGCGCATGGCTTTAAGCGGCACTTGATATTCATATTGTCGCTTTGCTCGCTTTTGATACTCGTGCGCATCGACGATTTGCACCATCACGAGTTTGCCAATAATTGCAACCGCAAACAGGAGTAAGCCGCCAAGCACAACACCAAAGCGAATGGTCTCTTCTCGCTTTCGCGCTTCTTGCGCTTCTTGCTTTTTATGTTCGCGAAATTCTTGCATCACGGTTATTTGCTTTTCAATTCTATCGGCGGCACAGTTGAAATTCTCAGACCTAACTTTTCAAAGGCTTCGCGCCCCACTCGCTCGCTCCGCTCTAAACTTTTCAGTTCGCTTTCTATTTCCACATTCAGACTTTTGGCTTCATCAATTTTCTGACGCAGGGCTTCGGTTTCTCCTGCCAAGCGATTGATGGAAATCACATTGTAGATGTAAAGCCCCAGAAGCAAGGTCGCGCCTGCAATCACGATGAAAGTGCGCGTGTTCAAAATGGATTCAATTTTCTCGTGCGCTTCATCTCGCAGTTTTTTCTTCGGCTTTTCAATCGGCGTTCCCGCATTCGCATCGGTTGGCGGTTGAATTGGCTCGACAAATGCGGCACTTGGAATTGCTTTCGTTGCCGTTTTCTCTACCACGCCGACACCGTAATCGGCTTTGCTGATATGTTCATCAAAAATTCGTGCGTTCATTTTTACCTCTCTGTTACAGTTTTTCTGCGACTCTCAACTTTGCGCTTCGCGCTCTTGAATTTTCTTCGATTTCTTTCTCGCTTGGCTGAATTGGCTTTTTGGTAAGGAGTTTGATTGTTCGGCTTCGCAACGGCACTTTGAGCGGAACGCCCTTCAAGCCTCTGTCAAAACCCCAGTCGTCTTCAGATTGCTCACGAAAAAAATCTTTCACGATTCGGTCTTCGAGCGAGTGGTAACTGATTACCGCAATTCGCCCACCTGCTTGAAGCAACTTGACGGAGTGCTCGAGTGCTTTTTTCAGCTCGCCGAGTTCGTCATTGACTTCAATGCGAATGGCTTGAAAGACTCGCGCCAACGCTTTGACCTGTTCGTGATGTGGCACACATGTTTTTACAATGCTTGCCAATTCTTCTGTCGTCTCAATCGGCTTTGTGGTGCGTCGCTCCGCAATGCGCTTTGCGATAAGACGTGATTTTTTTTCCTCACCATATTTCCAAAGAACCATTGCCAAATCGGCTTCGCTGTAATCATTGACGACTTGATATGCCGAAAGTGCTTGCGATTGATTCATTCGCATATCGAGCGTTGCTGATTTTTGAAAACTGAACCCTCGTGCGCCTTCGTCAATTTGATGCGATGAAATTCCCAAGTCGAGCAGAATGCCTGTTACTTCCTTTTCCTTTGCGTGTTCTGTCAATTCTGAAAACTTTGCCCTAACGGCGCGAAAGTTTTTGTATTTCTTGAGCCTTTGGCTTGCCGCCTCAATCGCGTCGCTGTCTCGATCGATTCCGATGACGAGCGAACCTTCAAGCCAATTTTTTTTCTCGAGCGTCTCTAAAATTTTTTCACTATGTCCGCCCCCGCCAAGTGTGCCGTCGATGTATGTGCCTTTTCCTGTTACCAAATATTCAATCGTTTCGTCGAGCAAAACGGGCTGGTGATACATCTTATCCGATAAATCGTTCAGAAAGCGTTTCCAAACTTTCAGGCGGCGTGTTCAAAAGTTCATTGAGCTTATCGGGATTCCAGACCTCGATTTTGTTTCCACCGCCCACAATCGTTACCTCGTTCTTAATCCCACAGGCTTCTAAAAATTTTTTCGGAAGCAACACTCGACCTTGTTTATCCAACTCCGTTTCGCTGATGTTGGCGTTGTAATATGTCTTGAGCTTCTTCTCGTTCAGGTTAAACTCCGAGAGCGCATCGATTTTCTTTTGCACTTCCACCCACTCACTTTCTTCATAAAGCTCAATCGACTGCTGAAGCGTCTTGAATACTACCCACACCGCACCCGGATTTTGGTTTGCCATTTTCTTTCGGAACGAGGCAGGAATCATCAGCCGACCTTTGTCGTCAATGCTGTAATTCTCCGTCCCCCGAAAGTTTGGCATGGCGCTGATTTTGATTTTCTAAATTTTACCACTTTTTACCACTTCGTGAATTTAACGAAAAAAGAACCCGATTTTCAAACGAGATAGCAAGATTTTTTCGGCTTTTACACCGAATTTTCAATAGATTCAAAAATTGCTCAAATCAGCCTACTTTTGAGCACTTTGTTTTAAATATGAACACTTGTTCAGTATCTAATTTTCGCTAAACTAAACATTTGTTCAGTATCGCTTTTTTACGGAGATTAGCGGAATTTTTCAGGGAAAGGGAGGAGGTCGGCTATGCCCGAACAAAGTTCATTGACGGAATCGCAGAACAAAATTTTCAACTTTATTACGCGCTATGTTGCCGAGCACAAGCGACCGCCATCAGTGCGCGAAATTCAAAAGCAGATGAAATACAAATCCACGAATGCGGTTGCAGAGGTTTTAGACGCACTCGAGAAGAAGGGATACATCGCTCGACGGAGCGGCGCACGAAGCATTGAAATTCTTCAGCAAGACGACCTAATGAACTTCGGATTCGGCAGTCCTGCACTCGACAAAGTCGCCCCTGTTCCGCTCATGAGCGTCGATTGGTTTGCCAAAGGAGAAAAAATGAAACCGATTTCAAATCTCTACCTTGATAAAATGCTGACCCAAAACCGCGAGTGCATGCTGCTGCGCGTCGATGACGACGGCATGGAAAAATCGGGTATTCTCAAGCGCGACATGGTTCTCGTCGAGAAACGCGAACCCAGTGCATCAGATAAAGACGTGCTTGTTGCGGCGATTTGTGAAGACGGTGCGATTGTTCGCTCTTACCGTTTCATCAACGAGCGCGTTCACCTTGTTGCCTCATCTCGCTCTTACAGCGAGCGCGTCATCAATCCAAACGAAAAATTTCCCGAAGCCCTTGTGGTTGGAGTGGTGCTTTCGCTCTTTCGCAATATCTTGCGTTGAACTTTTTTGCCTTACGCATGCACGCTTTCCGCATACTTTTCTTCGCGCTCTTTTTTACGCTTCTGTTTCTTAGTCGGTGTGCGATTGATATTCCGCCGACTGGCGGTCCTGAAGACAAAACGCCGCCACGCGTTGTCGCCGTCTTTCCCGATTCAGGTGCGCTGCGCGTTCAAACCAATAAACTTCGCGTGTGCTTCGATAAATACATCGTTACACAATCGCTCCGAAACGCGCTCTTCTTCTCGCCACGCATTGACGATTACGAAGTCGAATCCGACGGCAAAGAAGCCGAAATCACTCTCTACGAACCGCTCAAGCCTAACCGCACCTACGCCTGCACCATCACCAAAGCCTTAACCGACACACGCGGCAATAGCCTTGCTCAATCCTTCACCTTTGCCTTTTCAACAGGTTCAACGATTGATTCAGGCATGATTTCAGGTGTGGTTTATTCTGCTGAGAACCGCTTTATCAAAGGCGCAACCGTTTTCGCTTATTTCATTCCCGAAGGCGATACGCTTTTTGCCGATACGCTCAACTCCTCGCGCACACAGCCCGACTACATCGCCCAAACTAACGAAAACGGACAGTTCCAACTCTCGTTTCTTAAAAACGGCTCTTATCGACTTTTCGCTATCATCGATAAAAATCAAAACCTGCTTTTTGATTCAGGTGAGCCTTTCGCCATTCCGTTTGATTCGGTCTATACAGGCAGAACGAATGTTCGCTTGCGACTAACCGAGCGCGACACTTCGCGCATTGAACTTCAATCCGCCAATAGTTACACCTCTCATCGCATAGCCCTTCGCTTCGACCGCAATCTCGTCTCCGATTCACTCACCATTGAGAACTTCTCAGTGATTGACTCGACTACCCGAAGTCCTTTACGCCTCTACGACTTTTACACTAACCTCGAAGGCAATCGCGAACTGATTTATCTCCTCTGTGATTCGCTCATCAAAGAGCGCGTTTATGGCGTTCAAGTCTTCCATGTTCAAGATGCGTTTGGCAATCGCGCTGATACATTAGTGAGTTCATTTGTTGGAATTAGCGAACCCGATACGGCCCGTGCAACAATTCAACTAACTTTTGCCGACAGCGCAAAAGGGATTTTAGAACGCGACCCGCCCTCGCCATGCGGCAGACGCTTGCCTGTTGAATTTTCTTTGCCGATTGACCGCACTTCACTTCCAAACGCTTTTCGTTTGTTCAAAGGCAACGACACGCTTGAACTCGATTTTCTCTTCCGTGATGGACGCCGCGTAGAACTTAAACCGCGTTCTGACTTTGAACTCGGCGCATGGTATCGGATAGACATCAACCACCGCAACATTTTGGACGCACGCGGACGCAAGACGCTCGACACGCTCATTCAACTTCACTTTCAAATTGCGGGCAAAGATTTGTTTGGCGAGCTCGAAGGCGAACTGCTCATCGATTCCATGTTTCAATCCTCAAAACAATTTGCTTTACGGCTCGAGCTTATTGGCGAGAAAAAATTCTATCCGCAAGTTGTTCTCACTCCAACGCCACAGCGCATTGCGAAATTCAAGTTCTCGAATTTGCCCGAAGGCAAGTATTTTCTCTCATCGTTCATTCCAAGCGATTCGGTGGAAGTTTCACCGTTTCGCGAGTGGGACGGCGGAAGCCTTAAACCGTTTCGCCCGTCAGAGCCTTTTTTCATTAGCCTCGACAGCCTTCGCGTCCGAAAGCGATGGACAACCGACGGCATTCAATTTCGCATTGAATAACGCATGAAACTTCTTGTTGGATTTTTGCTCCTGCTACACCTCTCGGACGAGCCAAAGTGGACTTCGCCCGACTCACCGCGCTTGCTCAACGATGGATTAGAAGCCCTCTTTAACTACGATTTGAAAACTGCACTTTCACTTTTCGATTCGCTCATTGTGCTTGAACCGCATCGCCCCGAAGGCTACGCGCTCAAAAGCACTTGTGCGTTTTGGAAATTTGTGCTCTCTGAAAAAGCCGCCGATTATGACGCGCTTGTTCAATACTCCGACCGCGCACACGCACGCATTGAAGCCTATCTCGAATCACACAAAACAGATAAACGTAGCAAAGCCCTTGCAACTTACTTTCTTGCTGAACATCATCTTCAACTTGGTGCGGCAAATGCACGACGGCAAAACTTTGCTATCGCCGCCATTCACTTTCATAAAGCCAAAGGACTTTACAAAGACGCGCTCGCCTTTGACCCAACTTTCTACGATGCCGCCAAAGGCGTTGGCTTCATTGAGTTTTTCAGTTCGCTGATTCCTGATTCCTACAAATGGTTGGCGTCGGTTTTCGGCTACGAAGGCACACGCGAAGAAGGATTGAGAAAACTTGCCCTTGCGCGTCAACACGGCATTTACACCCGTCTCGAGTCTGCTTTCTATCTTGCAATGCTCAACTATCTTTTCTACAACCGCTACCGTGAAGCCGAAACAGAATTGCTTTCGCTTTCAAAAGATTATCCCAAAAGTGTTGCGCTCAATTACGCGCTCGGCTCGTTTTACTTCAAACTCAAAAACATCGCCCTCTCGGAACACTATCTCAAAAAAGCCATTGACGATGGCGGAAGCGATAACGAATTTTCAGCCTACGCGCTCTTTCGCCTCGCTGAATTGCAATTCCGCTTGAACCAATTTGCTGACGCCAAACAGAGTTACTTGCGATACCTCACGATGCTCGATTTGGATTTAGATCACGCGCAAACCCACTACAAATTAGGCTTGTGTTCCGAACTGCTTGGCAATCGTCAAGAAGCCCTCACTTACTACAAGCAAGCCGTTTCAAATACCGACAATCCTGACGAACTCTATGCGCGGCGCAAGGCAAAAGAGTTTTCCGTGCGTCCGCTCTCAAAAGCCGAAATCAACTTGCTTCTTGCTCGCAACCATTTCGATGCAGGCA
This sequence comes from uncultured Chlorobiales bacterium, assembly GCA_938003965.1. Lineage (GTDB taxonomy): Bacteria > Bacteroidota > Chlorobiia > Chlorobiales > Thermochlorobacteraceae > JANWWM01. The sequence goes on from CALKXI010000087.1 coordinate 14,619, forward strand.
AACACGATAGCGCGCTTGCGATTTTGCTTCCACTTCTCCAACAAGAAGTTTCACTAAACAATGATGAACGCGCTGAACTTTATTATCGCCTTGCGCGCGTCTATGATGAAACGGGAAAACACGACGATGCAATTCGCTTTTATCAAAAGTGCTACGGCGTGAAAGTTGAGCGCGAACGCTACCTTGCGCCGCAAAGCCGTTTGCATTTAGGTCGCCTCTACGCACGCAAAGGTGAGATTGCCAAAGCCAAAGATGAACTCGAGAAAGCCTCGCGCTACATTAGTTTTGACTTTGAGAAAGAATTGCGCCGCGAAGTCAAACTCGAGCTGGCTAAACTCGAGCCGTAAGGTTTGCACAAGCGTTAAGCATCGTTTTATCTTCTCTCAACTCAAACTTTGCTAACGATGCTCAAACACCTCACTGCGTTGCTTTTGTGTCTATCTTGCTTTTCGATTATCTCCCTCGCTCAATCGCGCGACACGCTTGTGATTTTGAACGAAGTGATGTTCAATCCTCCTGCGTCGCTTGGCGCAAACGCCGAGTATATCGAGATTTTCAATACAAGCTTTTCTGACTCGGTTCAGTTAAACGGTTGGCGATTCGGCGACCTTAATCGGCAGGATACGATTCAATTTCCAACAGGTGCGATTTGGCTTCGTCCGCGTCAATATGCGGTCATTGCAGGACGGAACGGCTTCGATAGCCTTTATCGCTACAACGTTCCGCCTAACGCGCTTCAACTGCGCTTGTCGGTGAGCAGTGTTGGTAATGGACTTGGCAATTCAGGCGACGCCGTGATTCTTCGTAACCCACAAGGCGACACGATTCAGATTTATCGCTACGGCAATGCCAATACGCCCACAACGCCGATTCCGCCACAAGGCACATCGCTCGAGAAACGCATTCCGAATCGTGATAACACGCAAGAAAACTGGGGATTCGGCATTCCTTTTGGCACAGCAGGACGGCAAAATAGCCTCACACCTGTCGACCGTGATTTGAGCATTTCTGCACCTCCAAGCATTTCGGGACGGCTCGGTCAAAGTATCTCACTTGCCTACACCGTGCGCAATCGCGGCTTATTGCCGTTTGGCATTGGCACAGAAATCAAATTGTTTGAATCGCAGAATCTCATCACGCCGATTCAAACGGCTTCGCTTACACAGAACCTTTCGCCAAACGATTCGCTCCAACAAGTTTTTTCACTTACACTTCAATTTCCTGCACCACAAGGCTACACGCTTGTTTTGGACAACGCCCAAGACGAAAACCGATTCAACGACACGGCGCGCGTCGCCCTGCAACTGCTTGCAAACACTGACCTCGACACCAACATCATTTTCAGCGAAGTGATGTATGACCCGCCCGTTGGCGCAAATTCTACCGCTGATGAATTTGTCGAAGTCTTCAACACCAGTTTTTCGGATTCCATCAACCTTGCAGGTTGGCGATTTGATAACACCACACTTTCCGATACAGGCGGCGGACAAACGATTCTTGCGCCGCGTTCCTTTGCCGTGATTTTCGGACCGAGTTATTTCACTTCGGGGCAATTTTATCGCAATCAAATTCCGCAAGGTGCGCTTGTGCTTCGCGCCAGTGGCTCGCTTTCGCTCTCTAATTCAGGCGATACGATTTTGCTTCGCAACACACAAGGCGATACGATTGCGCGAATGGGCTACATTGGTCGCTCGTCCGATAAAGGCTTTTCGCTCGAGAAAATTTTGCTCAATCGTGATGACTCACGCACGAACTACGCACGCAGTCTCTTTCAACGCGGCACGCCCGGACGCGCAAACTCCGTTACGCCCAAAGATTTTGACCTCGCGCTTTCTGCGCCGAGTGTGCTTTCTGTTACGCCGAATCAATCGGTTACAGTGCCGTTCACAATTCGCAATCGTGGCTTGCAAACTTTTGGCAACGGCGCAACGGTTTCGCTCTTCGAAGACCGCGACGGCATTGGGGTTCCGAATCCTGCCTTGCCTGTTGCATCAACGTTGCTCTCGCAAAATCTGCTTCCACAAGATTCGCTTGCGCTTTCGCTTACTTATCCTGTTCCGCCTTCGCCCCCTGTTGCTTTGATTCTTTCGCTCTTCATTCAAAACGATGAAGACACCACGAACAACTCCGCCGTTTTGACGCTTCGCATTCCGCGCTTTGCCGACACGAACATCGTGATTTCAGAGATTATGTATGACCCGCCTATCGGCGCAAACTCGACGGCTGATGAATTTTTGGAAGTCTATAACACCAGCGATTCCGTTGCGGTTGATTTGAACGGTTGGCGCGTCGATAACACCGTGCTTTCCGATACAGGCGACGGACAGACTATTCTCGCGCCGCGCTCCTTTGCCGTGATTTTCGGACCGAGTTATTTCACCGCAGGGCAATTTTATCGCAATCAAATTCCACAAGGCGCGCTTGTGCTTCGCGCCAGCGGCAGTTTGAGTTTCTCGAACAGCGGCGACGAAATTTTGCTTCGCAATCCTGATAACGACACGATTGGGCTTGTCCGCTACATCGGCGATGCCTCGCAGAAAGGCTTTTCGCTTGAAAAAATTTTGCTCACGCGCAACGATTCCTCCAACAACTATGCTTACAGTTCGCGCCAAGGCGGAACGCCTGCACGCCCCAACACCGCCACGCCCAAAGCACGCGACCTTGAACTGCTCACGGTTTCAACGCTCACAGGCGAAAGCGGCGCAACAGTTCAAATTCCTTTCACGATTCGTAATCGTGGCACGTTGCCTTTCGGACAAGGCGCAACACTTTCGCTTGTCGAAAACAACCTCACCGTTCAAACTTTCAGCGTTTCTCAAGCACTTCTTCCCCAACAAGTAATTTCACAAACATTTTCTTACACGATTCCCGCCTCCTTGCCCGAACGGCTTGCACTTCGCCTCGAAATTGCTGACGATGAAGACACTTTGAACAACTTTCAGGTCATTCAAATCCGATTGCTCTCCACAACTGACGCCAACATCATTTTCAGTGAGTTGATGATTGACCCGCCCGACGGCATTGATTCCGATTTCAACGAATTTATTGAACTCTACAACGCCAACGCCGATAGTGCCGTCAATTTGAGCGGTTGGCGCATCAACACGCGCACACTTTCCGATACAGGAAGCGGCAATGCGATTCTTCCGCCACAGCAATATGCGGTCATTTTTCCGCGCAATTATTTTTTGGACTCGACGCGCTACTACGACCGACGCATTCCACAAGGCGCACTTGTGCTTCAAGCCAGTGGCAGTTTAGGCTTGACGAACACAGGCACAATTGTTGCACTTTTGAACTCAAACGGCGATACTGTTTCTGTGGTACGCTATTCAGGAAGCGATGTTCGAAATGAGTTTTCGCTTGAGAAGAGAACGCTCACGCGCGACGACCGAATGACCAACTACGCGACGAGTTTTTTCGTCGGTGGCTCGCCCGGTGCTATCAACACGCTTTCGCGTGCTAAGCAAACCGAATGGAATGAAATTGTTGTGAATGAAATTCTTTACCAGCCGATTCAAAGCGCGACTGACTTTCGCCCCGACCAGCCCGATTGGATTGAACTTTACAACCGCTCCAACAAACCAATTGACGTTGCAGGTTGGACGCTCTCAAATGCGCCAAATGAACGCGGCGAATTTGAAACTTACTTTTTCGCCACCAACGCCGATGTGGATTACCTCTTGCAACCAGGTGAATACGCTGTCGTTTCGCCTGACCGCGCCAAGACCAAAGATTCCACTCGCCTTGTTGTTTATTACCGCAACCTTCCGCCGAATGCGAAACTCTTTTTTGTTACAACGCGCTCGACTTTCTCGAACAGCACGTCAGGTGGATTGATTTGGCTTCGCGATAACACGGGCAACACAGTTGATTCCGTGCGCTATTCGCCGCGTTGGCACAGTCCGTTTTTATCCTCAACGCGCGGCATTACGCTTGAGCGCATCAATCCGAATTTTCCAAGCAACGACGCGCGCAGTTGGACGAGTTCAACGAACCGTGAGTTCGGCGGCACGCCTGCACTTCGCAATAGCGTTTTTGCGCAATCGTTCGTTGATGAAAATGTGTCGGGGTTAGAGGTGCGCCCGAATCCCTTTTCGCCTGATGGCGACGGACGCGAGGATAACTGCGTGATTGCTTATTCGCTCAAAGGCAATGTGAATCGGATTCGCATTCGCATTTTTGATGTGAAAGGCAGATTGGTGAGAACGCTTGTCAATAGTGAGCCTTCGGGCAGTTCAGGCGAAGTGGTATGGGACGGCTTCGGCGAGAATCGCGAGAAACTTCGAATCGGCATTTACATCATTCTGCTTGAATCGCTCAACGCAAATAGTGCCACGATTGAAACGCTGAAAAAGACCGTCGTTTTAGCGCGACCGCTGTGAGATGACTTCTTCAATGACGGCGAGCGTTTCGCGCACACACTTTTCCCATGAAAACGACGCCACACGAGTTCTTCCTGCTTCAATCAATTTTTGTTTGAGCGTTGAGTCGGTCAAGACGCGATGCAAGGCGTCGGTCATTTCGTCGACATTGAGCGGGTTTATCATCACGGCACACTTGCCGTTCTCCGTCATTTCAGGGAAGGAGTGCACATTGGCACAAACAACGGGCACGCCTGCCGCCCACGCTTCAAAGAGTGGATTACCGAAACTTTCATAACTGCTTGGATAGGCGAATACTTCGGCATACTTGTAGAGATATTTGAGTTCTTGATGAGGCACAAGTCCTGCAAAAATTACGCGCTCTTTCAAGCCGTTTTGCTCAACGAGTTGATGCAATCTTGCTTCGTATTTTTCGAACATATTGATGCCCTTGCCTGCGATGACGAGTTGAAGGTCGTGCCCGCGCTCCAACAAGTTTTTTAACGCGAGAATCAATTTGTCTTGATTTTTATACTCCCACAGTGCGGAAGCGTAGAGCAAAAACTTTTTCGTGATGCCAAATTTTTTGAAGACAGCGTCGCGCTCTGAGTCCACATAATTTTTTTGAAAGAGTTCGGTATCGACGCCATGATTGACGACACGAATTTTACTCTCGCGAATTCTCACAAAGTTTACCACATCGTTTTTGATGTCTTGCGACGGCGTAATGATGGCTCTTGCCATTTTTGCTGATGGTGGCGTCAGTAGCCTTCGGACGATGAGCCTTGGTTTATCTACCACGTCTGGATAATGGTAATATAGCATGCTGCGAATCGCAACGACCGTGGGCACAGGCGAGAGAAGCGAGACAAAATTTCCCGGAAAGTAAGCCACATCGACCTCATGCTTTGCCAAGTAGAACGGCACAATCAGTTGCTCGCTAATCACTTTTGCAACCGAACTCTTGCTCTTTGGTGGGATTTCCACAACGCTCAGCCTCTCCGACAAGAACGGCTCAATGACGTGTTTTTGATTCGGATTAAGAAACATTGTGAATCGGTGCTTTGACTCGCTTCGGCTCAGGGCTTTGGTAAAGTTGATGAAGTAATTTCGTCCGCCTGTATCTTCCGAGATATTGCCAAGCATGACGATTCCGATGTGTTTTTTCATGTGTGATGCTATATGCGGTGTAGTATAGAGCCGTTATCAGTTTTTTTGCGTGCCGTTTGTTTCAGTAGCATTGCGAACTGAAAGTTCAGAGGCTTTTTCAACGGTTACCATACGGCGCGGCACTGCGAGTTGAATACCTTGTTCGGTGAGCGCACGATGGAGCTGTTCGCGCAGTTCGATTTCGGTATCGAAACGCTGAACAAAATCTTCGACAAAACACGCTAAACGCATTTCAATGCCTAATTCTGTAATGCGCATCGCTTGCAGGGCGGGGGGCGGGTCATTCACCACAAAACGATGCGACTTCATCAGTTGCACCGCAATTTCTCTCACTTTTTCTGTATCTGTTCCAAATGGCAAAGTAAATGGCACTAACACGCGAACCTTGTGCGTCGGATATGCAAAGTTAACAAGCGTGCTCTTCACCAATTCTGAATTCGGCACAACGAGATAGTTGTTATCAAAATCCAAAATGCGCGTCGAGCGCAAGCCAATAACTTGCACATCGGCGAGCGTGCCGTTTGGCAGTTGGATTCTATCTCCAACGCGGAACGGTTGGTCAATCGCAATAATCACGCCTGCGATAATGTTCGCAATCGTATCTTGCGCCGCTAACGCAACCGCTAATGAGCCGACGCCTAAACTCACCAACAGGCTTCCGACATTGATGTCGAAATGCTCCATCACAATCGCCGCCGCGATGAGAATGACCAACACGGAAATCAAGTTTCGCGCAAGCGGTGCAATGGTCATCAGTTGCTTGGTATCCTGCCGCTGTGATTTTGCGGACTCTTCTAACACATAGTCAATCAAAACGCGAATCAATCCAATCACCACACTAATTGCGACAACTGCTGCATAAATGTAAATGAAGGCATCGACGATTTTGATGAATCGCTCGACAGCGACGCTTTTTTCTGCATTCACCATTTGTACTTCCCACAGCGCGTAGAGCGCGAGAATGGCAAAGACAATGGATTTTGCACGCTTCTCCAACACTTCGGAAAGTCGTTCATCGAGGTCGGTGTTGGTGCGCGAAAAAATTTTCGTTCGAAACGTATGCACGACTTTCTTAAACAGCCATCCAAGCGGAAACGAAACGAGAATCAGCACGGTGGCAATCACAAACCGATACAGCAGCGGATTTGATTCTATCAGTTTGATTATTGTTTCTTGGTTCATGGGCGTTAAATGTTTTGAATAAGTTTGCAGACGGTTTGAATTTCTTGATTTGAAACCCCTAAATGCGTAACAAGGCGAATAAAGTTTTTCTTGATGCTCGAAATCAGCACGCCTTGTTGCTTGAACTGCTCAACAATTTCGTTTTCCGATTGCCTTGATGGCGCAACATCAACGGCTACAATGTTCGTTTGAACGTGTGCGCTGTTCACTTGAAACTTTGGATTTGCTTCAAAGGCTTGTGCGAGTGCTTTTGCGTGTTGATGGTCGATTGCCAGTCGGTCGTAATTCTTTTCTAATGCGACTTTTGCCATTGCCACAACCACGCCGATTTGACGCATGCCCCCGCCCCACATTTTGCGATAGCGTCGTGCTCTTTGAATATCGGCTTTTGTTCCCAGAATCATTGAGCCAATCGGCGCGCCAAGTCCTTTTGAAAAACAAACCGAAACAGTGTCGAAGTGTTGTGCATAGTCCTTCGGCTTTAAGCCTGTTGCGACACATGCGTTCCACAAGCGTGCGCCGTCTAAGTGCAATCGCAACTTTTTGGACTTGCAAAGTTCGGCGATGCGTTCGATTTCAGCAATAGGATACACGGTGCCACCTGCACGGTTGTGCGTATTCTCCAACGCCACGAGCGACGTGCGCGGATACCAATCAGCACTTGGTCGAATCGCGTCTGAAATTTGCTCTGCTTTCAAGATGCCGTTTTCTCCATCAATCGTTTTGAGTTGCACGCGCGAAAGCATTGCAGGCGCGCTGGTTTCATAGTTCGCAATGTGTGCACCTGTCTCACAAATCACTTCGTCGCCTTCGCTTGTATTGACTTTGATTGCAAGTTGATTTGCCATCGTGCCGCTTGGCACAAACAGCCCTGCTTCCTTGCCGAACAGTTCGGCTACTTCGTGCTCAAATTCGTTGGTGAGTTCATCTTCTCCGAACACATCATCGCCAACTTTTGATAAATCAGTATGGCGCACGGCGTCAAGCATATCTGCCGAAGGCTTTGTAACCGTGTCGCTCCGAAGGTCGATATGTTTGTTCATTCGTTTATTGAGAGGGTTTCGGCTTTTTTGTAGAGCGTTTTTCCGACGCGCTGAATGTGGTCTATCAAATCGGAATTTTTGATGTGCTCGTAAATTGAAAGGTCGATTTTTTGTGGCAGAAGCAGGTCGTCGAGCCGCCACGAGATTGCGTTCAGCGTGTCGAGCGTTAGGTTGTTTCCTTTCAAGGTTAAATCAATATCAGAGCCTTCGCGATAATTGCCTTTTGCGCGCGAGCCATAAAGCACGGCTTCTTCAACTTCGGGAAATTGTTTGAGCACATTGTGGATAGCATGAATTGCTTTGTCAGAAAGTCCAAACGGCATTCAGATGTTGGTTGAGTTTTTTTCCAGAGATTGCTTTAACGCTTGAAACATCGGGAAATAGTTGCTGATGATTGCCGATGCGATTTCGTCTGCCGTTTCTTCGTTGTAAGTATGCACGGTTTTCATTCGGCTCTCAATCATCTTCATCCACTCTTCGCCGTCTGAAATTAGTCCGCGCTCTACGCCTGTTCTGAACGCATCGCGGCTTCCTTGCAAATTGGTTATGCCTTGATACTCGTAGAAATCTTTGATGACCGTCCACGCCAGTTCAAATGTGTATTCAAACGCCTTGATTAGCCCTTGTTGCTCCATTTCGTTGAGTTCATCTTTTTTTGCGACAAACTTTTCAAGTTGGTTCAGAGCCTTTTTGAAATTTTGAAATCGCTGAATCCAGCGAACATCGTGCTGACTCATTTCTGCTCATTGCTTTTTGCGATGCGAAGATACGGCTTTTTTCGCGCCTGTTAATTGCCGATAGAAATGCGGAAGTTGAAGCCAAATTCTTGGCGCGTTGAGGCGAAGACGGTGCTTCCGCCTGAGGCTTTCGGCTTGGTTTGTGTGTATTGCCAGAAGGCGGCGGCGTTGACACGTTGGCTGAGCGCGTAGGAAAGTCGCGGCTGAAAGGTGATTTGTGTGGTGCCGATTGGCGGATTTGTGGCGGCATTTGAGCCAGCGAGAATGATGTTCTGCGTTTCGTTATCGGCAAAGGCAAAGTTGAAACTGAAATCGATGGTGTTGTCGAGCGTTGCGCCATTGAAGGGCCAGAAGTTCAGCGGCACTTTCAATCCGGTTTTTTGATAGCCAAGCGTTATGTTGATTTGTGTCGAGTTTGTTTGCGTGATTTGGTAGTTCACCACAGCCAGCGTGAGCGAGCGCGTTCTTCCCATGCTTATCGAGGAGTTTAACCCGAATTTCCACAGAAGCGTCAGCCCGACGAGCGGCGCGAAACTTTCATTGATGATTTGATTGCCAATCACCTCTTCGCTGTTGAGCGGCTGTGTGAAACTCGTGGCGTAAGTGCCCGTGTAGGCGTGTTCAATCGAGGCAGAACTTGCAAAGCCCGAAAGCAAATCGAGTTTCTCCAATCCCGTTAAACTGATGCGCCAATTTGGTAGCGGAATGTAGGCAAGTCTGTTGCTTTGTCCGAACAGCGATGCGGTCAATCGTCCGATGCCTGTTGGCTCGAAGGTGCGTTCAAAGAGTGCGGCAAATTCGTTGAAAGGTGGATTGCGCACAAATCCTTCCGAATCGGCAAAGGTTGTGTTAATGGCTTCGCGGAAGTTATCGATGTTTGGAAAAATGGAGATATAGGTTTTCGTAATTGAGCCGCTTCGGTCAGCCGAAATTTGACTGCCTGTTGCGCCGTTAATTGTTATGCCTCGTCGAAATTGCCAATCGGTGCGCCATGTCAAATCCATTCGCAGGTTATCGAAGATTTGCCAAGTTGTGCTGACCGAAAAATTTTGGCTTTGGTTGAAGTTGTCGACAAAGTTCGGAATAGCAGGCGCATCGGGGTTGACCAAAAATCGCGTGCCGGGATTGTCGCTGAATCCCATTTGATAACTCAAACTTGGCGGAAGCGGTCGGTCAGACCTTCCAAACGTGTTGAACGGATAAAAGTTCAGCCACCCTGCGCCGCCTGCAATCCCGCTGTTTTGTATGCCGGTTGTAATTGAATAGGTAACGCGAAACTGGTCAAAGCGCGTGAAGATGCTGAACAGACTTCCGATGTCGCTGAGCAATCTGGCAATATTATTGCCTTCGGCGGCGCTTTGTGTTTCGGTGCTATCGAAGAGCGAGAAGAATCGACTGGGTTCTTTTGGCGGCTTTGGCGCACTTGGTGGTGGCGCATTCCCGCCTTTTCCAAACGGAATAAGGTCGCGCACTTTGCCGAACAGCCGTCCAAAGTTGATATCGGATTGCACTTGCAAGGCGGTGTTATTTCCGACGCTGTTTCCAAGAAACTGTGCAGGGTTATTGACAAACGGATTCGCCCACGAGTATTGCGTGTTGTAGGTGAAACTTGGCGTTACCCAATCGAGGAGCGACACCATTTTCGGTCGCCAGTTTGCAGTTACGCTTTGATTGTAATTTTGGTCTCTGCCTAAATCGAATCGCGAAAGGTCGGCTAAGACATCGTCGAATACATCGCTTCCTTTTCGTTCTTCGCGTGTGATGGGGTCGGTTAAGAACAGGTTCATACTGCTGGTGAGGGTTGCGTTGTAGGACATATCGATGGTTTCTGAAATTTTATACTGCATTGCCATGCCGCGTCCTGCGGTGAAGTTGTTGCTGTTGAGCACGAGCGGTTGGTCGTTGCCACGATTCTGCGAAGCGCGTCGGTTGCGGTTTAAGCGGAAGTCGAACGTGTAACTTTGCGGCACGTAGTAAAACTTGTCTTCGCTGAACACATTGAGAATCGGAATACGGCTTAGCCACTTGAATGGCTCAATGAAGAGTTGAGCGTCGGCGGGAAGTTGCAAGCCGTAACTGACATTTGCACTCCACTGCCAATCTTCGCTCGAGACCAGTTGTGGCGAGCGGCTTCGGGCAATCGAGTAATTATAGCCGAAAGTCAATCGGTCAATGGTATATCGTAACAGCCAAAAATCGGACGGTTTGGTTTTGCGAATCGTCGGCATTGAAAAGCGTTCGGTTGAGGAGAGCGTGACTTGTTCGTTACGGAAACGTGCCCCTGCTTGTTGTGCTTCTTCTTCGCTTGCGCCGTTGCGCTTTGCTTCCTCAATAACGCGCGCCACTGCCGCATCAAGCAAAATATCTTCGCGACCGGGCAGATATTTGGGAATTGCACGCTGTTCGCTTCGCTCGATGTTGATGGGGATTGTCCAGCCATCTTCTGCGGGCAAGAGTTTATCGGCGTTGAACGTTGTCGAGAGCGTCCATGATTCAGTATTGTTTTGCGCAGCAATCGGATTGAGTCGAATGTTTAATCCGTGAAAGTCAGGTGTTTGCCGTTGGTAGGTTGCGGAAACGGTGGCAACATCAGCGAGTTGTAAGGTTGTATTAGCACGCACTGCCCAGCCGCCTTCGTTCTTGTAGCCCGATACGCGCAACTCGTTGAGCCACACTTCAATCGACTCGATAAATTCTTTTGATGGATTGATAACGCCAAAGGCAAACACGCGCACATTGCCTAAACTCGGTTGCCCTTTGATGACGATTCGTTTTCCGTCGGGAAAATTGCGCACGACGACTTCCGTATCGGAAGTGCGTTGAAGTTTGAAACTGGCGATTTCATCGAGGTCGATATCGATGTTGTTTTCCGCTGGCCATATCAATTCTTGCGCGCGCCGATATTCAGGCGAATTTGTGTTCTGCGGCACAGCAACGGGTGGCGAGGGCTTGACGGGAATTTGCACTTCGTAGTAGTTATTTGATTCCGTCGCACCGAAGCGCAAGAAGACGCGCGTGTTTTCAGGGTCTTGGGGGTTGAGTTCGTTATACCTCACGCCTGGACCGCCGTGTACGAACGCTTTCAATCGCTTGTAGGGATTGAGGTTAAAGCCGCCCGTATTTCCGATTGCAAAGTTTCGGAAGACGCCGCGAATTGAATCTTGCCCCATCTTTCGTGCAATTACAACTAAGGCTTGTTCGTTGGCTTGAATGTTTTGATCGACACGCTGGCGGTCTCTGGCACGCCGAATGCCTGGTGGCAACGCATAAAACGACCCGTTCTCCTCGATATTGACTGCCGCCACTCCCACCAGCGTATCGCGATTGATGAGTTGCCATTGCGAGCCGACGAAGTCGAACGTCGCAAACCCTAACTGCGCAGGACGCCGAAACTGCTCGACCCACAAGCGCACATACTGAATCGTTGTGAAGTCAATGCCGCTAAACCGCCGAGTAAATTCATCTAACGGAATTCGAAACTGCACCCAACCTGCATTGGATTGACCGCCACTGACCACGAACTTGCCGCGCGGCGTAGGGATATTCAACTCCTGCGGATTGATAGAAATCGTATATCGGAAAAATCGATTCTGTGTTTGCACCGTCGACGAGCCGTCTAAGTCTTCGGTATCGGGGAAAATGTTCACGAACGGACCTGCCTGTGCTTGATTGGCGTTGCCTTCTGTGCCGCTCACATTGGTTACATCGAGCGAGAAGTTATCGCCCGCAGGGTCGTTGAGAATACGCTGATACTCTGGATTGTCCTCGCCCAAGGCATTGCGCAAGGTCTCCAAATACTGCTGATGAAATTGTCGTTCTAATTGGTCGTTGATTCCGTCCAATCCAACATCTTCTGTGCCAATCGAGCCCGTGAGCAACTGACGGTCAATTTTTGCCACGCGCGTATTGAATCGTCCATAAGCATCTTCGCCGAATGCGATTTGGTCGGGATTAAAATCTTCGGGATTAATCGGCATACCGTCTTCGGTGTTCAGCCGTCGGTTTGGAATCACATCTTCGGAGATAATCCCAATGTCGATATGCAGTTTTCCACTGTCGGGCGGCGCGCCAACGCTGTCCACGAGCGGCTGATATTTGAACCAGAACTCAATGAACTGAATGTTGGACTGCGTCAGGTTGTTGGCAAATGAAGGAAGGAGTTGTGTAATTGCGCCGTAACTGCTGTCAGGAACGCCGCGCCGAATCACGAAATCAGGATTGAAGTTGTATGGACCGCGTCTTGTTGGGTCATAACTCAAAAACAGCGGACGCACTTGAAAATCTTCGCGTGCTGCCACACGATTGGGGAAAATTTCTCGTGTTGGCACATTTCTTGGGTCACCAACGGGCAATCGATACCACCCTAATCGTGCGCGATAGCGTCCGCGAATTGAATCTTCTACAATCGTTGGACTTTCAAGGTCTCGATGTGGTGGCGAGCCTAACACCCAGTTGTTGCCGTTCAATCCCAACGAGATAATCTGCCGCGAGCCTTCAAAATCGTCGATGTAACTGACGCCTTCAGGGTCTAATTCAGTTCGCAATTCGGCAGGAATGCCTGGCATCACTTGCGCGTATTCAGCATTGATGGAAAACTTTGATGGTTCTTTTGTGCTGATAAGCGGCAACTTATCAATCGCCTTGGTTAGCCAGCGCATCTGCGTCGAGTATTGTAAATCCATTCCGAAAATGCGATTCACGATGGGTTCATCGCCGACGCGCACTTTATCCGTCAGCGGTCGCTCGGAGTATTGCAAGAATGTTGCGCCTAACTTGAAGTCATCGCTAAACGCATATTCGCCACGCAGTCCAACAATCGTGCGCGACGCTAAGAGGAAGAGGTCGTTCTTTTCAAAATCGATTTTCAAGTTTGCCCCTTGTTGAAGCGCGTCATCTTTTAGAATGGTTACTTGCCCGAGTTGATAGTCGACCGTGTAATCAATGCCTTCGCGAAGTGGCACACCACGGCTGGTTACGCGCACGCTTCCCTGCGCCACATTGAATCCAATAGAAATCGGATTTTGAATCGTGCTTTTGTATCTCACCTTAATGCCGTAAAAGTTCTTCGCACTGGTGTTTTGCGCGTCGAATTGTGTTCGTTCATAAATTTCGGAGTAGACGAAGCGTTCATTTTCTTGTGTCAGCGGTCCGCCTGTGATTCGCTCAATTTCTTCGCGAATCGGGCGCGCAAACGGTCGCTGAAATGGAAAGATGAGCAAGCCACGTTGCGGGTCAATCGTAATGCCGGGCAAGAAGTCGAACGTGCGGTCGGAGCCTGCCGCACCATTCACGTCAAATCGGTCGAAGCCTGTTACTTGATTGAGCGTATTGACAAAACCTGAAATTGGCAAGACCTCATTTTCAGGTGGATTATCGCCTGGGTTTTGAAACACGACTTGCGCATTGAACTGGTCGGGCTGAATGTCTCGTCCGCCGAGTGCATAAATGTTTTTTAGCATTAAAATCCATGTTGCCGTATCTGATGGCGTGAATTGGTCGGGCTTAACCAATTTGAAAACGGCTCTGCGTTGCAGTGAATCGTTGCTGAAATCTCCGACGCGCACATTTGGCAAGCCAGGCACGGGCGTGAAGTCGTAAGAAACAGCAATCACATCGCGCGGGTCTAAGGGCGCGGTGAAAGTGATGTAGCCGAGTATCGGATTGAACACATAGTCTTGCCCTTCTCTCATCAAAGTAAATACGCCTTCTTGAAATTGTCCAGGAATCGGCGGAAGTGGGTCTGCGGTCCGGAGTTGTTGCAGGAAGGCTTGTGTTTGAGTGGTGTCGGCAAGGTCGTTGTATGAATTATTTGGAAATGGGAATCCTTGCTGTAATCGCTCAAACGAATACGGCGCATCGCCTAAGTTCAGCAATGCGACACCCGGGCGTTGGTTTTCTTGTAAAGGCGCGCCGCCTGCATTTTGTCCGCCTCCGCCCCCAAGTTGATTTGCTGGACGCCGCCACACTTCCAGACGATTGATTTGCCGTCCGCCCATGGCTGGGGTAATCACAAGTTGCGGCGCATTTCGCGCAAAGGCATTCTCCCAATTCGTTACAAAAAAGTTGCTAACAAAAAAGTGACGATTTTCGTCGTAGTCCCATGCTTGAATCGTTTGTTCGGTAACGCTTGCGCCGCTTTGCACACTGAATGTTTCTGTTCGTCCGCGCTGTTGTGAGGCAATCGCCGTTAAGTTCAATCCCGCAATTTGAAACTGCGCCTTAATCCCGAACAAGGCTTGACTGCTACTGATGAGCGACGTCGGCAGCGTGAGCGACACATTGCCTGCTTCAATCGATTGCACCAAGTCGTCTTCATAGCCCTTGTATCGAATGGCTAATTGGTTTTCGTATTGAAACGGTCGTTCTGTGTTCCAATCGGCTGTGATGGTGAGTTTATCGCCAATTGTGCCTGTTAAGTTCATCTGCACTTGTTGGTCGAAGTTCGGCACAGCAGTCGATGCCGTTCCGCTTGCTCTCCGTATTGGGTCTTCGGATTCTTCGGTTTGATAGGAGGCTTTAATGTCAATGTTTCCTGCAACCTGAACGCTCACGGTTGGCGGACCGAAGAGCGTTGCAAAAATGGCACTCTCTCCACCTGGCACATAGACGCTGATTTTGGTGATTTTACTGAACACATCGGCGAGCGCATCACGCGAGACGCCCACACTTTGTTGTCCGATAATTTGTCGAAAGTTATCTCGAATTGCCGCCTTGTAGCGCCATTTCTTGTATGTTTCTAATGATAACTCAATCGCAGGGCGCACTTCAACGCCTGCAATCGTTTCCGAAATTCTGACGCGCTCCATCGCACTATCTAACACGACTTTTCGCTCCACATTTACCTTTGGCAAAAACAGTGCATAAGTCTTTGCTTCAATTGGTGAAA
>CALKXI010000088.1 GCA_938003965.1 uncultured Chlorobiales bacterium
CCTGACGCTTGACAGCATTCAAGTCTTCCAAGTTCAACCGACTGACGCGGGCGTTACTTCTATCACGAATGTTCCCGCTGTTGCCGCACTCAATCAGCCTGTTCCAATTACGGCAATTGTGCGCAACTTCGGCTCACAACCGCTGTCAAGTGTGCCTGTGTTTTACACGGTCAATAATGGTGCACCAATTGGTCCTGTGAATATCCCCGGTCCGATTGCGCCGCTCGATACGGCTTCTGCTCTTTTTGACGGCGAATTTGCCTTTATGCCAACACAAAGCGGATTCTACACCATTCGTGCCTATACCCAAATGCCCGGCGACGGCAACCCGGCAAACGACACAGCTCGATTCACGATATTCGTCGATACGCCGACGCCAACATGGAGCGAAGGATTTGAAGGCACAACCTTCCCGCCGCTTGGCTGGTCTGTCTATAACCTCGATGGTGGCACCCAACAATGGACACGCTTTACGGCAGCACCGATTTTTGGAACCGCTTCCGCCGCCGTTCGTTGGGAGTCTTCAACGCTTGAAAACAATGATTGGCTTGTTACGCGCCAAACATCGGTCTCTGCGGCATCGCGCTTAGCGTTCTGGGCGAAAAAACAGACAGATACGTATGACGATAGCCTCATCGTTTGGGTCTCTACGGCGGGTTCAAATCCGAGCAATCCTGCAAACTTTACCACCGTTGTGGCTCGTATCTTACCAAGCACGACGCCCGAGCGTTATGTGGTGAATCTCTCTCCATTTGAAGCGCAGGATATTTACATCGGCTTCCAATACAAAGAACTCGACGCGTTCCGTCTTTATTTGGATAGCGTCGAAGTGTTCGAAGCCTCTGCCACCGACTTGCGCGCGGTCAAGCTCGTTCTTCCAACCACCGATGTTAAAGCCGGAACGCCATATCCCATTACGGTAGAAATTGAGAATGTCGGCACGAATGCTGTTGCCGCTGGCTACTCGGTTAGTTATGCGATTAACAATGGCACGCCCGTTACGGTCAATTCTGGACCTGCACTCACACCGGGACAAACCGCGACCTTCACTTTTACCGGTGCAGAGGGTTGGATTCCGAGTGCCGAAGGTATTTACAGCATTACTTGCACAGTATCCGCCCCAGGTGACGGCAACACAGGAAATAACAGCGTGACCACAGGTGGCATTTACATTTTCCCTGCCGCCGCCTCGTTCTTTACAGGCTTTAACGATAGCACACAGTTCTTCAACGGTGCGACGCCAAGCCTTGTCGTTCCCGCAGGCTGGCTTACCATTAACAACGACGGTGGCGGAACAACCGGACCTTGGTTCGTTCATAATCCTGCAGTATTTCCTGGATTTGAAGGCGGACGCGCAGTAGCCGCAAACTACAACGGCGCAAATGCATCGGGGCTGATTGACGATTGGCTTGTGCTTCCTGCGCAAACACGCGGCAGCTCGACCACCGTCGACTCGCTGATTTTCTACACGCGACGCATTGATTCAAATTTCCCCGACTCGCTGAAAATCATGGTCTCGCCAACAGGTGGAACGAACGTTTCAGACTTCAATGAAATCGCTTATTTCCGCGTGCCGAATACATGGACACGCCTTGCGTTCAAAGTCAGCGATGGCGTAGCCACAGGCACAGATTATCGTGTCGCGCTTCGCTACTTCATCGTTAATGGCGGAACAACCGGCACCAACTCTGACTATCTCGCCGTTGATGCACTTAGCTTTGCAACCTTTGCCACATCTTCAATTGGCGATGCGCAAACCAGCATTCCGAAGCAGTTTGCCCTTGCGCAAAACTATCCGAACCCGTTTAACCCCTCGACGCTCATTCAGTATGATGTCGCCAAAGCGGGTCGGGTAACGATTGAACTTTTCAATGTGCTGGGTCAAAAGGTTCGAACGCTCGTTGATGAAAACAAAGCGGCGGGTCGCTACTCGGTGCAGTTCAACGCCGCCAATCTTTCGTCAGGCACTTACTTCTATCGCATGACGGCAGGCAACGGCGAGTTCACACAAACCAAGAAAATGATGCTGGTGAAGTAAGGAAGTTTGAATTTCAGGTTAGTTATCTTGTTGGGGCGGGAAAACTCTCGCTCCTTTTGTTTTCTGATAGAACACAGATTGCGCAGATTATGCCGATAATCACTGACACATACCGAACACGCCTTTCCGTCATTTCCGAACAAAGTGAAGAATCCATAGTAATGAATAGTGAGTAGTGAAGAATTGCGTTGTCGTTCCGACTTTTTGTTCCTCATTACTCGTTATTCATTACCCATTCGTTGGTCATTCCAAACAAAGTGAGGAATCCACATGTATGTTTGTGAACATACTTCAATTGCTTTATTTTAAGCGTTCTTATCTGAATTGAGCATTACATCAGAACCAAGCATTTACAGCGTGGCAAACGGTAGCGACTCAAAATTTCTTTCGCGTCTTTCGTTAAGGGCGAGATTTTTCACGCTTTCTTCTCTTTTGCTCGTCGCAACACTTGTGATAGTGTATGTGTTTGTGCGTCCGCAATACGACAAAGTCTTGCTCGATGAACGCCTAACCATTGTCAGCGAGCAACAGCACTATGCAATGGCTTCCGCTGACATGGACATCAATAACTGGTTTGGAACAGCAAAGTATTTGGCGACGCTTTTTTCTGCTCGCCCTTCCCAATTCGAACTTGCTCTCAAAGACCAAATTGCTACGCACGCCGACCTCATTCGCATTTCAGTGATTTCGCTTCAAACGGGCGACGAATTGGAAGCGCAGAACAGCAATTTTCCCAATGTCGAGTATCCGATTTCAAAAGGCGATTGGCAACACGCACGCATTGACTCCTCGATTTCCGTTGCTTTTTATCGTGCGGATTCTTCAAACTTCGTCTGCGCCATTCGCACCGAGACTTCGCTTCTCAATAAGCCCTATCTTCTCACTTGCTACTTTGATGCGACCGACATGTTCCGCCGACTTCTCACGATACCCTTGAGCGAGGAGGCTCAAACGGCTTTGTATCTCTCACAACACGATTCACTTTTGCTTTTGGCTTCAACGGCGAACTTCAAGCCGATTCCTGAACTGCGCCTTTCTTTGCTTTCAGAATCTCGCCTGATTGAACACTTGGGAGATTCTTACTTGATGGTTGCTTCCGCATTTCGAACGATTCCGCTTTACTTTTTAGTGCTCATTCCCAAACACGTGATTTTACAGCCGACGGCGCGCCTGATGCTCTTTTCGATTTCGTTTATTAGCCTTGTGTTGCTTGTTTCGCTTGTTGTCGGTTGGATTGCGTCAGCGCAAGTAACGAAGCCCGTTCAAATGCTTGTTGAAGCCGTCAAGCCGATGCAGTCGCTTGATTTTTCAAAGCCTGTGCCGCCGTCTTCGCTTCCTGAACTTCGCACGCTCTCGCTCACGATTGACTCCATGCGCGAGACGCTCGACCGCTATCAAAAACTCAACGTAGAAAAAATCATTTTTGAGGAGTGGAAGAATAAACTCCTCATGACCTACAGCGAGGATATGATTGGCATTGCAGGCAGCGACGACCGCTTCACCTTTCAAAACAAACGCTTCGCCGAACTTTGTGCCAAAATGGGTTTTTCACAAGCCCCCACACGCGAGGAGTTTTTTCACTGCCCTCTTGTTAAAATTGTCAAGAAACATAAATCCAACGAACACATCGCCACCTTCGAGACCGAACGCTATCAAAGCGAAATTGAAATCGCGTTCAAAAATTCAATCGAATCTTACCGCGTTCAAACCATCGCACTTTACAACGCCGACCACATTTTGATGGGCTCGTTTATCATCTTGCACGACCTTACCCAAGAGCGCGAGCTCGAGAAAATCAAAGCCGAAACCATGAACATCATCGTCCATGAACTTCGCTCACCGCTCAACAGCGTCATTGGCTTTTCCGATTTGCTCTTGCAACCGATGGAGTTTGACGAGCAGTCAAAAAAAGAATTTATCACGATGATTCACGAAAGTGGTAATCGATTGCTCAAACTTGTCAATCGCTTCTTAGATGTGATGCGCTTGGAATCGGGACGGCAGGAAATCGTGCGCACTCCCGTCAATCTTGTTAGCATTGTCCGACTGCTCATGGATTCGCTTCAAGCTCAAGCCCGCAAAAAATCTCTTCAATTTGCGTTTCATCACGATGCCAACATTCCGACCATTTACGCCTCGGAAGAGTTAATCATGGAAGCGATTCAAAACCTGATGACCAATGCGATTAAATACGGCGATGAAAATCGCACGATAGACCTTGAACTTCACGCTGAAGGCAACCACGTGATTTTCTCGATTACCGATTACGGCTACGGCATTCCGCCCGAAGCACAGGATAAACTCTTCACCAAATTTTATCGTGTTCGGAACGCAAAGGCAAGCAAGGAAATCGGCACAGGATTGGGATTAGCCTACGCGAAAGAAATTGTAACGCGACATGGCGGAAACATTTCTTTAGAATCAAACCCGCAAATTGGTTGTCGCTTTACCATAACCTTGCCCATCAATGCCAATGAACCTGTTGAAATCCATTCATGAGATGAAGTTCATCTTTTTGATTTTGATTGGCTTTTTGCCGTCATGGCTTTTTTCACAGACACGCCAAAGCGGCTATGTGTTCAAGGCAAGCGAGTTGATGCAAGTTTCCCAACGGCTTGTAAGTGATTCAGCCGCGTGGCAGATTGTCGTCGCTTCAGCCGAGCGGCGCACGAGCACGAATGAGTTTGTGCTTTCAGCATCGGCACAGAAAATTTTGAAGACGTTTTCAACCTTGCGCCAAAAGGTCAATCGCGAGCGCGCTACACTAAGCCGATTGGTCAAACGCGGCGCACCGATTTTAGCCGAACAAGAATTTTTGAAAACCAGCAACGCCCTTCAAGCCCACGATAAAGCCGTCGCCGACGGAAACATCGCCAATGCACTTCAAGAAGGCGAAGCGTTTTTATTTTCTCTGCCAATCCTTTCCAAAGCCGTTGAAGCGCGGCGCACCGAAGCCGTTGAGGCTAAACTACGAAAGAAAACCGGCGACGTGGATAAA
This sequence comes from uncultured Chlorobiales bacterium, assembly GCA_938003965.1. GTDB lineage: Bacteria > Bacteroidota > Chlorobiia > Chlorobiales > Thermochlorobacteraceae > JANWWM01. The sequence goes on from CALKXI010000088.1 coordinate 5,037, forward strand.
CGCAAAGGCTTACTTGGCACATGGCAAGCGACCGAAGAAGGCGATTTATTTGCGGAATCCGACGCGATTCGCACAGGCGCAAACAGCACCGCATCGCTTGTCTTTGTTGACGGCAGTCAAGTGTTGATTGACCCCTCTACCACCGCTGTTGTGCGCGCCTCACGCATCGATAAACTTGACCGCACTCTGAACGCCAATATCACCTTAGTCAAAGGTAGTTTGCTCTCGCAACTTTCAAAGCAGGCACAGGAGTCAGGCGCGTTCAAATTGAGCGCAGGCAGTTCAGAAGCGACTGTTCTTTCAGGAAAATTTTGGGCGAGCGTTAATGAAGAACAATCGACCAAAATCTCCAACTACGATGGCACTTTGGAAGTGAAATCAGGCGAAGCCATTATCACCTTGAAGAAAAATCAAGGCACGGTAATTCTCAAAGGCAAAGAGCCAACTCCGCCCGTTGAACTTTTGCCTGCACCGCGCCTCCAATGGAATGGATTAGACACCGTTGTGTTTCGCGACGAATTACTTCTGCAATGGAATCCTGTTCCTAACACAGCGAAATATCAAATTGAGATAAGTTCCGAGCGCGATTTCAGTCAGAATGTTCAAACCTATTCCACATCAGCACTTTCGCTGTTGCTCCAAAATCTTCCGAACGAAACGCGATTTATTCGCCTTCAAGCCATCGACAAACTCGGACTGCGCGGTGTCGATAGCCCCACCTACCGCATTCTGCGTAGCCCCGATACCGAGCCGCCCTTTCTCGTTCTTAAAGATTTTCCTGCTCACATGAGTGATACGCTCACCCGATACACCACGCGCTCTCAACTCGAGATTCGCGGCGAAACCGAACCCAACGCACGCTTGCTCAAAGACGGCGCGCCGATTGATGTTTCGCCCGACGGTAAGTTTCAATTCAGTATCTTGTTAGAAAACTTGTCGGAAAAATTCATTTCGCTTTCTGCTTTCGATGTTGCTAAAAATCGTCGCGACCTCGTGCTTCGCCTTGTCCCGATTCGCCAAGAAAGGCTTCAACAGATGAACTGGACATGCAAAACCAGCGGCGACACGCTCATTTCCAATGGCATTCCGATTCAAGTTTATGGCAACGCATATCCGAACTTATCGCTATTTTTGACGCACGGAAACAAAACATTTACAGCAACGGCGGATGCCAAAGGCAACTGGGCGATTGCCGTTGAACCTCTCGCCAATCAATCCTTAACCGTTTCGTTTGAATCGCCAGATTCCAAAGAGCAAACGCAAATTCGAACCTACTTCGTGAAATGAAACACCTATATCGCTTTCATTTTCTCACCCTTTGGCTTTGTGCCAGCTTTTTTTCTGCCTCACACGCGCAAGAGTTTTCGCTTTCTATTTCAGGCAAATCGTCTAACAACATCAGCGGCATTACTCGAGAGTATTTTGACTATTGGGTAAAGCCAAATCACAAGGAGGCACGCACAGCGGCAATTCGCATTTTTGACGCTTCGATTTCGCCACGCACTGGCGATGTGATTTATGGAAAAATTGACACAAAAACGACGTTCGAACTCTTTCGCTTTTCCGACCAATACACACTTTCAAACAAGAAACTTGTGCCGAAACAAAGCGTTGGCACGAAGCCGATTGCTTCGCTTTCCGTTTTAGATGAAGAGCAATATCGAAGCCGTTGGGAATTTTTCTCGCAAGTCGAGCCCGATTCACTCGGCTACATTGTTCGCGTGAGTGCCTCCGATGGCAACGATGTCAATGCGTTCAAATTGACTGTTACCGAACAGACGGAATTTTCCATGCAAAGTGAGGCTTGGGATTTAATTGCGATTGATTTATCGATTGGAACTATCAACCTGCCTGCAAACGAAGAAGTGCAACTCAAACCTTACTTTGAAGATGAACCGCCGCCCTCACTTTCGGTTGAAGGTGAAGAGGGCGCAACCATTTTGCTCAAAGATGATTTCGGAAATTCGGCACCGCTCTCCGATGCGACGTCCTTTTGGAAGCCCGTTGTTTCAGGCGAAACGAACCATTGGGGACTTTCCATTTCGCGCTCGCGCAAATACAATTTCTTCACGATTATTGGCACAAAAGAGCCTGTGCTTTGGAACTTGCGCGCCAATGTTTCAGCCATTCAATCCATTCCAAATGTTTCTATTGTTCAGACGCCGGGAAGCAAGTGCGACGAAGTGCGGTTCAGCCTTAGCGATAGAACCCTCGCACAACGCTTCCCAAAAGCCCTTACTTGGATTGCTAAACTACCTGAAGGCGACAAGCGCGCCACAGGCGATACGGCGACACTTGCTTTCGGCAAGCCTGGCATTTACAGTGCCGAACTCTGGATTCCGACACAAGGCACGTTTTTTCCAAAAGTGTGGGTTAAGCCTTTTTCAGTTCGCATCAATGCGCCACCTGTTGCAAAAATCAGCATTGACCGTTCTGTCCTTGCGCCTGGCGAAGTTGCCACATTGACCGCCGAAAACTCTTTTGACCCCGATGGCGACAAACTCCGCTACGAATGGTTCATCGACGGCACGATTCGCGGCACACAGCCACGCTTTCGTTTTTCAAACGTAACGCCGAATCGATACAAGGTCGTCTTGCGCGTCATTGACAACGCCACGAACTCGCCATGCATTTCCGCAACCGATACGGCATTCATCACCGTCAACTCTCAACCCTACGCCGAAATTGAATACTTCCCCGAATTTGCTATTGAAGAAGAAGTGCTTTTCAAGGCAAAAAATGTTCGCGATAACGACGGCGATTCTTTGCGCTATGAGTGGTCAGGCGCAGGCATTACGAGCGACCGCACGAAGGAATCTGTTACAGTTTTGCACAGCCGACAAGGCTCTTACCGTGCGTCGCTTCGCGTGAGCGACTTTGCAGGCGTTGCCAATTCATCGTATCAAACTTCGGCAACTTATCGCGTTAATGCCCCGCCGATTCCGCGATTTACCCTGCCCTCACTTGCCGCGCCCGGCGATAACATTCGCCTTTCAGCCGCCGCTTCTACTGACGCCGACGACCGCAACCTCTCGTATTCATGGGACATTTCAGACGGTCAGAACTACGACACGCGCGACATTACGATTCAATTCGCACAGCCCGGCGACTACACCGTTACGCTCACGGTCGACGACGGACACGGCGTTTCCAATTCTTCTCAATCGCTCTCACAAGACATTCATATCAATTTTCCGCCCGTTCCGAAAATTGACGCACCATCAAAATCTACCGTCGCCCGCCAAACCTTCTCCGCACGCGCCACGACCGACGGCGACGACTCCACCTTGCGCTACTTATGGGATTTCGGCGACGGTAGCAAAGCCGAAGGCATTGAAGTAACACACACTTACCAAAAAAGCGGTCTCTATACGATTACACTTACCGTCGACGACGGACGGCGTCAATCTAACAGCGTTCAAAAAACAACACATCAATTTCGGCTTTTTCGCTATCCCACTGCTCGCTTCAACGCTCCAACCGTTGCTGAACCCGACAAGCCAATCTTCTTAGATGGACGACAAAGTTTCGCGCCCGAAGGCAAAATCGCACGTTACACTTGGTTTGTCGACGACCGTCCAGTCGCCGAAGGCGATACCGCTACCATTACCATCAGCGACTCTGGCGACCACACGCTCAAATTGCTTGTGCAAGACGATTCAGGTTTTGAAGAAGCACAAAGCGTTCTGACGAAAAAAATTCATCTCAACTTTGCGCCTGTTCCGAAGTGGTCGGTTTCATCTTCGATCGCAGCGCCGAATCAACCGATTACCTTCGACGCTTCCCGCTCAACCGATAAAGACGGCAAGATTAAGCAGTTTCTTTGGCAGTTTGCGGACGGCTCAACCGCAAAAGGCGCAATCGTCAAAAAGTCATTTGCCACTCCGGGCGTTCAACCCTTTACGCTTACGGTCGACGATGGACAAGGCTTCGAGAACAGCAAGCAATCGGTTCAAGGTCAAGTGCTTATCAACAGTTCGCCAATTATCGTTACTGAAACTGCGATTCGCTCTAACACGCGCCGCATTTTGCTTGACGCTTCAAAAAGTTACGACATCGATAAGCACGCACTTTCTTTCGAGTGGCTTTTTCCTGATGGCTCAACGCATAGCGGCGCAACATTCTTTTGGGACGCACCAAGCGACGGCGTTCACTTCATTACCCTGACGGCTGACGACGGACAAAGTGTTGCCAATAGCAAAACTCGCGAGACCGTTAAAGTCCTCATCAATCGTCCGCCTGTCGCTGTCGTG
>CALKXI010000089.1 GCA_938003965.1 uncultured Chlorobiales bacterium
ACGAGATGCGCGCTCGCGAAGAGCAAGAGCGCGAGTAGTAGATGTTTGCTCATGTGAGTTTTCTTGTTAGGGTTTGTAAAATTATTTTTTTAACAGGTCGCGAATTTCCGTCAGCAGTTTGACATCAGCGGGAATTTCAGGCGGAGGCGCGGGCTTTTCTTCCTCCTTTTTCTGCAAGCGATTGACCGTGCGAATAATCAAAAAGAGCGCGAACGCAATGATGATGAAGTCGAGCGAGGCTTGCAAAAATTTGCCGTAGTTAATCGTAACAGGCTTCAAATCGCCAATCGGACTATTGAGGTTGATGGTTAAGTTGGAAAAATCAACACCGCCAATCACCAAACCAAGCGGCGGCGTGATAATGTCCGCAACGAGCGAATTGACGATTTTCCCAAACGCACCACCAATGACAACCCCAACGGCGAGGTCAATGACATTGCCGCGCATGGCAAATTGTTTGAACTCTTGAATAAATGACATGATGTGTTCCTTTCTTTTTTAAGTTGATGACAAGCAAACTAACAAGGTGTGCTGTCTTGGGATAAGGTGTGCTTTGGATTGAGGTATTTAATTGCACTGCTCTTTGGCGAGGTATCCGTTGATAATGACTTGGCAAACGTGAGAAGTGTATTCAAATGGGTCGCCGTCGAAGCAAACGAGGTCTGCGTCTTTGCCTTTTTCAAGTGAGCCGACGCGATTAGCAATGCCTAAAATGTCTGCCGCATTAATCGTAATCGCGCGAAGACCATCTTCAAAAGGAAGACCGTTTGCAACGGCAAGCGCGGCTTCATAGAGCACAACGCGCGTTTTCGGAACATAGCCTTCGTAGCCTGATTGAAATGCAAATTTGATTCCTGCTTGTTTCAACTTTGCCGCCGTCTCAAAGGAAGCATTGCGCGTGTCGCCGTAAGTGCGCACCATTGTTGGGTGCAAAATCACAGGCACGCGGGCGGCTTTGAGTTCTTCCAAAACGAGGTAGGCTTCTGCCGCGCCGTCCAAAATCATTCTGAACCCAAATTCTTTTTGCAAGCGCAAAGCCGTTGTAATCTCAGTGGCTTTATTGGCGGTGATGAGCGCAGGAATTTTTCTGTCGAGAATGTCGGCGAGGACTTCCAACTTTAAATCTCTTGTTGGACGTTTCGAGGGATCTTTGCTTTTCATCTTCTTTGTGTAGTCTTGCGCCTCGATAAATTTTTCGCGAAGCATGGCAACGCCTTTTGAGCGCGTGCCCGGCTTTTGGAAGTTCTCGCGCACGGTTGCGCCCAGCGTAAAAGCAACCGCAGAGACAGGCTGAACGAGGGCTTGTTCAACCGTTGTGCCAAGAGTTTTAACAATCATCGTTTGACCTGAAATCAGTGCGCCCGTGCCATGCCCAGTGTGAAGCGTGGTAATGCCGAAGTCACGGAGAAATCCTACAAGTCGCTCGTTAGCGTTGTAAGCGTCAACAGCGCGGAGTTCAGGCTGAATGGGGTCGGATTTTTCTAATTGGTCTTGGTCGTGGTTGTAATTAAAAATGCCTGCAAGTCCGACAACGCTGTGCGCATCAATCAGTCCGGGCGTAATGACTTTTGCAGTAATGACTTTGTAATGGCTTGGAATTGAAATTTCTGTTTGTGAACCGACGCGCTCAATTTTGCCGCCATTCACCAGCACAACGCCGTTTTGAATCGGCGCGCCTGCCATCGTGTAAATCATCTCGCCTTTGATTGCAAGTTGTGCGAAGGAAACCCGAAACGAAGCACAACAAAAAACGAGCAACAAAGAGAAAAGCCTCAGACGTCTCACTGCTCGCCTCCTTCGTTTTGCATCACGCTTTGATAGTGATTAAACACTTCGCCACGATAAACTTGATAGCCGCCGACGGCATACTTGTAGTCGTCAGGATTATTTCGGTCGAATCGCTTCTCGCCTTCTACCCAAGTTTCAAGCACTTTGGTATAGACGCTGAACGGACTTCCCGAGAGAATCACGAAATCAGCATCTTTGCCGACTTCAAGCGAGCCAACGCGCTTTTCCAAGCCGAGCATGCGCGCGCCTGCAAGCGTTAAGCCTTCGAGGGCTTTTTGTTCCGACATTCCCGCACGCACGCCAAACGCCGCCGAGCGCATAAAGAGCCGCGAATCCGTGATGCCGTCGTCGGTGTGAAAGGCAACATCGACGCCGGCTTTCTCCAAAATGCCGCCCGTTTCGTAGCGCAGTTCAGAGGCTTCAAGTTTGCCGCCAGGCGAATCAATCACAATAATGGAGCAAGGGACTTTGGCTTCGGCAATTTCGTTTGCAACCTTCCACCCTTCGCTGACATGGTGCAGAACGACCTTGTAGCCGAACTCTTTGGCAATGCGTAGCACGGTGAGAATATCGTCGGCGCGGTGCGTGTGATGCTGAACGATTCGCTTTCCCTCCAACACTTCAACTAACGCTTCCAACTCTAAATCGCGCTTGGGCATTTTATCGGGATTGCCGCCTGCGTCTTTGAGTTTCTTTTGATAGTCTTGCGCTTTGATAAAAATGCTTCGAATCATTGCCGCCGATTTGGCGCGCGTTCCGGGAAACACGCCGCCGCGCATGGGGTTGGTGCCGTTTGCCATTTTAATGCCGCCGCAAATTTCCTTCGTTTCATCGTTGCAGAAGAGCATTTGAGAAACGGTGTTTGCGTTGCGCAGTTTGAGATAAACCGTCTGACCGCTAAGCAAGTGTCCCGAGCCGGGCATCACATTCACGGTGGTAATGCCGCCTGCGAGGGCTTTTTTGAACGTGTCGTTACGAACGTCAATCGCATCTAAAATGCGCACGCTGGGGTGAATCGGTGCGGAAGCGTCGCCACCGTCGCCGCCGCCGATATGCGAGTGCGTATCGACAAATCCCGCCGTAATGATTTTGCCGCTGGCGTCAATGCGTGTGGCATCGGAAGGAATTGCAACGCTGGTGCCGACGGCAAGAATTTTCCCGTTCTGAATCACAAGCGTGCCGTTCTCAATCGGCGGAGCGGCAATCGGATAAATCGTTGCGCCTGTAAAGGCAATCGGCTTGGATTGTGCAAGAACTATTTGAGGGAGCAAAGGCAAAAGATAAACGAGAAATGACAGTAACTTCTTCATTGCGTTGTTGATAGTTAGGGAAAATTACGAATTTCAAATGGGATTGCAAGCGTTGTGCTGTGGTTCACAAAGTGTGTTCATCACAAGTGGTTGCGTAGCGCAACATCGCGCAAGAAAAAGTGGCGTATCGTTTCGGCGTCGTTTGATGAAAGGCTATGCCGCTTGCGCTGAGTAGGTTGAGTCGGAGATGGGGCAGCAGCGTCTCGCGAATCCCCAAAGGCGCGAGCGGCGCTGATTTCAGGTGAGAAAATGCTCGTCAAGGCTTGTGATATAAATCATATCCGAAAAAGCGATTCGCGAGTATTATTACGACGAGTTTTGTTACAACGAATTTTGTTCTTTGCCGTCTGAACGCTGATAGGTTGAGTCGCTGGAGCAGCAGCAGCGATTCCCGAGAGCCTTCAGGCGGTTTTATTTTTATGTGTGTGATACGTGAGTTTAATTGTGTGAAAAAGAGAACGACAAACGCATGGCAAAAGAAAAAACTAAGTAAGATTTAAGGCTTCTATTCATAGATTTTCACCGCTTGGGTTTTGATAGGTTGAGTCGCTGGGGCAGCAGCAGCGATTCCCGAGAAAATCCAATGCGGTGATTTTAATTTTTCTCGTAACTTTTTTAGCAAACAGGGCTGAAACAAAAAGGGCGCGATGTGTGCGCCCCTTTTCATTTCTGCTCTAAACGGTTAGGCTATTGTGATATTTTTGTCGAGATAGACGTCTTGAATCGCGTTGAGAATCGCGATGCCCTCTTTCATGGGTTTTTGGAACGCTTTGCGTCCTGAAATCAATCCCATGCCGCCCGCACGCTTGTTAATGACGGCGGTTTTAACAGCATCAAACAAATCATTTTCGCCTGATGCGCCGCCTGAGTTGATTAAGCCGGCTCTGCCCATGTAGCAGTTCAGCACTTGGTAGCGGCAAAGGTCGATGGGATGGTCGGTAACGAGGTCGGTGTACATTCGGTTATCGCTCTTGCCGTAGGGATTTTCCTTTGTGCTCAAGGCTTTGTAGCCACCGTTGTTTTCAGGCAGTTTTTGCTTGATGATGTCGGCTTCAATTGTAACGCCCAAGTGATTGGCTTGCGAAGTGAGGTCAGCAGCAACGTGATAGTCTTTATCTCGTTTGAAAGCAGGATTGCGGAGGTAACACCAAAGAATAGTCGCCATGCCTAAATCGTGCGCTTGTTTGAAGGCTTCGGAGACTTCGATAATTTGTCGCCCTGATTCCGCAGAGCCGAAGTAAATCGTGGCGCCAACGGCAACACAGCCCATATCAAACGCCATCTTGATGTTGCCGAACATGATTTGGTCGAACTTGTTCGGGTAGGTCAGAAACTCGTTGTGATTGATTTTGGCAATGAACGGAATTTTATGCGCGTATTTTCGTGCAACGCTTCCGAGCACGCCAAAGGTTGAGGCAACGGCATTACAGCCGCCTTCAATGGCAAGCTTAACGATATTTTCGCCGTCGAAATACATTGGATTTTTGGCGAACGATGCCCCGCCTGAGTGCTCAACGCCTTGGTCGACGGGCAGAATCGAAAGATAGCCTGTGCCCGCAAGGCGTCCCGTGTTGAATATCAGTTGCATGTTGCGAAGCACATTCGGACTGCGGTCAGAGCCAAGCCACACGCGGTCGATGAAATCAGGACCGGGCAAGTGCAGATGCTCTTTGGAAACTTTGGCTTTGTGTTCAAGCAAGTTTTTGGCTTCTGCGCCTAAAACTTCTTCAACATCAATAGTCAGCGAGGAGTCAAGTACAGCGGTGCTCATTTTTGGTACGAATTTGAAGATTAAAAAAAACACATTTCAAACAGGCTCGAATATAGCAATTCGTTCAACGCAAACGAACCGCCATTACTTTGACGGCGTTGCGTTACGACTTATTTTCAAAATCAATCAAATTCAATAAACCATGATTGTAGATACACTCGAGCGCGCCGCGCGTTATTACAGCAACCATCGCCTATTTGAACAAGCCTTCGCGTTTGCCACTTCGTTCGACTTCAAAACCTTGCCCATTGGCACGCACAAACTTCAAGGCGATGACCTCTTCGTCATTATCGCCGACGACCACGCACGTGAGCACAATGCCAAACTCGAAGCCCATCGCAAATACATTGACATTCAACTCACGATTGATGGTGTCTTCGACATCGGTTGGAAACCGCTTCACCAGTGCCAAACGCTCGATACGCCATACAGCGAAGAAAACGATTTCATGCTTTTTGCCGACGCGCCCGACTTTCAAATAACACTCTCGCCCAACACCTTTGCCATCTTTTTTCCTGATGATGCACACGCGCCTAACGCGCCGAAATCGTTCGTTAAAAAAGCCATCTTCAAAGTTGCAGTTGAATGATGAATCCTTCCGAATCCGTTTCTGCAAAAGCCGACTCCGCAAGGGCTGAATACAACGCGCAACTTGCGGACGCCGTGCCGCATAGCCCGCTTTATCAATCGTGGCGACGGCTTCGGCGTAACCGTCTTGCATTTGGCGGTTTAATCCTTGTCGGCTTCTTCGTTGTTGTCGCGCTCTTCGCACCCGTTTTATCGCCGATGAACCCGAATGCGCAGATTTACGAGTATGAAATCAAGCCACCTTTGTTCAAGGGAAATTTGATTTTGAAGAAAATCGATGCGGGTGAAGGCGACCCATTCAAAGCCATTCCGATTCGCTCCTACACGCAACAAGGCGACACGCTCTTCATCATTGATTTTGAAGGACGAGAAGAAAAAATTCCAACAAGTGAACTGTTTGGCACAAAAGAATCCGATTGGCACAAAACCCCGACTTACTTGATGGGCACGGACAAATACGGACGCGATGTCTGTTCGCGCATTATTTACGGCGCGCGCGTCTCGCTTGCAGTTGGCGTGATTGCCACAAGCATTTCGCTCCTCATTGGACTGACGCTCGGCGCAGTAGCAGGATATTTTCGCGGCAAAGTCGACGCCATCGTGATGTGGGTGATGAATGTGGTGTGGTCGTTCCCTGAACTCTTGTTGGTGATTGCCATCAGCGTTGCGTTGGGGCGCGGATTTTGGCAGGTGTTTTTGGCGGTCGGCTTGGCGTCGTGGGTCGATACGGCGCGAATTGTGCGCGGGCAATTCTTCTCGCTCCGTGAGCGCGAATTTGTCGAAGCCACAAAGGCATTAGGCTTCAGCGCAACACGCACAATCTTCAAACACATTTTGCCGAACACGATTGGACCGATAACAGTAGTTGCCACAGCAGGCTTTGCGACTGCCATCATTGCCGAAGCGAGTCTTTCGTTCCTTGGCTTCGGGGTTCAGCCACCGACGGCGTCTTGGGGCTCAATGCTTCGCGACGGCTATGCCTACATCGTGTCGGGCAACGGCTGGTGGCTGACCGTTTTTCCCGGGCTTGCCATTATGCTTGCTGTGCTCGCCATTAACCTTCTCGGCGACGGACTGCGCGATGCGTTTGATACGCGGTTGAAATAACCGAATGTTAATTCTGCGACTCTTCATTTGTTTGGACGGCGGGAGCAGTCGGAGTGCTGTCGCTTGGCGCGGCGGCGAGTTCAGGCTCGAAAATTCGCTTATACCAAACGAACATAATCGCAACGCCTGTTGAAATGGCAATGTCGGCGATATTGAAAATCGGCCAAAGCGAGAGGTAATATGTGCCAATATAGCCGCGATACAAATCGAAGTGAATGAAATCCACAACGCGCCCGTAAAGTGCGCGGTCGATGAGGTTGCCGATTGCCCCGCCCAAAATGCACGCAAAGGCAAGTTTGTAGTAGATGTTCTTGCGCCGAAGCGAATAGAGGTAAATGCTAATGCCAATCGTGGCTAAAACCGAAAGGACTGTTACCACCACTTGTCCGCCCAAATCAATTCCGAAAGCAATCCCCGTGTTTTCCGTGAAGGTAAGTTTGAGCCAATCGCCGATAAGCGAAATTTGCCCAATCGGTTCAAGGGTTTGCTTTGCCCAATACTTGGTGAGTTGGTCAGCGATGAGAATGACGATAACAATGAAGATAATTTGCATAGACAGTGAAAAAATGATTCGGGCGCAAGTTACGCTGTTTAGGTAAGGAAGCGAAATTTTAAGTTAGAACGTTCGCCGTAGGCG
>CALKXI010000090.1 GCA_938003965.1 uncultured Chlorobiales bacterium
CGCCGCCTGCGGGAGTAACGGTTACAACGACCGCAGGGAATAACACGCCCGTAACGATTTCGTGGGATACCTCGGCAACAGGAGCACGCTATAATTGGGTTTTCGCAATTGACTCCGTGAGCGCGCCAAGATTGCTCACGATTCCCTCCAATACGGACTCTCTGACTTTAACGCTGGGACAAATTGACGCGGCATTGGCAGGATTAGGCTTAGAGCCAGGTGATTCAGTGGTCGGCTTTTGGACGGTCTGGGCATATAAAGTTGCTGGCGCACCCGGTCCGGATTCATTGCGTGCCAACACTTGGCGCCAGATTACCTTCAAGCGTGAGCCGATTACGCTATCTGCTTTCAACCTTGTTTCGCCACCTGACAACACGACGCTCGCAACATTGTCAACCAATCCTACACCCGTCAACATCACTTGGACACGGTCAGGAACAGGTGCAGTTACATACAAATGGTTCTTCACGGCACCCAGCCTAACAGGAAGCGTTCCAACGGCTGTGTTTAACGCGAACAATAGCGGATTGGATACGGTATTGACCGTGCGCGTCTCGCGACTTGACTCGCTCTTGGCAGGCGCAGGGGTTGCCGTCGGCGATTCTGTGGACGGAACTTGGCGCGTGGTTGCCTATCGCTCGGCATCTGACTCGCTTGCCTCAACGCAAGAATTTAACCTAAGGCTACGCCGCTCTATCGGATTTAGTTACCGCGTAGAAGTGCTTACGCAAGCCGGCTACGATTCCTTAGCATCAGGCACAGCCGTTACCCTCACTGGCGACGACGCCTTCACCACCGTGCCAATGCCAATCCCATTCCAATTTGCCGAAGTGCCATATAGCAACATCAACATCTGCACCAACGGCTTCTTGAACTTTGGCACAGGTTCCACAGCGTTCTTAAATAACCTAAGCGGCACCACCGCACCGTTCAATGTGGTTGCGCCGTTCTGGGACGACCTCTACTTCCAACCCGAATCTAACGTCATCACCGATGTGCAGGGCACTGCGCCTGATCGTGTGTTTATTGTGCAGTTCAATAATGTTGGACGTTTTCCATCGTCTTCGACGTGGCGATTTAACTTCCAAGTCCGATTCTATGAAACCACGAACATTATTGAATTTACCTACGGCGGCACGACACCGGGAACTCAAACTTTGTCGGCGTCCATTGGCTTGAAGGGTGCAACGGGTGGTCCGGGCAATTTTGTCGACGCCACAACTGGCTCAACGACAACGGCTAACAACAACATTACGCAATTCCCGCCAAGAGGTTTGATGTATCGTTTGATTCCGGGAGCACCTGGTTTTTCAGGAACGGGCAATACTGCAACTCGTCCGAAAGAGTTCAAGTTGGAGCAAAACTATCCGAACCCATTCAACCCGACAACGACGATTCAATTCGCCGTTCCTGCGGTGAGCGATGTGAAGTTGGAAGTCTTCAACATTTTAGGACAAAAGGTATCGACGCTGGTCAATCGCCGAATGGAAGCGGGGCTTCACACGGTGAATTTCAATGCGTCGAACCTTGCGAGCGGCGTGTATTTCTATCGCTTGCAGTCGGGCAGTTTTGTGCAAACGAAGAAGATGATGTTGATTAAGTAAGCGCGTTGGTCAGAGATGGAAGTAAAGGGCGAGGGGAAACTCTCGCCTTTTTTTGTTGGCAAAATGTTGCGGATTTTTGCCGAACCAAAATAAAATCAAAAGCAAGGCTATGCTAAAATTGAATATCGTCTTCGTTGAATTCTAATTTTTCTGAACATTCTCGGCAAAAAAGTTCCAACGCATTATCTATTTGCTCTGATTCTTTGAAAACGAGTTTCCCGTCATGATTTTCAAAAACATCGTATTGATTGGGTTGTGAAATGAATTCTTCACAGCCACAAATTTTGCATTTATATTCCATAAAATTTCCTGTTAAGTTATGATAAACTTCGCGCTTTTTAGAAGTTCTATGCTGTTGTAGTCATATTTATCTGCAAAACCAAATTGCCAAAGTGAGTATTCATGTTTACGCTTTTCAAAAAAGAGTAGGCTTACTTTCTTTTGAGATGCGTTTTCCACTGACGAAACGGGTAGTATAGTTGCCTGATGATAGTATTTTTCGTGGAAGCATTTTTGGCTTCTATCAAGACGATTTGATGTTCGCCTTCGTAGCCAGCGTCAATTTCTGTTTGGACACTTTCAACAGAGATCTTTTGTCGATGTTTTCCCGCATAAAATTCAAACTTTGGAGTATATTTTCTGCCGCGAATGGTCAAAACTAAACTATCATCTTCTAAAAACTCACGCAATAGGCTTGAAGCAAATGCGAAATCCAAGTGTTGCATTTCAGAATTTCCTATCCTCGATGTTTCCAATTCAAAGTTTAGTTTAGACTTGTAGGTAGCGATTGGCGTGGTAATTTCTGGAATATCAACATAGCCTTCACCCTGTAAAATTGCGTAAGTGCCGTTTTTGATAGGTAAAATGAATAAATTATGGTCTATAAAAACCTGTGGTCTGCTTTCTCTTGTATCTTGTTTGCACAAGACGCGCACTTCTCGTTCGGTTGTCGTTGTGAAATGAGCCGTTGCTTCTTTGATTTGCTGTGCAGTTAAAACAAAAGGGCTTTGTGAAAAATCATGCTTGTAGATGTCATATTTATCAAAAATGGAACTCCAAGGTTTGTGGTTCATATTGGTAATTGGTAATTAAAACTTCACGGATTTTCCCGCGTTTATCGCCGTTGCAATTCACGGCTCGGGCGGCTGAAACTCTGAAAATGTGATAGCCTGAATAGGCTCGCTCAAAGAAATCATCTTCGGAATTTTCATTCTTGGGGTCTGAGTTAGAAAGCATCAATTTTGCGCCTTTTTGTTGGTCTAATTTTCGGAAAAATTCGGCTAATTGAAGTTGCTCTTGATCTGTGAATACCGTGCCTGTGTAGTTTGTAAAACTTGCGGTCGCGCTGATTGGTCGGTAAGGCGGGTCTAAATACACAAAAGTATGTTCATTGACTTTTTCAAAGCAGTTTCTATAATCGCCATATTGAATTTCAGCGTTTTGTAAGGCTTTTGAAACCGCTAAGATATTCGGCATATCAAAAATCGTAGCCGTCTTATATTTCCCAAATGGAACATTAAACTCGCCTTTTGAGTTGAGCCGGAAAAGTCCATTGAAGCATGTTTTATTCAAAAATATAAATTGTGCCGCTCTTGGAATCCAATTGTCCGAAAGTTTTTTATAGTTTATTTCAAATCGTTGCAAATTGAAATGCTTGCGGACAGCTAAAAACAATTCGTTACGCTTATCTTGCTCGGTTTGGTCATACTCCTTTTGATATTGCTCTAAAAAGTCTAATAAATCATATGGTCGTTGCTGGACGACTTGATAAGTCAAAATTAAGTCTTTATTGACATCGGATAAATAAGCCTGCTGAATGTGATAGCGATGCGAAATTTCAAAAAATAAAGCACCACCACCTAAAAAAGGCTCTACATAATTTTTTATTGCACCTCTTCTTAGTTCAATAGGGTAGTAGTTTTGAAATTGTTCTAAGAGTTGACTCTTCCCACCTACCCACTTTATGAACGGTCGCGCTTTTGTCATATTACGATTCCCCGTTTGAACGAGCAATTTGGTTAAACACTTCACGGCTACGAAGTGGTGGCAAATCTTCAATGTGATAACGAAAATACACATCGAGAATCGTGGAAAGTTCGCCGATAAATTGTGGCGGGAGCACAAGCGATTCAAGGTCGCGGGGGGTTGAGGCGGCAATGCGTTCAATCAAGCGATAAACTTCAACGGAAATCAGTCGTCCTGAAACGCCTTGTGCAATGGCTTCCTCGCGAATGGCAATGCCCCCCAAATCAGGCACGAGCAAAAGGTCTTGATTGGCACGGCTTTCAAGTGTGCTTAAAATTGGCTTGCCCGAAACGACGCACTCCTTAAAACTTGGCGTGAATCCTAAATGCGAAATGAGTTTGATTTGGAAATAAAACACAAGGTTCAGCGCATTGTCATTGAAGCGATTGAGAAGGTTGAGCGTCTCTAAAAGCAGGTTGAAAATTTTAAGGTTCGGCTCGTCATCTTCGGTGCAAAGTCGCACGAGTTCGAGGATTTGGTGCATCGCGCTTAATTTCTCGAGCGACGCCGTCAGCGCGAAGAACGATGTTTTCAGCGAGGCGTCGGAGATGTTTTGAATGTCGCGGGTTGATTTTTTGTAAAGCACAATCGAGATATGAGAGCCGACTTCGAAGGCAGAAGCAAACTTGCTTTGCGTGCTTCGCGCGCCTTTGGCAATGGCGGAAATGCGCCCGAACTCTTTGGTGTAGAGCGTCAGAATTTTGGATTGGTCGCGGTAATCAATCGAGCGGAGCACAATGGCATCAGTTTTTTTAATCATGAGTGTGCAAAGTGTTTGAGTGCGCGAAATTGCTCAATCGCATCGTTCAAATGGCGTTGTAAAAGCATCGGTTCGCCTGTTGGGTTGGCGATAAATTCTTTGAGCGCAAGCATCGTGGCACGGCGACAAATGAACTCAATATCGGCGCCTGAACAGCCGTCCGTTTCGCGAGCCAGCGCGCTGAAATCGAGCGGTTCGCAAGATTTATGGCGCAAGTGAATCTTGAAAATGGCTTCGCGTGCGGCTTCGGACGGCATGGGAATTTCAAGCGTAATTTCAAAGCGTCCGCTACGCAAGAGTGCTTCGTCAATCATATCAATTCGGTTGGTAGCGGCAAGCACCACAACGCCGTTGAGTTCTTCAATGCCGTCCATTTCCGCCAAGAACTGTGCCACAACGCGCTCACTGACGCCCGATTCGCCCGACTTACGGCGCGGCGCAATCGCATCAATTTCATCAAAGAAAATTAGCGACGGCGCGGCTTGTTTAGCGACTTTGAAAATTTGCCGAATGGCTTTTTCCGATTCGCCAATGTAACGCGAGAGCAGTTCCGCACCTTTGACCGAAATAAAATTCACGCCTGTCTCCGACGCCGCCGCTTTGGCGAGCATGGTTTTGCCTGTGCCCGGCGCGCCATAAAGCAAAATGCCTTTCGCCCCTCTTGCGCCGAGTTTGGCAAACGCCTCTTTGTAGCGAAGCGGAAACTCAATGGCTTCGATAAGTTCCTGCTTAACGGTATCTAATCCGCCGACATCGTCCCAACGCACATTCGGCACTTCAACAAAGACTTCGCGAATTGCCGACGGCTCAACTTCGCGCAAGGCTTCGCGGAAATTATCCATTGTAACCTCGAGCGCAAGCAATTTTTCAAACGGAATTTCGGACTGCTCGAAATCAATGCTCGGAATGATTTGTCGAATCGCGCTCATCGCGGCTTCGCGGCATAAGGCTTCTAAATCTGCGCCCACAAAGCCGTGCGTAATTTCAGAGAGTTTCTCGAGCGAGACATCGGTGCTAAGTGGCATGCCGCGCGTGTGAATGTTCAAAATTTCCAAGCGTCCGCGTTGGTCGGGAATGGGAAGCGTGATTTCGCGGTCGAAGCGACCGGGACGGCGCAAGGCAGGGTCAAGTGCGTTGGGAATGTTGGTTGCGCCAATGACAATAATTTGTCCGCGCGATGCCAAGCCGTCCATCAGCGTCAGGAGTTGCGCCACGACGCGCTTTTCGACTTGCTTTTCGCTCCCCATATCTTCGCGTTTAGCGGCGATAGCGTCAATTTCATCGATGAAGATAATTGCAGGCGATTTGCGAGCGGCTTCTTCGAAGAGCGAGCGCAAGCGGCTTTCGGATTCGCCGTAAAGTTTGCCCATAATTTCGGGCGCGGAAATGCTCGTGAAGTAAGCGTCGGTTTCGTTGGCAACGGCGCGCGCAATCAACGTTTTGCCTGAACCGGGCGGACCGTAAAGCAAGACGCCCTTCGGCGCACGAATCCCCAATCGCTCAAAAAGTTCGGGATATTTCAGCGGCAGTTCAATCATTTCGCGAATCCGCTGAATTTGATTGCCAAGTCCGCCAATGTCTTCGTAAGCCACGCCGAGCGGACGCTCTTTTGAGAACTCTTGTTCGAGTTTGATTTGCGTAGAAGATGCAATCACGACTGCACCGTCCGGAACGCTTGCCAACACTTTGAACTCCGACGGCTTCATGCCGAAAAAGACGGTGCGAAGTCTATCGCCCGTCATGATTGGCGTGCCATCGAGCAGTGAGGCAAGGTATTTCGAGTCGCGCTCGGTTTTGAGAGTGCCGGAAATTGGCTGTAAGACAACTTTCGTTGCGGGTTGCACGACAATTTTGCTAACAGAAATTTTTTCATCAAGTCCGACGCCTGCATTTTCGCGAATAATGCCGTCCAACTGAATGATCGATTTGCCGCGCTCTTCGGCGTAGCACGGCATGGCTTTGGCTACGGTTTTGCGTTTGCCTTCCAAGAGCAAAATATCACCGCCTTGTGCGTCAATGCGGCGCATATCTTCGGGGTCTAAGCGCACAATGGCGCGTCCGACATCTTTGGCTAATCCTTCTTTGACTTTGAGTGAAAGTGTCATCGTTAAACAAGTTTGAAGTTTGATGGTTTGTGTTTGTCATTGCGAACACAGTGAGGAATCCATTTGAATGCTTTTTGGATTCTTCGCTACGCTCAGAATGACCGCGTCGTTAATGAATAATGAAGAATCGCTTTTGTCATTCCGAACGCGGTGAGGAATCCATAATGAAGTCAATCAATGAAACAGCGATAAAACCTTCTCCGATTGTGCCTCCCAATTCAGAACCTCGCGTGCGGTGCGGCATTGCTCGCGGTAAAATGGAAGTTCATCACAAACATGCAAAATGGCTTGAACGATTTCTTTCGTCTCCAACGCCGTTGCAACGCCAACACGATAACGCTCAATGATTGGCATCATAGCAGGCAAGTTGCTCACAATCGGCGGCGTTTCGCAAAGCACATATTCAAAGAGTTTGTTTGGCAAAGCCAGTTCATAACTTTTTGAAATCGGCTCAATGAGCGCAAGCCCAATATCTGCCGACGCCGTGTATTGTAAAAGCGTGTGATAAGGAACAGCCCCAATCGCAAAGGCACGCTTTGAAAGATTCCGCCGAATGATCTCTTCGCGAGTTTGGTTCAGCAAAACGCCATCGCCAAGCATCACGAGTGCGAAGCGTTCGGGCAATTCTGCAAGTGCATCAAGCATCTTGAAAATGCCGCGTCCTTCGCCCATCATGCCTTGATAAAGCAAAATAACTGCATCAGAAGAGAGTTGAAGCGAGTCGCGAATGAAGTTACTGCGTTCAACTGTGAATCGGCGCGGAAAATTGTAAATCGTTTTGGGAAGCGGAATGCCGTAGCGCGATTTGAGAATCTCAGAATCAAGGTCGCCTGTGGTGAAGACGGTCGCATCGGAAATGAAGAGTTCTTCGAGAAGCGACCAAACAGTTTGCTTTGCTTTTTTGCCTGAAAGCGCGCCAATGGCGAAGTAAAGTTCGCGCGAGTCATAAAACAATCGTGCGCGATTGAGCCTTGCCAGCATTGAGGCAATCGGCAACGAAAAAACATCTTCGGCGCAATAAAACTCGGCTTGAATCGAAAAGGCTTTCGGCAAGAGCGCGCGGTAAAAGGCAAGAAACTTGCGTGCGCCACGAAGGTTTGAATCAATTTTGACCGAAAAAACCGTGCATCGTTCAAACTCGAAGACTGCATCGCTTGTCGCCACTTGCAGAAGCGCAAGGCGCGAGCATAAAGGCGAGAGCGTGTGAATTAAGTTTTGCAGACGCGCATCGAAGCGAATATCTCCAAAGAAGATGAAGCAACCGTCGTAGGTCATTCGGTCGGGTGAAGCGTTCCGTTAAAGAGGAGCGCGAAGAGAATCACGCCCAGCACAATGCGATAAATGATGAAAAGGTAAGTCGAATTTTTTTTAAGGTAATTGAGAAGAAAGGCGATCGAGTAGTAGCCGACAACGCCTGAAACGACAGTCGCAGTCGTGAGCGTCAGAATGCCGTCGGTTGTAGCGAAAAGGGCTTCGCGTGCTTTGACGAGTTGATAAACGCCGGCGGCAAAAATGGACGGAAGCGAGAGCAGAAATGAGAATCGTGCCGCCGTTTCGCGCGTCATGCCAAGAAACAATCCGCCCGTGATGGTAACGCCCGCACGCGACGCGCCCGGAATGAGTGCCACGCATTGCGCTAAGCCTACGACAATCGCTTCAAACCAAGAAAGGTCGGTGAGTTCCTTCTGCTTTTCGCCTTTTTCAATGCGTGCCTTGACCAAAAACTCGGCAAACATCAGCACAAGCGCAAGGGCGATAAGCGTTGTTGCAATCACATAAAGCGAGCGGAAGGTTGTTTCGATGTAGGTTTTCAGAAGCACGCCCGAGACGACAATCGGAATGGTGCCGATGACAATCATATAGCCCAGGCGCGAATCAAAACTTTCGAACGGCGCGCCGCGAAGCGTGTTTTGAACGGTTGCCGTCGCAATGCGAAGAATATCGCCATAAAAGTAATAGAGCACGGCAACGAGCGTTCCGATTTGAATGACGGCGGTAAATGCCGCGCCTGGGTCGCTCCACCCGAAGAGCGCTGGCAGAATGCGCAAATGCGCCGTGCTACTGATGGGAAGAAATTCGGTTAAGCCTTGAACAATGCCAAGCACAATGGCTTCGAGAATGGACATGTGGTTGTGCGTTAGGTTGAAAAGTTGCGATGTGGTTTGTTTGAAAAAAGCGTGCGAAGTCAATATAGGGTTTTTATAGGGTATGAGGAGGGGGATTTTAGAGGCTTCGATGAAAGATTTACTTCGGTTTGTTTTCTCCAACAAGTTCAATTAACACGCGGTTCGCGGTTTTGGGGTCGATGAAACTGACGAGTTTTTCTTCTGCGCCTAATCGTGGTTCGTTAAGAATGCCGAATCCACGTGCGGCAACATCTTTGACTTCTTGGTGAATGTCGGTGGTTTCGAATGCAAGGTGATGCAAGCCTTCGCCGCGCTTTTCAATGAATTTAGCGACGGTGCTTTCAGGCGAGGTGGCTTCGAGAAACTCGATTTTCGTGTCGCCGATATGAAGGAACGCCACGCGAACTTTCTGTGCGGGTACTTCTTCAATGGTAACTTTTGCTACGCCATCGGCAATCAAGGTTTTGAAGAGGGCGAGCGAGTCATCAAGGTTTTTAACTGCGATGGCGACATGGTCAATGCGTTTCAACATAGTTTGTCAAGGTAAAGGATTCAGGTTGCGAAAGTTATGCGTTCATCATTTTGAAGAACTCTTTGTTGGATTTCGTGCCTTCCAATTTTTCTAAAATAAACTCCATGCTTTCAATCGGATTTTTGTCTGCCATATACTTTCTCAAGAGCCACATTCTGGAAAGTTCTTCTTGCGAGACAAGCAATTCTTCTTTGCGAGTGCCGGATTTGAGAATATCAATAGAGGGGAAGATGCGGCGTTCAGCGAGGCGACGGTCGAGCACGAGTTCCATGTTACCGGTGCCTTTGAACTCTTCGAAAATCACATCGTCCATGCGCGAGCCGGTGTCGACGAGTGCAGTGGCAATGATGGTCAGTGAGCCGCCTTCTTCGACGTTGCGTGCTGCGCCGAAGAAGCGTTTCGGTTTGTGAAGGGCGTTGGAGTCAATCCCGCCTGAAAGAATCTTTCCAGAATGCGGAATGACGGTGTTATGTGCGCGAGCAAGCCGCGTAATAGAATCTAAAAGAATTACAACATCGCGTTTGACTTCCACCAATCGTTTCGCTTTTTCAAGCACCATATCGGCGACTTGCACATGGCGCTCAGGCTCTTCGTCAAAGGTTGAAGAAATAACTTCTGCCTGAACGTTGCGCTCCATGTCGGTAACTTCTTCGGGACGTTCATCAATCAGCAAAACAATCAGATACACTTCGGGGTGGTTCTTTGCAATCGCATTCGCAATTTTTTGAAGCAGAATTGTTTTACCTGTTTTAGGTTGAGCGACGATTAAGCCGCGCTGTCCTTTGCCGATTGGCGCAAAGATGTCTAAAACGCGTGTGGAGTATTCATTTGCAGTTGTTTCTAGTCGCAAGCGTTCTTGTGGGTAAAGCGGAGTAAGGTTGTCAAATGGAACGCGGTCTTTAATCTCGTCAGGCGCAACACCATTGATAGTTTCAATTTTCAAAAGCGCAAAGAAACGCTCGCCTTCTTTCGGCGCGCGCACTTGCCCCGAGACCGTATCCCCCGTTTTCAGATTAAAACGCTTGATTTGCGAAGGCGAAACGTAAATGTCGTCTGGCGATGAAAGGTAATTGTAGTTCGCCGAACGTAAAAAGCCATATCCGTCTTGAATCGTTTGAAGCACACCACTATTGACAATCACGCCAGGCGAACTTCCCTCTGGTGCAGACTCAATCTTTTGAGCTTGTGCCTCAATGATTTTGTAAATGAGCTCATCTTTGCGAAGTCCGCTAGTGTGAATGCCCATTTCTTTGGCAATCGCGGCAAGTTCAATGACCTTCTTCTTCTGCAAAATGTTGATGTCCAGTTTTTGACCGTTACTCACTGGGGTTACGAGTGCGTTCGCGTTTCCATTTCCATTTGGCATTGCTGTAATGATTAGTGTTGGTGAGGTTAAATTGAAAAGTAGATACTTATCAGATGAGTGCTGTCTGCTAGCAGTGTTGTATTGAAAAAGTTGTTGTCAAACAAAGTAAAAACAGATTTTTGGAGTAACTCTTCAAAGGAGCAAACCTTTAAGGCTGAATGTTCAACTATCCATTTTTACAGAAATGATACGCAAATGCTTGATTGCTCAGCGTCTCTGTGCTCGCGAGCCTTGAGGAAAAAGGTATCGCGAGGTGATTTTAATCAAATGCGTGAAAATAACGATTGATATCAATAAAGTGATATTCAATAAGTGCGAGCCTGCACTGAGAGTTCGGTTGCGAAGTCAATCTTGAAGCATTGCAAATATAAAAACTCTTATCATTCAAACAACGTTTTTTAGAACGGAAAATTTGTAATTCCCCGAAACCCTCTAACAAACCACCTCCAAACAAATCAATATAAACAAAATGCAAACCTTTTGCTTCCGACTTTGGCAAGGTTGAAGTCAAACTCAAAACAAAACTTGTGCAATGAGGCATCGCGACACATTTCTCTTACACTTGATTCAAACCGATGAAAACACGTCAATCGAAAAACAGCGGAGTTGTCAAGGGAGGGACAAACGCTGAAAATTTTTTTGCGGTCGGTTTCAACGGGCGAAGAAAAAGAGTTCGAGAGCTTCAATGCGCTTAAAGAGTTTTTTCGACTGTACAACTCAAACTAAATCAATAACCATGAAGCGACTTGCACACTCGGCTCGGCAATCTTTTTCATCACGCTCAGCGCATTCGCCAACGATGTGTAAGTGAGCAAAAAACAGATTTTGCTGACAAGCATAATTCTGTTTGCTTCGCAATGGCTTATCGCTCAAAAATTTCAGGGCGGCAGTTATGACGGAAGCGCGAGCGTGTCGTCGGGGGTGATAACGCTGGTGGGCAGTCCAACAAGTTACACTTACACGAATCCACGCTTTTTCGGCGGCAGTTATGATGGGTTCAGTTCGGTTGCGTCTGACACGCTTACATTAAACGGCGCAAGCACGGCATGTCTATTCTAATTCGCGTTTTTTGGGCGGTAGTTTCAGCGGCGCATCGACCGTTCGTGGGCGACAGCGTTTTCACGCTCGATGTAGAAGAGAAAACCCAAAGCGTTAGGATTCCGAAAGACTATGCGCTGGCGCAGAACTATCCAAATCCGTTTAATCCAACAACCATGATTCAGTATGACTTGCCGTCTGCAAGTGCGGTGCGATTGGAAATTTTCGATATGCTCGGAAGAAAAGTCGCAACGCTCGTCAACACAACGCAAAGGACAGGAGCGCATTGCTTATACGCTTCGTGCGTCAGACTTCGCGCTTTCATCGGGCATTTATTTTTATCGCTGGCAAGCAGGGGTGTATGTCCAGACGCGAAAAATGGTGCTGGTGAAGTGAAAAAAGTCTCCCCATTTTTCAATACAAGTGAAGAAAAACGACCTGAGAGAAGTCGTTATGGACGAAAACGGCGGTAAGTGTTGAATTAAAAACAACTTAAAAACGATAAGAAAGCACTGAAAAAGCGAGAAAATCGTTTCGCGATTCGGAAAAATCGTGCGAGCTTTATAGTGTTTTTTGAATCAATCAAAGATTCAAAAGTGTAGTAAGTAGTAACCTATCCCGGAGTAGTAGTATGAATTATCCTTTTCCTGTCCCAGACCCAATCCCGCTTCCCGCACCTGTTTGGCTCTTCAAGATATTAAATGTTGTAACGCTTGGGCTTCACTTCGTTGCGTTAGAAATTTTAATTGGAGGATTGCTCATTGTTGCAATCCTTAATTATTTCGGCACGAAGTCGGGGGCGTCGTTAGAGGTGAATCGTGCCGCGAGTTTGATGGCGCGGCGTTTGCCGATTGTGATGACTTATGTCATCAATTTGGGCGTGCCGCCGCTTCTTTTTACGCAGGTGCTTTATGGGCAAGCCCTTTACACGAGTAGCGTTTTGATTGGGTTGTGGTGGATTTCTGTTATTGCAATATTAATGCTTGCTTATTGGTTGCTCTACAAGATTGCCGAGCGCACAGAAGAGAACCGAAGTGCGTGGCATCTTACCATTGGCACATGGCTTTTGATTGGGCTGATTGCGCGAATTTACGCCACAAACTTCACGCTCATGCTTCGCCCCGAAGATTGGCAATCGCTCTATGAAAATTCCGCATTGGGCACAATGCTTCCAATGAATGACCCAACCACAACGCCGCGCTGGGTAACGATGCTTACTGGCGGATTTGCAGTGGCGGGCGTGTGGATGATATGGCTTTCCACAACCTCGAGAGCCAGCGAAACCGTCGGCGCGTATTTGAGCAAATTAGGTGGAAAAATTGCTGCAGTTTTCTTCCTGCTTCAACTGGGTGCGGCGTATTGGGTATTTCTTGCGCAACCTGACATCGTCAAAGAGCAACTCACCTCACAATCGCTTTATCTCATTACAGGCTACGGCTGGATAGTGCTCACCGTAGCATTAATCGCACTGTCGGCTGTGGCGATTGTGCGCAAGCCCTCGCTCTTCTTATCGTGGAGCGGAGCATCGGTCGTCTTGCTCTCCATGCTCACAATGGTGCTTTATCGTGATGGCATTCGCGACATAACCTTGCTCGTCAAAGGTTTTGATGTTTGGGATAGAAATATCGTGACAAATTGGTCGGTCGTAGCCATCTTCCTTGTGCTTTTTGTAGTGGGTCTTGGCGTGATTGGTTGGCTGTTGTCGGTCGTGATGCGCTCCAAAGAAGAAGGGGAAATCAAACTTAATCCATCGTTTGCAACTGAATCTACAAAGGAGATAACAAAATGAACGCGAATAAAACGCTTACGCACACAAACGGAGCAGATACTGACGCAGGCGATTTGATGTCGCGACGCACTTTTGCAAAAGTCTTATTCGGCGGCGTCGGCTTATGCTATGCGGGTGCAATTGGCTATCCGATTTATCGCTACCTCGCCTCGCCAATTGAACGAAGCATGGAAACGACAAAGGTTTCCGAAGTTACTTTGCCCGATGCGGCAACGTTGGAATTAGGGGCGGCGATGATGTTCAAGTTTGGCTCGAAGCCAGCGATGCTCATTCATCATAAAGACGACACTTGGTCAGCGATGGAAGCGGTTTGCACGCACCTTGCTTGCACGGTTCAGTATCAAGCCGAAGAAAACCGAATCTACTGCGCTTGCCACGGCGGCGTGTATGATGCTAAAACTGGCGCGGCAGTCTCAGGTCCGCCTCCAAAAGGGCTGAAAGCCTTTAATGTCAAGGTTCAAGACGGAACAGTAACTGTTTCAAAGGTCTAATCACTATCTAACTTAATTTTGTTGAAGTCGTATGGCAAAGTTAATCGCATCGCTTTACGGGTGGGTAGATTCGCGTTTGGGATTAGAAGAGATGCTCAAATTTGCGAAGAAGAAAACCGTGCCCGTTCATAAGCATTCGTTTTGGTATTATTGGGGCGGAATTTCGCTCTTCTTCTTTATCGTTCAAGCCTTCACAGGCGTCTTACTCCTCGTTTATTATCGCCCCGGACCCGACGCATATGAATCTGTCCGACAAATCACCTACGAAATTCACTTTGGGTGGCTGATTCGCTCGGCGCACTCGTGGTCAGCGAATTTGATGGTGGCATCGGTCTTTATTCACATGTTTTCGGTCTACTTCATGAAAGCCTATCGTGCTCCGCGCGAGTTTGGCTGGTGGAGTGGCATGCTGTTGCTCATTATCACGCTCCTGTTTGGGTTCAGTGGATACCTGCTCCCGATGGACGAGCTTGCCTATTTCGCGACAAAAGTTGGGCTGGAAATTCCAAACGCGCTGCCGATTATCGGTGAGCCAATGACCAACCTCTTTCGTGGCGGATTGGAAGTCGGCGAACTAACGGTTCAACGCTTCTTTGCGCTCCATGTGGTTGTCATGCCCGCACTCTTCTTGCCGATTCTCGTCTTTCACCTTTGGCTCGTTCAAAAGCATGGCAATGCCACAATTCCAAGCGAAGCCGAAAAGCCGAAAAGTGAGCAAAAATCGATTCCCTTCTTCCCAAACTTTTTGATGAAAGACCTCGCCATGTGGCTTATTGCGCTCAATGTCATGGCTCTTTTTGCCTCGTTGTTCCCTTGGGATTTGGGAGAAGTTGCTGACCCGCTCAAACCTGCTCCAACAGGCATTCACCCCGAATGGTATTTCATGAGCGCATTCCAAGTGCTGAAAATCATGGGTAGTGTGTTCCCGGGAGCATTGGGCGAGGGATTAGGTATCACCATTTTTACGCTCGGATTAGTGCTTTGGACGCTCATTCCGCTCTACGATGGTAAGCACGAAAAAGGCAGACGCGCTCGAAATGCCACCTACTTTGGACTCTTAGCACTCGCAATTTTGGTGATTACAACAATTTGGGGCTATATGGTGCTCTAACATTTTAAAATAAAAGACTTAAAAAGGAGTAGTAAAAATGAATTATCCTGTTTGGGACGTGCCGATTCTTGGAAGCGGTTGGGTCATCGGCATTATCGCAATTTTCCATACGCTGATTTCGCAGTTCGCGGTTGGCGGCGGACTCTACCTTGCGCTTGCAGAGCGTAAAGCCCTTAAAGATGGTCGGGAAGATTGGTTCCCGATGCTCCGAAAGCACTCCAAATTCTTTTTGATTGTAACAGGCGTGTTCGGTGCAGTTTCAGGCGTTGGAATTTGGTTCGCAATTGGATTAGCAAACCCTGAATCTACCAGCACGTTGATTCATAACTTCGTCTTCGGCTGGGCGATGGAATGGGTGTTCTTTATCATTGAACTGACCGCTGCGGCAGTGTATTACTATACTTGGGGCAAAATTCCGAACAAACTGCATAATCAAGTCGGTTGGCTTTATGCTATTGCGTCGTTCCTCACATTGGTGATTATCAATGGCATTCTGACCTTCATGCTCACCCCCGGCGACGCGTGGATTGAAGTCGCAGGCACGGGAGCAGAAGCAAGCCGTTTCTGGCAGGCGTTCTTCAACCCAACTTATTTCCCGAGCCTCTTCTTACGCATTCTTGTATGCATTTCGCTTGCAGGCATTTGGGCATTGCTTTCTTACAGCCAAATGAACGAACAACCGCAAACCAAAGCCGAGATGATTACATGGAGTTCGAAGTGGCTTATTCCGTCCTTTGTCTTGATGCCATTTTTCTTTGCGTGGTATTTAGCAAGCGTTCCCGAAGTGAATCGCCAACTGCTTCAATTTGGTATTGCAACAATCGGAAGCGGAGCATTTACTCAAGTTACTCGGATTGCACTTGTAGTGGTGATGACAACTGCCACAATCGTTGGCGTGGTTTATTTCTTCGTGCGTCGTGCTCCCGAAGATTTTTCCTTTGGGCATGGCGTTGCGGTTCTGCTTTTAGCGGCGGTCGCAACAGCCTCCTCTGAATATGCGCGCGAAACCTTGCGCAAGCCGTATTCTATCGCTCGCCACATGTATTCCAATGGCATTCGCCAAGCCAGTGTCGCGCAGCTCAACCAAGAGGGCTACTTAACAAAATCGCATTGGACGCGCCGTGTAGAGGGGGATGCACAAACGCCTGAAGTCATTTTAGCCAAAGGCGAAGCGATGTTTCGCGGACAATGCCTTGCCTGCCACACCGAAACGGGCTACCGTGCGATGAAAAAGTATCTCAATGGGCGGAGCAATGAATCCATTGCAAACCTGATGAAAACCCTGCATGAGTATAAATCAGATTCGCCTTACAGAGCCTATATGCCACAGTTGGCAGGTAAAGACGATGAAATTGCGGCACTCGTCGATTATCTTGACTACCGAGTGAACGGAAACACCAGCCGCATTGCTCAATTGATGAAAGCAAGAGATGAATCGCAAAAGGTTGTTGAAGCGCGTTGAAAAAGGATAGGGTAACTCACACATTAACATCGGGCGACTGAATAAAAAGGTCGCCCTTTGTATTTTATTGAATTAAAATGCTTTCATGTGTTTCACATCTTTGCGCCAATAGTGGAAAAGAAGTTGCCCTGCGAATCCTGCTTGTTCTGCTCCCAAAATACGGCGTGCCGCGTCCGATAAGCGACGATATTCCTTTGAAGTGAGAGAAGTCGTGTGCGTGGAAAGTCCGAACCAAGCCTCTAAATACTGCCGAACGTGCGTATCAATCGGAAATGCTGTGTGATGACCTAATCCAAACAGACAAACACAATCCGCGATTTTTTCACCAATCCCCGAATAACGGAGCAGGGTTTCGCGCGCAGTTTCAAAATCGCAATGAGGAGCAGAGAGTTGAGCGAGGTTCAAATCGCCGCGTGCCACTGCCGCAGAAATTGCGCGAATGTTACGCGCGCGATGAGCATTGTTGTTCGTGCACCGTGTTAATTTTCCGATGGGAGCATTGACAAGTTGTTCAGGTGTCGGAAATTTATATTCTGTTATTGCAATAAAATTACCAAAACTTTGGGAAATGAAAGTAGCCTGACGACGAATCAGTGCAATTCCAACGCCTTGTGCACACATGAATGAAACCAGCGTTTCAAACGGTTCTTGGCGGAGCAGGCGCAATCCAAAATAAGCAGATGCTCCCTGATAGAGATGCGGATACGTTTGAATGAACGAAGCAGGGAACAGCGTGCTGACATCATCTTCAAGCCCCAAGTAATGCCATACAAAATCGCGAAGTGATTTGCTATTGATACATTCCGCTGTGGAGCCAATGAGTAGCCGATTAGGTTGAAGAGCCGTGAGCCTCAAAATTTCGCCATAAACAACTGCTTGAAAGGTATCTTCACCGAGTTTCTGCCAACGAAAAGCTTGACCGCAGAATAAGGTTGCCTCTAAATTGAGCGGCACATCATAAAGAAGTTCAGACTGAAAGGGCAGTTCAAACATTGTGATTTGCAAGAATTTCCCTAAACTTACGCAATCTTGTTCAACAAATGATGATTCAATGACGCTATCTTTCCTGCTTCTAACGCTCCATCTCTGCCCATCTTGTGAATCGCAATGGGGATTTTGGGCACACCGACAAATTCACCGTCAAGCCGTTTATCTCATGCCCGCGCCTGTTGCAGAGTTCTTCCGCGCACACGTGCAAGAACTCATCGACCACTCGATTGACGCTGACAACCGACGACGCATTGACCCAACCGAAGCCCCTCAACACTATATCGATTTAGACCGTTACGGCTCATACCCATTTGACGACCTGCCTCGCAACTATGACGACGCACTCAAAAAATTCGGCTACGAGCGTTTGAAAGAAAATGGACTTGTGCCTTGGCGCATTGCCGCATTTGCCGATAGTCTCATAATTGTATTTCGGGAGCAGAATCGTGAAAAAATTATCTACTTTGCTTCAAATTTAGGGCACTACGTCGCCGATGCTAATGTGCCGCTTCATGCCACCGAAAACTATGACGGACAACTTACAGGACAAAAGGGCATACACGCCCGCTGGGAATCCCTTTATCCTCAAAAGTTCATGCTCCCAAGAGAGAATGCTTACCTTCAAAATGGGAGCATTTTTATCATTGACGACCCTACACAAGAAGCCTTCAAATGGTCGTTAGAAAGTTTCCTTTTGAGCCAGCAAGTCTTAGAAATTGATAAGCAAATTCAATCCGAACTTTCCCAAGAAGACCTATATGAGCCACCTTCCGAAAATTCCTCTAAATCGCGAAAAGAGTTTTCGCAAATGTATTATGAAAAACTCAAAGAAAAATTGAATCAGATGGTTGAAAATCGCTTTGAGTTAAGTGTGGTGCGTGTTGCGTCAATCTGGTATTCTGCTTGGTTAAAAGCAAATGAGCCAAATTTATCTAACTTATTAAATAAATAGATTTTAAATTTATTTAATGCACAGAATCATTAAGCAAATAAGGCTTAAAGCAAAAGCCAAAAAGGCAACGATTATTTTCCCTGAATCAAGCGATGAACGGACAATAAAAGCCGTTGATGAGATTGTTCAGGAAGATTTATTGAAGCCGATTTTAATTGGCAATCATGAGCAGATTCAGCGGCAATTTGATGCGCTTGGATTGTCTTTTCCGAGCACCAAAGTGCGTGTGATTGACCATCTGCGCTCTGAAAGACTTTCGGACTATGTAAGCGAGTATTACAATTTGCGCAAAGCCAAGGGAGCAAGTTATGATGTTGCCAAAAAAGTGATGGAAAATCCGCTGTTTTTTGCCGCCATGATGGTGCGCCGAGGCGAAGCCGATGGATGCGTGGCAGGAGCAGTATCTTCAACAGCCGATGTGCTCCGTGCTGGGATTCAGATTATCGGAGTAGAGAAGTCGCAAACCCAATTAGTTTCCAGTTACTTTCTAATGGCGTTTCCTGAAAATCATCTAACTGCTCCCGATAAAGTTTTCACATTTGCCGACTGCGGTGTCGTGCCGTATCCCTCTGCCGAAGAACTTGCTGATATTGCTATCACCAGCGCAGAATCGCACCGTGCTTTGACGGAAGAAGAGCCGATTATCGCGATGCTTTCATTTTCAACCAAAGGGAGCGCGAAGCACGAATCGGTTGAAAAAGTGATTCGTGCTACCGAACTTGCACGTGCCAAGCGTCCGGACCTCAAAATTGATGGTGAATTGCAATTTGATGCCGCATTTGTGCCAAGCGTGGGCGAGCGAAAAGCGAAGGGAAGTCAGGTAGCAGGAAGAGCAAACGTGTATATTTTCCCGAATTTAGATGCTGGAAATATCGCTTACAAAATCACGGAGCGGCTTGGCGGAGCAACCGCACTCGGTCCAATTATTCAAGGACTTGCAAAGCCGATGAACGACCTTTCGCGCGGCGCAAAACCGAGCGATATTGTCGATGTAGCATGCATCTGCGCGCTCCGAAAGGCTTAATTGAAAAATGTTCCGAAAATCAAGTTGAGCGAAATCCCTTGAAACATGCTCCGGAAACGATTCGGGAGCAGCTCAACGCCACTCACAAAGGTATCTACTTGGTAGCGGACGGATAGACCTTGTAGCGAAAACGGGTTTGAGCCAAAGTATGCTCCTGCGCCAATAAATCCGTTAAAGCCTAATTTCATGTATCCACCACCAAAAAAGCCCTCCTGATACCCATATACATAGCCTAAAGTTGGTCCGATACCTGCCTCCACAAAGGGACGAAATGCACTATTTATCTCTTCCCGAAAAAGGCGACGTTGTGCGCCAACGGTTATAGGCATCATAAATAGGCTATTTTTCTTCAATTCGCCCGTCTCGCTATCGGTTACAATACTTCGTCCAAAGAAGTCAAATCGCTCAATTTCTTTTGGGTCATTTGCCGAAGTCATTGAAAGCGAGGCAAACGCAATCCAATCAGGATTTAATAGACGGATGAAACTGCCTGAAACGACGAAACTGGTCGTTGTCAGTCCGAATGAGCCCGCCGCGCCATTTGCATTCTTGAAGCGTTCGGTATAGATGTCCGCATCTTCGTCGTCATCTTCGTCATCAATGTTTTGCGCAAATGCTGTTACCGGAAGCAGCATCACGAACAGACAAACGACGCATTTAAGCCAAAGTCGCCAAACGGATACGCTCATAGTGATTCATTTTGGGTTATTTTATTTGTTGTATAAGGTAAATTATGTAAAGTAGATATTATTCTTTGGGAATCCACTTGTTTCCGAATGTTTCTTCGTAGCAAAACTCTGAAACCGGTTTGCGCTGAGTGCTTGACCAGTCAATCGTTGGTCGCTTCGCGTTCGGGTCAATATAGCCAAAACGGAACAATGCGATGAGTTCATAATTTTCAGGTGGTTGTACCATATCAATGCACTCCTGCCAATATGCTCCGCCCGCTTCCATCGGGAGCGAAATAAACTGCACGCCTATTCCAAGAGCAGTTGCTGCGAGCCAAATGTTCTCAATTGCCATGCCGAGTGCTAAAAGCGAATACATTCCTGAGAGATCGTCTTTCTTATATTCGTCTTTAGTAAGGAGCACGCCCAAAATAAGCGGCGAGCGCGAAACCAACTTCTTCGAATCTATTGCCAGAAGATATGGCACTCTCAATTTATTCATCATCTCACCCCCTTTTTCAGAGAAAAGATACTTGATAAACGGCTTCAAGACAGCAGGCATGTTGTCGATATGTATCCCGTCGCCTGATTTGTCGGTTTCCTCCTTACTAAATCGGAAGTATTTT
This sequence comes from uncultured Chlorobiales bacterium, assembly GCA_938003965.1. Lineage (GTDB taxonomy): Bacteria > Bacteroidota > Chlorobiia > Chlorobiales > Thermochlorobacteraceae > JANWWM01. The sequence goes on from CALKXI010000090.1 coordinate 20,670, forward strand.
AGGTAACGTTTCCAAAAGTTTCCCTTTGCCATCACTTCGCGCATGGAGCGACCTGCAATTTTGCCCAAATGCTCCCGACGCGCTTTATCGCGAATCAAGACAAATCGCCAAGGCTGAGAGTTAAAATGGCTTGGGGCATAACTTGCCGACTGCAATAAAATCTTGATATGCTCATCGGACAAGGGCTTATCCAAAAAGTAGCCGTTCGTCGTTCGCCGTGATTTAATTGCTTCAAAGACATCCATATTCAGTTCAGATAAATGAAAATGGTGGTGTAAATGAGATTGCACAAAATTGCATACCGCCAATGACTTGACTTCTGGCCCGAAAAACGGGTCATACCAAGTAGTAACATAAACAAAAATCCAAGCATAGTCGTGCTTAAAAAATTTTCAGCATAAAACTCAAAAAGTATTGCAATAAAAAGAGACAGCATCACAAAAAAGTATATTGCGTGATGTAAAAACTTGAATTTTTTATGCTGAAATAAACAGAACTTTACAGCGATTCCATAAACGAAATTTACCCAAAATAGGCTATAAGCGAGCGTAAGCATGGTCTTTCAGAGCAAGTGCCTTCTCCTCTACCCGAATTCTTACAAACAGCATAATTGCATTAAGAATTGTGTAGATAAGTGAAGTTATGTATAGTTCAAACACAAGCGGAACGACGGCGATTTCCGTGCCAACAATCCAATAGTTGGGGTGTTTGATAAAGCGATAAAGTCCCCTTTTCACAAGTGGAGCATTTGGCACAACGATGATGCGTGTGTTCCAAAATCTACCGAGCGTTGTAATGACACTGTAACGCCCGACTTGTGCTACCATAATCACACCAAGCCAAATCTGCCACATGGGACTTAGCGAGGTCTGCCTGACATAATGCTCCCCTATCATCGCAAGAAACCAAGTAATATGTAATAAGACCATATATTTGTAATGCTCCGCTCCGACTTCGTAACCGCCTTGCGATTTCAGCCAAATTTCATTTCGCTTCGAGATGAAGAGTTCCACAATGCGCTGTGTTGCTAAAATGAGAATCATAACCCAAAGTGCTGTCATGTGTGCTCCCATTCGAGAAGAAGAAGTTCAGCAGAAAATCCTGGACCGAGTGCGGCTAAAAGTCCTAATGCGTTTTCGCGACTATCTTTGAGATTTTCCATAAATCGCTCCAAGATAAACAGCACGGTTGCCGCCGACATGTTGCCGTATTCGCTTAAAATTTGGTAGGCGATGCAGAGGTGTTCATCAGTTAATCCAAAGGCAGATTTATAGGCTTCCAAAACCTTTGCGCCGCCTGGGTGGGTAATAAAATGCTTGATATTTTGAATATCTATGTTATTTTGTTTCAAAAAGTTAAGAGCTTCGGTTTTCAAAAAAGATTGAACAATTTCAGGCACATTTTGAGAGAGAACAACATTAAAGCCTTGAGCATTAAATCGCCATCCCATCACATCAAGCGAATTTGGCATGGTTACGGTTTGCGAGCCGATAATTTTCGGCAAGGTTTTATTCTGTGAGATTTTCGCAGACTTTCCCTTTACGAGCACTGAGGCAGCGCCATCGGCAAAGAGTGCAGATGCAACCAATGCGGCTTTGGACATATCGCTACGCACAAAGGTCAATCCGCAAAGTTCCGCAACCACAATCAAGATGGTGGCATTGGTATCGGCTTCGGCGATTGTTCTTGCCCAAGAGAGCGATGATGCTCCGCCCGCGCACCCAAGTCCCCACAGTGGCAGTCGGCGCACGGTTTTGCGAAACGGAAGTTTATCAATCAACCGTGCGTCTATGGTTGGCGTTGCCAATCCCGTAGTTGAGACAAACATGAGGTAATCTATCTCGGAAATCGAAACCCGTGCCTTTTGCAAGCAAGCTTCTATTGCCTGCTCCGAGAGTTTAAGTGCGTTCTCCAAATACAAGTTGTTCTTTTCTTCAAACGACTTCGCCGAAGAAAACCACTCTACGGGCACACAAAAGTGCCGTTTTTTAATCAAGGTATTTTCAAAAATGCTGATAAGGCGGTCTAAATTCCCTTTGTAAGCCTCGCCGTACAGATTCGTTGCGAAATTTTTGGCGTCATCTTGTGTTGCAACAAAGGGCGGAACGACAGTTCCGATTGAAATAATGTTTGCCATTGACTTTTTATGCTGATGAAGACAATAACGCTAAACAATCATAATGAATTTATTTCTTCATAATGAATTTATTTCTTTTCTCCCGAGCCTTTTTTTATATTGGAAAAACACAACCGTTTCACTACCAAAGAATAACTAAATGGATAAGTATCAAGAAAATGGCAAAATTTGAAGTCGTTATGCCCAAAATGGGCGAAAGTATTATGGAAGGCACGATTTTGAAGTGGTTTAAGAAGGTCGGCGACCCAGTAGCGAAAGATGAAAACATATTGAGTATTGCAACAGATAAGGTTGATGCCGAAGTACCTTCAAACGTCGCAGGCGTTTTATCTGAAATTTTATTCAATGAAGGCGACGTGGTGCCGGTCGGCAAAGCCATTGCAATCATTGAAACGGATACAGCCGTGAATCCTACACCGTCGCCCTCACCTGCTACGCCGAGCGAGACAACAGTGGAAGCCATGAGCAAGACACCTGCTTCCACAGCAGTGTCGGAGACGAATGGTACACGCACTGCTGTCGAGACATTTCAAAGTGCAGCTACATCGGGACGATTTTACACGCCTGTGGTATTGAATATCGCTCGTGAAGAAGGGATTTCGATGGAGGAACTTGCTCGAATAAAGGGCACTGGAATGGACGGACGCGTAACCAAAGCCGACCTGCTCAACTACATTCAAAATCGTGCAAAAGGCGTTGCCGTCTCTACCACGACCGTTGCGCCAACTGGAAAAATTGAAAGCGCGCCGCCTGCACCGAAGCCTGCTCCTGCCCACCACCCCGTCGTCTACGACGCTGCGCGCTCCGAAGTCGTGCAGATGGATAACATGCGCAAACTCATTGCCGAGCACATGGTCCGCTCCAAGCAAACATCGGCGCATGTAACCTCCGTTGCCGAAGCCGATGTAACAGGATTGGTTAATCTTGTGAAGAAAAAGAAAAACACTTTTGAAGCCACAAACGGCGTCAAGCTCACCTATACGCCTTTCTTCGTTGAGGCGGCAATCAAAACCTTGAAGCAATTTCCGATGCTCAATGCGTCGGTTGATGGCGATAAAATCATCATCAAAAAGTATATCAATTTCGGCGTTGCGGTTGCACTTGGCGAACGCGGTGAAGGCGGCTTGATTGTGCCCGTGATTAAAAATGCCGATGAAATGAACTTGGTTGGAATTGCTCGCTCGATTCAAGATTTAGCCTTGCGCGCACGCACGAAGAAATTACTTCCCGACGACATTCAAGGGGGCACTTTCACACTGACCAACTATGGAACAAGCGGCAATCTCTTTGGTTCGCCCATCATCAATCAACCGCAAGTGGCAATTTTGGGCACAGGTGCGATTGTAAAACGCCCTGTTGTTAAAACGCTGGACGACGGCTCAGATGTGATTACCATTCGTTCCATGATGTACCTGTCACTTTCCTACGACCACCGCATTATCGACGGCGCGCTTGCAGGATTTTTCTTACAAACGCTCTGTAAAACGCTTGAATCCTATAACGAAAACAGTTCTCTTTAAAACTTTAACCGAGTTGAACCAATGGGAATTTGGGGCGATGGACTTTTTGAAAACGACGCCGCTTCAGCTGCAAAGGCAATCTTCGAAGTAGCACTTGCCGACGGCGCAAGCGTTGTGCAAGCCACGAAACAAGTGTTAGACGAACTCAAAGCAATGGCGGAGGACGAAGGTGTGCTCCCCGTCATTGTGCTTGCACTTGCCGCACTGCAATCGGAAGTCAATCAACTTCAACCTGACATTAAAGCACAGGCGTTGGAAATTCTCACTGCGGGCAAAGGTCTGAAACATTGGGAAGAATTAGGAAGCGTGAACTTAGAGCAGCGCAAATCCACTTTGGAGAAGTTCAAGCAGATGCTTCAAAACGCTTAACTGTTTTGACGGATTCGAAGAATAGGGGGCGCACTGTTGTCCCCTATTTTGTTTATTTTGAAATTTGCTTGGTATTTCCATCGTTTCTCTCTAAAATTGCAAAAGTTTTTAGCAGAATGATTAAAGTCGATTCCTTAACGGTTATAGATTCCCCCGTACCACGCACACCCCGTCCTGATTGGCTTAGAGTTAAACTTCCGACAGGCGAAGGCTACTTGCGCCTGAAGATGCTTGTTGATACTTACAAGTTACACACGGTGTGCGAAGAAGCACGATGCCCGAACATCGGCGAATGTTGGGCATCAGGCACGGCTACAATTATGATTTTAGGCGACACATGCACGCGCTCATGCGGCTTTTGCGCCGTCAAAACAGGACGTCCAACCGAACTCGATTTAGCAGAGCCAAAGCGTGTTGGCGAGATGGTCAAACTCATGAATCTTCGCCATACCGTTATCACCAGCGTCAATCGTGATGAACTCATTGATGGCGGTGCAAGCATTTGGGCAGAAACTATCCGAGAAATTCGCAAGCAACACCCCACTACAAAAATCGAGGTCCTCATTCCCGACTTTCAAGGTGACACCGACGCCATGGAT
>CALKXI010000091.1 GCA_938003965.1 uncultured Chlorobiales bacterium
ACTTCTCTATCACAAAAAATATGTGGCAGTCTCTGAAAAGCAGTTCGGCAAGCAAATGACCGAAAAAATCAATGCACTTGAACTGCAGTTCGCGCTCAAAGAAGCCCAAAAGAACGCACAAATTGCCGAACAGACCGAAAAGATTAAGCAACTTGAAGAAATGGTTACCATCTGCGCGTGGTCAGGAAAAATTAAGATGGGAAATAAGTGGGTTCGCGTTGAGGAATTTTTGCAAAAGAAATTCGGCTTCAAAGTCTCTCACGGCATCACCGAAACCATGGCTGAAAAATTGCGCCAGCAGTATAACAGCGGCAAAGCACTTTGATTATCCCCTCACTGCCATCTGCAACGCCGTTGCAAGATGAATCGCCTTCGTTTTCACACCTGCCTCTTTCAAACCGTATTGGAGTTGTAGCAAACAGCCCGGGTTTGCGGTTATCACAAAATCCGCCTTCGTTTTCTGAATCGCCTCGACTTTGAGTTTCAAAAATTCTTCCGACCAATCGGGTTGCAAGAGGTTGTAAATTCCTGCACTGCCACAACATTCAGGCGAATTAAGTTCAACGACTTCCGCAAAGGCGCGTCGCAAAAGTGTTCTCGGTTGCGTTTTGATTTTTTGTCCATGCTCTAAGTGGCATGCGTCTTGGTAGGTTACTCGTACATTGAGTTTTCTTGTTGGAGCGAAGTTCAGTTCCGCAAGAAATTCCGACAAATCGCGCACCCGCTTTGCTACGCTCGTTGCGCGTTTGTGCCATTCGCTTCCTTCTTCAAAGAGTTTCGGATAGTGTTTCATCATCGCGCCACACCCCGCAGAGTTCGTAACGATGGGCGCATCGCTTCCTTCGAAGGCGCAAATGTTTACTTCCGCCATCTTTTTGGCTTCGCTTACATAGCCATTATGCGCGTGCAATGCACCACAACAGATTTGTCCTTTCGGCATTTGAACTGTTTTTCCCGCGACTTCCAACACGGTTGCCGTATGCGCATGCACTTCGCTGAACGCTGTGTTCATCAAACAGCCTGAAAGAAACTGAACTGATTCGAGGTTCGGATTTGGCGTGAAGGTTTCATCAAAAAAGTGTTCTGAAAAGGCGGGCGCAAGCTCATATGCGCGTTTCAATCCGTCGGGCAAGTTTTGCGCTAACGGTGATTGTTGAATCACATACAGCAGTCGCGAAACTGCCTTGAATCGTGCAGGATACGGAAAAATGTGCTTCATGACCACGTTTTTCAGGATTGAGGCAGGCTTATTGTTCTCGAGCGTCTGAACGCGGTCTTTGGCGGCTTCAAAAATCGTTTCGTAATCGACGCCCGCAGGACACGCCGTTACGCATGCCAAACAGCCTAAGCAAGTATTGATAGCATCGCTGACGTCTTGAATTTCTTTTTCATCATTGAACTTTCCCTCGAAAATGGCGCGCGTCAGTTGGATTCGTCCGCGTGGCGAGTAGCGTTCTAAATTTGTGAGGCTATATGTTGGACACGTCGGCAAGCACAAGCCGCAGTGCATGCAGTTGAGTAGCGTCTCGTCGGAAAGAAGCGGAAAAATTTCCGAAGGATTATCGACCGTTTTTTTGTTGGTGGGTTCGTGCATGGCTTCGTTCATGTCGGGCTTTGGCAAAAAATTCTTTAAGGAGTGCCGTTGTCTTTTCTTCCATGATGCCGCCGATGAGTTCGACGCGATGATTGAGTTTGGGATTTTCGAGCAAGTTGAAGAGCGTTCCTGCCGCGCCCATTTTGGCGTCATAACTACCGAAGACAACGCGCCCGACTTTGGCAAGCAGAATCGCACCTGCACACATCGGACATGGCTCGAGCGTTACGACCAGCGTGCAATCTTGAAGATACTTCGATTCCATTGTTGCCATCGCCGCCGTCAGAGCAATCATTTCGGCGTGGGCGGTTGCATCGCCAAGCATTTCGGTTTGATTAAACCCGCGCCCGACCACGCTTCCGTTCGAGTCCAATACCACCGCACCCACAGGCACTTCATCTTTCTCAAACGCTTTTTCGGCTTCGCGCAAGGCGAGCGACATCCATCGTTCCATCATGGTGTTTGAAGTTGCTTGTGCGAAACTTAACACGCTTTCGGCTTTAAGCCAATTCTCTTTAAGCCAATTTCACCTTCGGATAATTTCCGTTCAGAAATTTCTCGAAGAGCGACTTGCGCATCGGCTTGTATTCGTCATTCAAGAGCGCAAAAGTGTTCAAATCTTTCCATCGTGAAGGGGCAACTTTGCCTGCGAGTTTCTGCACGCCCTCGAAGCGGAATCCGATTTTTTCAATGACGCGATTGCTTGCGACGTTGTCAGTCGCCGCCGATACGGCAACACGATGCAATTTCACTTCCATAAACAAGCCTTCCAAAATCAGCACGGTGGCTTCGGTAGCATAGCCTTTGCCTGCAAATTCTGTCGCAATCCAGTAGCCGATGCTTGCCGATTCGTTTAGCCAATCAATCGGGTGTGTGCCAATCACGCCGATGAGTTCTTTGTGCGATTTCAGCACAACGCCAAAATGAAAGGCTTGATTGAGGTTCATTTCTTGAACGGCACGAAGCAAAAATTCATCTTCGTCTTTGCGCGTTACTTTCTCTTGCATCCAAGGCATAAATTCGCGCAGGTCGTTTGCTGACGCATTGATAAGCGAGACAAGGCGTTCCGAATCGGAAAAGTTTAGCGGGCGCAGGAACAGACGGTCTCCGAGAATTTCCATCGTGATTATGTGCGAGAAAGTAAAATGGCTTCGGCTTCTTTGAGTTGTTCAGGCGTATTGATGCCGCGAATTTCGTCGAAGTTAGTTGCCGTAACAGCGGCAATGCGCTCGCCTTTTGAGAAGAAAATTTTGAAGACATCGGGCAGGTAGTATTCGCCTTGTGCATTGTCGTTTGAAATTTGCTTCAAGGCGTCGAAGAGTTTTTGTTTGTTGAAGGCGTAAATGCCCGAGTTAATTTCTTTAATGGCAAGTTCGGCAGGCGAGGCGTCTTTGTGCTCAACAATTTTGAGCACGTCGCCTTGTTCGCCGCGAATCACTCTGCCGTAGCCCGTTGGGTCTTCGAGCGTGGCGGTTAAGACGGTTGCGACGGCTTTTTTTTCGCGATGCACTTTGAGCAATTCCATGAGCGTTTCGGCGTTGGTCAGCGGCACATCGCCTGAAAGCACGAGCACCTCGCCCTCAAAATTGTTCAACGCCGATTCGGCTTGCATAACCGCGTGCCCTGTGCCAAGTTGCGGCGATTGAAGTGCGTAATCAATGCGATAGAAGTTCGTCGCTTCCCTTACGGCGTCGGCTTGATGACCAACAATCAGCACGATTTTTTCGGGATTGAGTGCGAAGGCAGTATCGAGGACGTAATGAATCATCGGACGGCAGTTGAGCGCGTGAAGGACTTTGGCTAAGTCAGATTTCATTCGCGTGCCCTTGCCCGCCGCCATAATCACAATGGCTAACGACATGTCAGAAATCGTTGAGATTGGTGATGGTCAAGATGCTTTCAGGTGAGCACAAACGATTCTTCTCCCACACGGTAGAGTTTTGTTGGGCGGTTTTGTTTATCGACGAGCACGACGAGCGGCTTGTATTGTTTGGCTTCTTCGCGCGTCATTTCAGCGTAGGTCATGATGATGATTTCATCGCCGACGGCGGCAAGACGCGCACACGCGCCGTTCAGTTGCACGACGCCCGACCCGCGTTCTCCCTCGATGATGTAGGTCTCGAAGCGTGCGCCGTTGTTGTTATTGACGATTTGCACTTTCTCGTTCGGCATCATGTCTGCCGTTTCAATCAAATCGGCATCGAGCGTGATGCTACCTTCGTAGTATAAATCGGCGTGAGTAACCGTTGCGCGATGAATTTTTGATTTCAAAATGTGTAAGTGCATCGTCTTGTGTTTCTTCTCATTGAAAACTTCAAAAGGTAGGCGCAAAATAAAAGACTTTGACGAAAATTCACAAAAAAAGTCCGCCCTTGTTGAGCGGACTTGTATGCTATCTATGTTTGTCGCTTTTACGCTTTTGCAACTTCTCTGTGCATGCCGTTCGCTTTTTGTTTCGGTTCAGGCAGGAAAGTGAGCCAACCGTATTTATCGTTTCCGTTACGAATGATGTCGAAGTAAGCCTCTTGGAGGGCTTTGGTTACTTCGCCGCGCTCGCCTGTTCCGATTTTGTATTTATCGATGGAGCGCACGGGCGTAATTTCCGCCGCAGTGCCTGTCGCAAACACTTCATCGGCAACATAGAGGCTTTCGCGGCTGATGAGCGTTTCGCGCACTTCGTAGCCAAGCGACTTTGCCAGTTTGATAACCGCACCGCGTGTAATGCCGGGCAAGAGCGATTGCGCCGTCATCGGCGTGTAAATCACTTCATCGCGCACTAAAAAGATATTTTCGCCGCTTCCTTCGGCAACATAGCCGTTCATGTCGAGCGCAATGCCTTCCGAATAGCCGTCGAGCACGGCTTCCATTTTAATGAGCGATGAGTTCAAATAATTTCCGCCCGCTTTCGCACTTGACGGAGTCGTGTTCGGCGCAATGCGTCGCCACGAAGCAATGCGCATATCGACGCCTTTTTCAAGAGCATCTTCACCGAGATAACTTCCCCATTCCCAAACGGCAATCGCAACCTCTACTTTGGATTTCAACGGATTAACCCCTAACGCCCCTTCTCCACGAAAGACAATCGGACGAATGTAACATGCACTCAACCCGCTTGCCATTACGGTCTCTAACACGGCTTCGCGCAATTCCAACTGCGTGAATGGGATTTCCATTCGATAAATTTTCGCCGAATCATACAAGCGTCGCACATGCTCTTTGAGAAACAGCACCGCCGACCCTTTTTCGGTATGATAGCATCTAACGCCTTCAAAAACCGATGAGCCGTAATGAACCACGTGCGATAAAACGTGAATTTTTGCATCTTCCCATTTTATCAAACGCCCGTTCATCCAGATTTTTGGTTGCATTTCTTTTTCTCCTGTTTTTGAGTGTTTTGAAAGAAACTTTATGAAGGCGCAATGCCATCATTTCGTTTTGAATATAGAATTTTTGCAAAATAAACTGAGATTTTCGCACAAAGTTTTACACTTTCGTAACCTTGTTTTGCCTTACTTTCAAGAACAATTTTAACACTTTTACTTTAATTCTCACAAGTAAAACAGGATTTTTTCCTAATTTTTTTAGCCTATCAAAATGATGTGCAATTTTTAGCATTCTCCATCATTTTTAGCGTTCTTGCACCTTTTTCATGCGCTTTGCGTCTTTGCATCATCTCAAATCAAGACGTGCTTTAACTCAATCGTCACTTTCAATGTCTGCTTTACCGAGTTTCTCAAAATATCTTTTTCTTGTTGCGCTCTTTCTTGTCTTGACTTTCTTTTTCGGATGTCGGACGGCAAAGGAGATTCCAAAATCGGATTTATCGACCAAAGCCGAAACACAACTTGATTCATCGCTTTTGCAGTTGTTTGAACGCTCAATGGAAGGAATTGCAACCTTCAAGACGATGCACGGCTACGGCTCTATGCAGATTCGCACGCCCGAAATGAACCAACGCCTGAACTGCACCATGCGCATTAAGCGCGGCGAAGCCATGCAACTGACAGGCTCAATTTTCTTTGGCATTACCGCCTTTGATGCGCTCTTGCGCACCGATAGCGTTTTCCTTTATAGCCCGCTCGAGAAACGCTTGTATGTCGGCGAAAATTCTCCCGCTAACCTTCAACGCATTACAGGGCTTTCGGCGAATTTTTCCGATTTGATAGATGCTTTTTTAGGATTGCCTCGAGTCGATACCGCGACGGCTTTTCTCTACAAGGCAAGCATCGGCGATGGAAAGGTCGCGTTCTTTTTGAAGAATGGCGAACTCGACGAAGTGATTGAGGTTGATTCGGCAACGACGGCGGTTGAGTCGCTTCGTTTGATAACGCGCGATGGCAAAACGCTCGGCGCGATTTTCTTCAGCGGCTTTGAAACCTTGCAACGCTTGCCGCGTCCGCTTCCGAAAGAAGTTGAACTTGTCGCCTACGATTACACTTCCGACAGCACTTACACCTCGCGCCAAGTTTTCATTCGCTACAACGAGCGCGAAGTTAACCCCGAAAATTTCGCCTTCACCTTTGCGCCGTCAAAGAAGGCAACGGTTTATCGGATTGAACAATTGCAGATGCGATTCCGATGATTCTCGGTTTAGATGCTATTTTGTGGCTTCACATAATTTCACCTCTCAATGTGAATGTTTGATTTTTACTTTCTCGGAATTGGCGGCACAGCAATGGCAAGCGTTGCTGTCGCACTTTCAAAACTTGGATACCGCATTTCAGGCGTCGATGCGAATGTCTATCCGCCAATGAGCGATTTTTTGGAACGGAATGGAATTACGTATTTCAACGGCTACAATGCCGAGCATTTAGAGACGCTAACGCCTGAACGAATCGTTGTGGGTAATGCGATTTCGCGCGGCAATCCAGAGTTGGAAGTCGCGCTGAATCGACGGTTGAGATTAGTCTCAATGCCTGAAATCGTGCGTGAATACTTGATTCAGCGGCACACGTCGATTGTGGTGTCAGGCACACACGGCAAAACGACCACGACTTCGCTTGTGGCGTGGCTGTTAGAATCGTGCAATGCTTCGCCCGGATTTTTAATCGGCGGCATTCCTGAAAATTTCGGCGAAGGCTGTCGTGCGTCGAAGCGCGAAACCAATGGATACTTCGTTACCGAAGGCGATGAATACGATACCGCCTTTTTCGATAAGCGCAGTAAGTTTCTTCACTATCGCCCCGATATTGCCATCGTCAATAATCTTGAATTTGACCACGCCGATATTTTCAATTCCATTGCCGACATTGAACTTTCCTTCAAACGCTTTCTTAACCTTGTGCCGCAAAATGGGCTTGTGCTTCTCAACGCCGACGACGCACGCCTGTTGCGCCTTTCGGAAAAATGCCTTGCCCCTGTTCAAACCTTTGGCTTTGGCGAAACTGCCACATGGCAAGCACACGAGATTGATTACGGCACAAATGACACGCATTTTTCTTTGCATAAGCACGGCAAATTTGTGGCGCGTTTTTGCTCACCGCTGTTGGGCGAACACAATGTTCGCAATGCGCTCGCCGCGCTATCGGTTTGTCTTCATTTGGGGTTCTCGCCTCAAATGCTTCAAAGCGGACTGAGTTCGTTCAAAAATGCAAAGCGACGCTTGGAAGTTGTTGCAGAATTGAATGGCATTACGCTGATTGATGATTTTGCCCATCACCCAACGGCAATTCGCGAAACGCTCAAAGCCGTGCGGCAGAAGTATCCGAATCGCCGAATCGTTGCGTGCTTTGAGCCGCGCTCCAACACTACCACGCGCAACATTTTTCAGAAAGAGTTAGTCGAGTGTTTTGAACTTGCCGATGTGATTGCGCTTGGCGCGATTGACCGCCCTGAACGCTACATGCCCGAAGCGCGTTTGGACACAAAGAAAATTGTTTCCGAACTTGAATCGCAAGGAAAAATCGGATATGCGTCGCCTGTGCCTGCGCCAAAAAATTATCCATTGGATATTGTAAATTTTTTATCTTGTCATTTACATCGTGGCGATGTGATTCTTGCGATGAGCAACGGTGCTTTCGGAAATTTGAAAGCGCACATAGTCGAAACTCTGAAAACTCGTTGAACGATGTCCATTCCCGAATCCATCACTGAACTCGAAACAAAACTGCTGAC
>CALKXI010000092.1 GCA_938003965.1 uncultured Chlorobiales bacterium
TGAACGCACATGCGCATCGGTTTGGTCGGTCATATAAGACATCGCACGGAAGTAATTATCGAGGGCTTTTTCGTAGTGGCTCGTTTCGGTGTAAAGATGCCCGATGTTGACGAACACACTGCATAGACGCACTTGCAAGTCACTTGTGTTCAACTTTGACTTTTTCCAGAGATTGATTGCTGAAAGGTAACATTCAAGCGCGCTGGGGTGATTGCCCTTTTGCCATTGCACTAATCCTGACAAGACTTGAGCGTCGCCCAAAAGGTCGAGAGATTTTGATGAACGTCGCGTAACCGTGTTACAGTGTTCTATGACTTGCTCAAACTCTGACTTATCGAAGGCAAGCCTTGCTAAACTTAAATGCGCTTGTGCGGTGCGCCGCGCGTCTCCAATCGTTTCAGCCTGTTTCAACGCTTGTCTCGATAAACGCTCCGCCTCGTGTGGTTTGGAAAAGCGCAGTGCAATGGCTTGGCGCAACTGTGCGTCAATTTCTTTTCGGAGAGCGGACGACGGTTTTTTCATTTTGTTGGCGTAAGTTTTGAGCACACGCAATTTTAACATTTGCAACTATGACTGAAAAACTATCACCGCAACGCGCGCCACGTGGCACATCGCTCTCGTGCAAAGGCTGGCATCAAGAAGCGGCATATCGAATGATTCAAAACAACTTGGATAGCGAAGTGGCTGAACGTCCTGAAGATTTGATTGTTTATGGCGGAACGGGAAAGGCGGCACGCAATCCTGACGCCTATCGTGCTATTTTGCGCGCACTTCAATCGCTGGGGAATGATGAAACGTTGCTCGTTCAATCAGGCAAAGCAGTTGGCGTGTTGCGCTCGCACGAAGAAGCTCCGCGCGTGCTTATCGTTAATTCCATGCTTGTGCCGAAATGGGCAACTTGGGACGAATTTCGCCGACTCGAAGCACTCGGCTTAACGATGTATGGACAAATGACCGCAGGCAGTTGGATTTACATCGGCACACAAGGCATTTTGCAAGGCACTTACGAAACCTTTGCCGCATGCGCTCAAAAACATTTCGGCGGCGACCTTTCAGGACGGCTGATTGTTACGAGCGGACTTGGCGGCATGGGCGGCGCGCAACCGCTCGCTGGCACAATGAACAACGCCACCGTTCTTGCCATTGAAGTCGATCGCGCCCGAATCGAGAAACGCTTGCAAACACGCTACGTCGATGAACTCGAGACCGATTTAGACAAAGCCTTGAAGAAGGTTACGGAATACAAACAAAACCGCATTGCGCGTAGCGTCGCACTCTTGGGAAATGCGGCGGAAATTCTGCCCGAACTCGTGCGCCGAAACTTCGTCCCCGATATTCTCACCGACCAGACTTCTGCGCACGACGAACTCGTCGGATATGTTCCCGTTCAAACTTCGAGCGATGAAGATTTGAACGACCTACGCCAAAAACAGCCCGAAGTCTACAAGCGTCGCGCGATGGAATCCATTGCGCAACATGTGCGCGCCATGCTCGCGCTTCAAAAAATGGGCGCGATTACCTTTGATTATGGAAACAACATTCGCGGACAAGCCATTAAGATGGGCGTCGAAGATGCTTTCGACATCAAGGGCTTTGTACCTGAATACATTCGTCCGCTCTTTTGCGAAGGCAAAGGTCCGTTTCGCTGGGTAGCATTAAGCGGTGAGCCACAAGACATCTACGAAACCGATAAAGCCATTCTCGAGCTCTTCCCGAACCACGCACCACTGAAACGCTGGATTGAAAAAGCGCAAACGCGCGTCGCCTTTCAAGGATTGCCCGCGCGCATTTGTTGGCTTGGCTACAAAGAGCGCGAAGAAGCCGGATTGCGGTTCAATGACCTTGTTCGCAAAGGCAAAGTCAAAGCCCCGATTGTAATTGGCAGAGACCACTTGGACTGCGGCAGTGTTGCCTCGCCCAATCGCGAAACCGAAGCGATGAAAGATGGCTCCGACGCCATTGCCGATTGGCCCATTCTTAACGCGCTCATCAACGCCGTAAACGGCGCAAGTTGGACGAGCGTGCATCACGGCGGTGGCGTTGGCATTGGCTACTCGATTCACGCGGGCATGGTGATTGTTGCGGACGGCACAACGGCAATGGATAAACGCCTTTCGCGTGTGCTCAATAGCGACCCTGCTATGGGCGTGCTTCGCCACGCCGACGCCGGATACGACGAAGCCATTTCGTTTGCACAATCGCACGGCATTGCTACTTCGCGCACGATTTAGGTTGAAACGATTAAAATTCACAGATAGGTTTATTTGTCTTTAAGCCCTATTCCTGTTCCAAGTGCGGTTTCCAATTTTAGCCGCAAACAACATTAGACAACGGAGAAGCGATGAATAAAGGCAGTATTCAATCGTTTGAGATTCACAAGGTTCACGGCGGAACGATGACGCAGTCAAGAGATGTGCTCGCCGTTGAAGAGCCGCTCGAGATTCAAGTTGCGTGTTTTGAGCAGGGATTTTCAACTGTCAAGAGCCTTTCGGTAACGATGCGCACGCCCTCACACGATACCGAACTTGCGATTGGGTTTCTCTTCACCGAAGGCATTATCAAATCGCTCTCCGACATTCACGACATTCATTATCACTTTCCTTCCACGCAAAAGAATCAACATCAAAATATCATTCGCGTTGTCTTGAAGCCGACGGTTCAAGTTGACTTCAAGAAGTTGGAGCGGCATTTTTACACGTCGTCGAGTTGTGGTGTGTGCGGCAAGGCGTCCATCAATGCGGTGCGTCTTGCCGATACGTGTCCGACACGATGGAAAGAACATTTCGCCGTCTCCCCTGAATTGATTTACAGCCTTCCTGAAACGCTTCGCCAATCTCAAGAAATTTTTGACCAAACGGGCGGATTGCACGCCGCCGCACTGTTTGACGAACACGGCAAGTTGCTTCGCGTCTGTGAAGATGTTGGACGGCACAACGCCCTCGATAAACTTATCGGCGCAGAACTTTTGTCGGGACATCGATTTGAACGCTCGATTCTTTTGGTGAGCGGCAGAGCAAGTTTCGAGCTGGTGCAGAAAGCCGTGATGGCGGGCATTCCGATGCTATGCGCGGTTGGTGCGCCGTCGAGCCTTGCAGTTGAATTGGCTGATGAATTTGATATGACGCTAATTGGATTTTTACGACCGAATCGATTCAACATCTACACCAGCGATTGGCGCGTCAAGAAGCCTGTTCTGAACGAGCGTATTACCTTCCGAACCTTTGAGCCGAAAGATGCACAAAGCATTTATGAAACGGCTCTGCAATCATTCCAAGAAACTTACAAGAATGTGTTTAGTCCTGAAATGATTGAGCAAATGGTGTGCAAGGATTACGAACCTGAGTCGCTCATGGCGCTACTGCCGAAAATTCAATCAGGCGAAATGTGCTTTTATGTGGCATTGGACGGTGAGCGCGTTATTGGCTTTTGTAATTTTGGCTTCTGCGATAAAGGGCTCGAACTTCGCCGCATTTACCTTCGTCCTGAATACATCGGCAAAGGCGTCGGCAAACGGTTACTCGAACTCGGCGAAAACTTCGCACTTGCCACAGGCTCGGAAAAGTATTTCTGCTTCGTGCATAAGCAAAACGAAATCGGCAAACGCTTCTACTTCAAAAACGGATTCTTCCACAACGACCATGAAGATTCGGGCGACCAATGGTTTATGATGAAAGAATTAAAATCCAATCACCGCTAACCTTAACCGTCAATCACGATGAAACTGCGAATCAAAGGAAATACACTGCGCTTGCGCTTATCAAAATCCGAAGTTGCTAAAATCGGCAGCGACGGTTATGTTGAAGACGCGATTCACTTCGCGGGCAATGCCCAAATGAAATACGCGATGCAAGTTTCCGACGTGCCTTCACTTTCGGCAACGATGGAAAACTGCACGATTACCGTTCATCTGCCCAAAGCCCTTGCTCAAACTTGGGTTGAGACGGAGCAAGTCGGATTTGAAGCCCATCAACCACTCGACAACGGCGAGTCGCTTTACATTTTGGTTGAAAAGGATTTTCAATGTTTAGCACCGCGCCCGAACGAGGACGAATCCGACAACTATGCGCATCCGCCTGTTGAAGCCGGGCATAAGTGCTAAACTTGCACACGCTAATGAGTGTATCAACAAAACAACTTGACCAACGCTAAACCATCTGTAAAATCATGAGTGCGCGTTTTGATAATGAAGGTTCAGATAAAGCCAAAGCCGTTGAGCAAACCCCGACGCCGATTGCCACAACGCCTGTCTTGCCCGACGACGAAGCGTTGAAAGTCGGCAAAGCCAAAGAAGTTGCGGCAGGCATTCCTGCTGTTGTGAGTGCAACCAAGCATGCGATTTCGGAAATGGGCGTTACACGCGGCTTGAAAATGCTCTTGGAAGTCAATCAAATGGGCGGCTTTGATTGCCCTGGTTGCGCATGGCCTGACCCCGACGACCACCGCGCCGTCGCTGAATTTTGTGAGAACGGCGCCAAAGCCATCGCCGAAGAAGCCACCACGAAGCGCGTTACAGCGGACTTCTTCCGACAACATTCTGTTTATGACCTCTCCAAACGCACCGACTATTGGCTGGGCAAACAAGGTCGGCTTGTCAGACCGATGGTGTTGCGACAAGGGGCAACGCACTACGAACCCATCTCTTGGGGCGAAGCCTTCGACCTCATTGCCAAACACTTGAATGCGCTTGCCTCACCTGACGAAGCCATTTTCTATACATCAGGCAGAACCAGCAACGAAGCGGCGTTTCTTTATCAACTCTTCGTGCGACAATTCGGCACAAACAATCTGCCCGACTGTTCGAACATGTGCCACGAATCGAGCGGCGTTGGCTTGAAAGAAACCATTGGCATTGGCAAAGGCACGGTCAAACTTTCCGACTTCGATTTAGCCGACGTGATTTTAGTGATTGGACAAAATCCGGGCACGAATCACCCGCGTATGCTTTCCGCGCTTCAATCTGCGGTGCGTAAAGGCGCGAAAGTCGTTCATATCAATCCGCTTCCTGAAACGGGCTTAAAGCGATTTAAGCACCCGCAAAATCCGCTCGACCTGCTCGGCAGAGGCACGGAACTCGCACACATGTTTCTGCAAGTGCGCATCAACGGCGACATTGCCTTGCTCAAAGGCGTGATGAAAGAACTTTTGGCGGCGGAAGAATCTTCGGGAAATGTGTTTGATAAAAAATTCATCGCCGAACATACCACCGGCTACGACGCGCTCATTGCCGATTTGAAGGCAACCTCGTGGGACATTATCACCGAACAAAGCGGCATTTCACGCGAGCAGATTAAGGCACTCGCCGACCTCATCAAAACTGCCAAAACGATGATTTCGTGTTGGGCGATGGGACTGACACAACACAAAAACGGCGTCGCTAACATTCAAACCGTTACCAACTTACACCTGCTTCTCGGTCATATAGGAAAGCCGGGTGCAGGACTTTGCCCCGTGCGCGGACATAGCAACGTGCAAGGCGATAGAACGATGGGCATTTATGAAAAGCCTGCGCCTGCTTTTCTTCAATCGCTTCAAAACGTCTTTGGCTTTGAGCCGCCACAAAAGCACGGCTACAATGTGGTCGAAGCCATCAAAGCGATGTATGAAGGCAAGGCGAAAGTCTTTATCGCAATGGGCGGAAACTTCCTTTCGGCAACGCCCGACACGAACTACACCGCCAAAGCCCTTCGCAACACAAACCTTACGGTTCATGTCTCCACGAAACTCAATCGTGCGCATCTCATTACGGGCAAAGAAGCCTTGATTTTGCCTTGCCTTGGCAGAACCGAGCGCGATATGCAAAAAGGCGGCTTGCAGTTTGTGAGCGTTGAAAACTCAATGGGCATTGTTCACTCGTCGCAAGGCTCTCTGCCACCTGCATCAGAACATTTGCTAAGCGAACCCGCGATTGTTGCAGGCATCGCCAAAGCCACACTTGGGGCGCGTAGCAAAGTCGATTGGGATTGGCTCATTGAAGATTACGACCGCATTCGCGATTTGATTGAACGCACCATTCCCGGCTTCGAACGCTACAACGAGCGCGTGCGCGAAAAGGCAGGATTTTATTTGCCCAACGGCGCACGAGAAGGCGTGTTCCATACATCTGACAAAAAAGCGCATTTCACTGTTCACCCGATTCCCGTTCATCGCTTGGAAAAAGGGCAATACATCATGATGACCATTCGCTCGCACGACCAATACAACACCACGATTTACGGCTTAGACGACCGCTATCGTGGCATTTACAACGGTCGCCGTATCATCTTCATGAACCCTGACGACATGCGCGAGGCGAATTTGAAACAAGGCGATATCGTCGACCTTATTAGCCACTTCAACGGCGAGCGTCGCGTAGCCAAGCATTTTGTTGTGGTGCCGTTCAACATTCCCAAACAATGCACGGCGACTTACTTCCCCGAAACCAATGTGCTCGTGCCGATTGATAGCTACGCCGATAAGAGCCAAACGCCCACGTCCAAATTCATTTTGATAACGCTTCAACCGTCCAAAGGCACGCTTGCTGATGTCGAGCGCGAATCGGAACTTGTTGAAGAAATGATGTAAAAATTGTAATGGTAGAAATGAGCAGGCGAAAGCACTAACCTATTTAGCGTTTTCGCCTTTTGCTTTTGAGCGAAAATCTTTTGAACAAAAACTTAGAAGTAGAAGTTGAACCCTGCGGTAATTTCACTGGTCGCGCTATTGGTCAGGGCGAATCCTGCCACAACGGCAAATCGGGTATTTCTCGAGAGACCAATCTCGACGCCCGCAAAGAAGTTCAACGGCGTTGCGTTTGCGCCGCTCTCCATGACGTAGTCGCCGTCAATCCCCGTGATAAATCCAATGCCGCCGAGATTGAAGTCTAAAATTCCGCCGAAGTCCAAGCCACTGCCAATGCCGCCTGCGTGTCCGCCGAAATAGGCATCAAAGCCGATGCTACGATTAGCGAAAAGTGTCATGCGAAGGTCGCCACCGAAGTAGGGGTCGTAAGGATTTTGTCCGAAGCCGATGTGTCCGTTTAGCGCAATGCCGTTGCGCAAGCCATATGCGATGGTGGCGTGCCCTAAGAATGTGTCGTTG
>CALKXI010000093.1 GCA_938003965.1 uncultured Chlorobiales bacterium
TCCGTAATCGCAGGATTTCGGAACGATGTGCCGAAACTTGTGCGAAGCGATGAATACTCGTTAAGCGCATAGACAAAGCCAAATTTCGGATTGATGCTTGCAATCCACTCGCCGCTTTTGATGTCGCCCGTAAGCGAATCGCTGTTGAGCACCAATGCGTCGGCACGAATGCCAAAATTTACGGTTAGCGATTTCAGGATAGGAAATTCCACTTGTCCGTATCCTGCAAGGTTGAATAATTGATGCTCGCCCGTCAGGCTTGATGAAACGGTGGTGTATTGTGCGTCGCCGCCCCAAGTCCAGTTAAATTTACTTCCAACAAGAGAAATCACTTGCACTTCTGTGCCGATGCTGTTTGCGAGCGAGCCTTGCCCTTGCGAGTCGATGAAGTTTGTGCGGTAGTATCGCCCGCGCGTGATAAAGGTGGTGCGTTGCGAGAGTTTCCGAGTATAAATCGGCGCAAGGAAAAGTTTATCGGAATAAAGCCGTGCGTTGGCTTGTGAGCCATCGCGCAAGATGTTGTTCAAGTCTTGCCAATAAATTGCGTTGCCTTTACGCTCTTCGGCAAAGGTGAAGAGCGTGGTGAGATTGGATTCGTCGGAAAGCCGATAGGCGAATTTGGTGAAGAGTCGAAGTCGTGCGAAGTCCGAGTTTTCGCGAAAGCCTTCGTCGCTCCGCCGTGAGAGCGAGCCATAAACGCCGAGCGCGCCGAACTGCTGTTTGTGCGAGAGTTCAACGCCGTTGAAAAACTGTGTGCGGTTTGTCCATCGCCATGTGTCGAATCGTGGGGCGTCGTAGATGCCACTGTAAGCGAGGAGGCTGGTTTTAGTTTCGTAGGAGTTTTGCGTAACGATATTGACCGTCCCGCCAAGTGCTGATGCGCCGTAGAGCGCGCTTGCCGCCCCTTTGACGACTTCGACACGCTCGATGAAATCGGTTGGAAAGGCGTCCCACTTTGCCGCGCCGTCGTCGCCTGCAAGCAGTGGCACGTTGTCAATAAGCAGTTGCACGCGACTTCCCACGCCGAAGCTCACGCCGCTCGAGCCGCGAATGTTAATATCGGCTCCCGTAAAATTCACGCCCGGCACAAAGCGCAAGGCTTCATCGATGGAAATGCTGTTGCGGTTCGTGATGAAATCAGGCTCGAGAATGGAAGTAGAAATCGCGACATCTTGAAGGCGTTGCTCGAAGCGATTGGCAGTTACGACGACTTCGCGCTGTGCGGAAATGTTTTCTTCGAGCAAGATATCGATTTCGGAAATGGTATCGCTTTTAATCCACACATTTTTGAAGATGTCGGTTTTGTAGCCGTCGGCAGAGTAGGCAAGGTCGTAAAGTCCGCGCGGGATGTTGCGAATGATGTAGTTTCCGTTGGCGTCCGTGATTGCGCCAAGCGATGTGCCCAGCACGCGCACCTTCGCGCCCGCAATCGGCTCTTGCTTTCTTCGGCGAAATTCTTTTTCGGCTTTTTCGCCTGTAAGCGAATCTACAATGATGAAGTTTTCCGTAATGACTTCGTTTGACAGCGTGGAGACCTTGCCGCGCACCGTGCCAAAGCCCGACCCGCCACGCGACTGCGCAACGCATAGATTCGCCACACTCCACACGCACAACACAAGCACGATTACCTTATGCCAAAAGGCTGAACAATTCTTTTGAGTATGGACTTGCATAAAGTTTTTGATTGCTGGTGTTGAACTCTCGCTTAACCTCGCCCATTAGAAACGCAATATCATAAAGGCTTGCTATAAAGGCTTGCTTTTTCCGCGTAAAACTTTGCATTCTTTCTTTCTAGCTGAAAAGCAACAAGCAAGTGTCGCGCATCAAATTCAATTTTGCTTTTCTTTTTTGGAGGAGAAATAAAGAAACTTCGCAATGTAGAGTTCATGGTTTTGATGTTGAAAGTTTTTACTTCCAAATATGTTGGTCTCTCGGCATCATCAAATATGAGAAGGTCAGGATAGCCTGCACTCTGAGAGAGTTTGTGTAACCTGAAAGAATTTTCTTCTAATGCTAACCTTACAAATTCTTCTGCCTTATTTCCAGCTTCATTCGGTCTGTATGTATCGATTCCAACTTTATTGATTTCTTTGAGAACATGTCTTACAACTAATTCAAGTCGGTTGAGAAGGCTCGCATCTAATTCATTTTTTGGATCGATGGGTATCATGCGTTTTTCAGAGATTGCGCGAACAAATAATTCGAGCGGCACTTCTTCCAAAGGTTATAAGATTTGTCTAAGAAGTTTCTCATATCGTGCCAACCTTTCTTTATCGGTCATGAGTTGTAATCGTTTTCAAATAAGCTTAGTGTTGTTTTTTCAAGAGGCACATTCAAATGTTGAGCATAACCTTTGACCATTAGAACGCAACGATTTGTATTTGTGCCTTTTTCGTTGTTGGCGACGCCGAAGCAGTTTGCCAACTTCGTAAAGCGTTGTTTGTTAATGAAAATCGCGTAGAGCGAAAAACCAACCTCTTCTCCGAGTTCCGCAACGATTTCATCTAAATTGACCGTTTGGTTTTTATACATCACTTCGCCGACTTCAATTACAACTGTTCCGTTTTCTTTTACCACACGATAAAGTTCTTTTAAGGTCTCGCGCATAAAAGTTTTCCATTCTTCCAAGTTGCGTGTTTGCACTAAAGCGTCTTTGAAGGAATCTTCGTTAATGCCGTAGAACCACGCTTTGAGCCAGTTATCCTTGATGTAATCGACTTTATCCAAGAACGGCGGCGAGGTTACCACGAGGTCAATCGTTTCGGATTCAATCCAACTCATATTTCGGCTATCGCCTGTGCGAATTTGATTGTTGAGCGATTCAGGGAAGCGTTCTTGAAAGCGCAATGCACCTTGCAAGCATTGCTTTGCTTTTCGCAGAATGCGGGATTTGACATCGCGATATGGCGGGGTTTGGTTGCGCTTTGCATTGATTTTACGCTGTGCTTCGGGCGAGACGGCGATTTGCGGAAATGAATACACCGAGAAAAAACCGTCTGAATGCCCGTGCAAGCGAGAGACTGCAACAAGTTCAATGAAGCGATTGACATCGTCATAATTTTGTTGAATGGCGCGTCTCAAATTCAAGAGTTCTTTCAATGTGTCGGGGTGGTAGAACGCTAAGAGTTCTTGATGCTCATCGATTGGCGTGTGTGTGGTGAGGTCAAACGATTGCAGTCGCTTTGCGATTTCAGAGAGCGCAACGGGGTGCGTTTTAGCGTAAGCAATTTTTTGTGAAATCGGGTTGATGTCATTGTGAAAGGCGATGCGTCGGAGCAGATTTGCTTGTAGTGCCGTTGTGCCGCGTCCGCCGAAGGGGTCAAGCACGCTTTCGCCTTGTTTTGAGAAGTGTCGAATGAAGAAATCAGGCAACTCGGCTTTGAACGATGCGCGATACGAAAGGATATAGTGCAACGGAAATTCCTGACGCTGTTTGCTCGTCCAGAATTCGTCTTCAATTTTTTTCAGAATCATCTGACTTTTGGATTAGTCGCGGCGGTCGGCGGTTTTATGTTCGCAGTTAGGCTTGGTGCATCGCGCAAAAATTTGAAGCGTATGCCGTTCAATCTCAAAGCCCATCTTGGTGCAAACTGTTTGTTGCTGTTCCTCGATTTTGGGATTGGTAAATTCAAAGACCTTGCCGCAATCTTCGCAAACGATGTGGTCGTGATGCTCGTAGCCGTAAATGCGCTCATAGTGCAAATGCTTGTGCCCAAAACTGTTTTGGCTAACGAGGTTGCACTCGACGAGCAGTTCGAGGGTGTTATAGACCGTTGCGCGAGAGATGTTGCTTCCCTTTTGTTTCATTCTGATGAAAATTTCGTCGGCGTCGAAGTGTCCTGCGGAAGCATATATCTCATTCAAAACCATAGCGCGTTCAGGCGTCGATCGATATCCTTTTTTCTTCAAAAACTCCGTGAAAATTTCTTCCGCCGTGAGCATATTTTTTTCGCTCTTGCGGGTCTTCACTTCGGTTGCTTTTGGGGAAGTCGTTTTCGTTCCTTTCATGTGTGCCTTTGTTCGTTAGAGTTGGGAATGCTACAACGCATTTGAAGTTAAAGTTCAATTTTCGAAAACGGAAACACATCTTTCAGGATATTCATTTCATCTTAAAACTTTACCGTTGCACCAACGCGGATTCCTCGTGCTTCAAACCAGCCTTTCGGCACTTCCAAGGCGTAGGGAACAGGCACACTTGAAGGGTAAGTGGGCAGACTATCGTCGGGGATAAACGGGCTGTCAGGTGGCTCCATTGAAATAATATCGGTGATTCTGCGCGAGGCGTCGATGTAGGCAATGTCTATCGGGAAGCGACAGTTTTTCATCCAAAAGCTTTGTTTTTTGGGTTCAGGAAAAATGAAAAGCATGCCGCTATTTGCTTCGAGCGAATCGCGAAACATCAAGCCCATTTGTCGCTTTTGTTCGTCGTCGGCAAGCTCGACCATAATGAAGGCGGTATCGACTTGAATTTTCTTCTTGACGATGTTTGCCTTGACAGGCTTGACAGATTCAACCGAGCGCGTGTTGTTTTTGTCGTTCTTACATGCAACGCCGATTAACATCAACACAAGCAGCAAGACTAAACGCGCCTCGACTTTTCGCCACATCATTCGCCGCTACACTTTTTCGAGTTCAAAACTATAATCTTCCATTACAGGATTAGAGAGCAATTTTTTGCAAGCCTCTTCGGTATTTTTACGCGCAACGGCTTCATCTTGGTCGTTCAATTCAAGCTCGATATACTTTCCGATGCGCACCGATTCGACATCGCCGTAGCCGAGTTTATGCAGTGCCGACTGAACGGCTTTACCTTGCACATCTAAAATCGATTTGCGAAGGGTTACTTTGATTTTTGCTCGATACATGGCGGTGTTAATGTTTGGCTTCTTCGTGTTTGGCGGCTTCGTGCTTGGCTTCTTCTCGCAGTTTCTTTTTGAGCTCTTTATCAATCGAGTAACAGAAATCGCTAATGGTGTGGTAGCGGTCGTGAAGGGCGGTCAAACTTTTCTTGATGTCGTCTTCTTTGGCTTTTTTAGCGACCATATCGGCGAGGGCTTGCGCTTCGCTAACAAGTTTGGCGAGATAAAAATTCACGGAATCCTTGACAGGTTCATAACGGGCGGGCGGCGTTGAATTTTGCCACGTTTTGGCTTTATCTGCCATTTCTTGCGCGCGTGTCAAGATAGGTTTCATTTCACCGTCTTCCATTGGGTGAAAAGTTTCAGCCATCACATTGTGGAAAATTTCCATTTCCGCCCATTCTTCCAATTTCGGCGCAGGCTTTTGGGCTTCAGCAGGTTGAGGTTTTGGTTCTTCTTTTTTGGCGCAACTGGCAAGCGAAATTGCCAAAAGGGCAACAACGAGATGTTTCATGGTTGTGAGTTGAGTTGGTTTGAGTTTGGTTTTGTTAAAGATGGCTCTATTGGCTCAGCGGCAGGCTCACTGCGGCTCTCGGATATTTCTTCGCTGAAAAAGAAATACACATATCGCACGATGCCAAAAATGATGTAAAAACACATCGCAAAGAAAAATCCTTTGGCTTGAAAAAGCAAGATGGCTAAAAAGCCCAGCGCAAAGGCTATGGTTTTGAACGGATACTTCCTGAACTCTTTCGGCTTTGGGAGTAAATCATATTTGACCGTGCTGACCATGAGCAGTGAGAGAATGAGCGTGAGCGCAGTGAGTGCAAGTTTCATTTCTTCGACGGTGAAGAGATACTCGCTACTTGTCCAAATGACGAATGTTGAGAGCGTCATGGCTTGTGAAGGCGTAGGTAATCCTAAAAAGTATTCTTTTGAAAATCCAACAAGCTGCACATTGAACCGCGCAAGG
Organism: uncultured Chlorobiales bacterium; assembly: GCA_938003965.1. Classification (GTDB taxonomy): domain Bacteria; phylum Bacteroidota; class Chlorobiia; order Chlorobiales; family Thermochlorobacteraceae; genus JANWWM01. The sequence goes on from CALKXI010000093.1 coordinate 5,833, forward strand.
CGCAAGCCGCTACCGACCATCAACGCCGAACTCAGCACTGCGCCCCAGATTCCAAATTGCTCCAATCCGAATTTGTAAGCAAGGAACGACGGTGCGGCGCCAAACGAAACTAAATCTGAAAGCGAATCGAGCTCGACGCCAAACTCAGACGAAGAATTTGTTAATCGCGCAACGAAGCCATCAATCGTATCAAACACGGCAGCAAGAATAATGAACCACCCCGCCAGCGCATACTCGCGCTGTTCCGCACAAATAATTGAGCCGTAGCCACAGAGCATATTCATGACGGTAAAGGTCGAGGGGAAAGCAGAGCGAGAGACGCGCGGCAGTTTCACTTGCCCCATCTTGAAGCGACGCTTTGCCTTGAAGCGACGGCGACGTGCGTGTTTCGGATTCGGTTCAGATTTCTGCATAGTGCGTTTTTCAGACGCGCAATTTAGGAATTTTTCACGTGCTTTTTCGGGCATAAAATTCGAGCATAAAAGAAAAAGGGGACTTTTGTCAAGCCCCCTTTATCCGTGTTTTCCGAGTCGCTCCTTTTTTGGGTTATCCAATGAGTTTGAGCAAGTAGCCGACAACTTCCGCAAGCAGGTCGCCGCTTTGCGTTGCGGCTTGGCTGACCGGCGGTGGTGCTGGTTGGTTGGTCATGTAGAAGCCGTTGGCGATATAGAGCCAAACGAGCATGAAGGTTCCGCTGAAATAAAGCACTGTGCCTGCGAACTTCGAGTCAGAGAGGTTCAGCACAGGGAAGCGGAACTTGACATCGCGTCCGAGTAAGGTTTTGCCGAGCCAACGAATCGTGCGTGTTTGAATATCCGCACCTTCCAAGCGCGAGCCTCTATCCTTAAACCACACGGCGAAACTGATGAACCAGACCAAGTGTCCAATCAAGAGCACAACGGTCAAGTGCGAACTTGCCCAGATGGCTTGTGTTTCCGTCCACATATAGTAGAACACGCCGCCTGTGTAGTGATATTTCAAGCCTGCAATGGCGTCCCATGCGTTGCAATCTGCGACTGCCATACCGTAGTTCATCGAGGCGAGCCAGCCACCGTCAATATACCATTCAATGACGGAGAGCGGTTTAACCGACCAGAGAATCGCGAACCACAGTTGGTCTTGAATCGAGACGCCGCAAGTGCCACCATAAACAGGACCAAGGCACGGGAACGAGAACGAGTTCTTCTTCAAGCCTAAATCTTCCCACAGTGGCGAAGTATGTGAGAAGAAAGCAATGCGCGATGTTGCCACTGACGCAAAGAGCCAGCCCGCTGTAATCGCGTGTAAGGCGCACCAGTCGTTGATTGACGGGTCTTCAAACATAAAGTGCCACATTGGAAGCGGGCGTAGCCAGTAGAAGCTCATCGTAATGTTCGCGCCCATCATGTTCAGTTCGCACAGCGAGTTCCAGCAGATAACGGCATAGACGGAAATCATCGTCGTAAAGCACAGCACCATGATAGTGCCGACGAACTTCACTTGGAATTCCTTGTTACGACCGAGCGCAATCCACTTGGACTTGATTTGATTATAGAGTCCGCTCATTTGAATTTTGAGCAGGTATTGTCCACCGTGGAAGACGCCTGCAAAGACATAGAGGAATCCGCAAATGATATGGTTAAACGCCAGCAGGTTAATCACGGTTTGCGCCATACCGAAGGTTGCGCCGTTTTTGGGCAAAATCGCGTAGGGCGGATATTCAGGATACTCGATCTTCGTCAAATCTATGTTGCCGTTGGCGTCAAAGCCGACGCGGTTGAACGGCTCGCCGTAGATGTAGAAGACGAGGTCGTTGAGTTGTTGATAGAAGAATTGATTTTGCTTGAAGGCGATGAAGGCAAAAATGCCAAGTGCAATGTTCACATAACCCATTGAGGTCAGGTGAACTGAGAAGATTGCCTTCAAGTCGTCGTTTAAGTGTTCTGCGGCACGTGGCGGATTTGCCCACCAGTAAAAGCCTAAGGCAAAGAACACTGCCGCCCAGATGAACGACATAAAGGCTTCGCTGTTAATCTTTTGGAAGTCAGGCTCAGGTGTAATGCCCAGCGCAAACCACATGACGAATCCCCAAGCAAGGAAGAGGAAGGCTTGGTAGATGGTGTGTGCGCCGAGAGCTTCTGCGTAGTTCTTCGCTGAGCGTCCGCCAATACCGCCAGGAATGATGCTTCCAAGAATGCGGAAGTCGCGGAAGTTTCCCGGAACAGCAGCATCACGGTTCCAGAAGAAAAGGAAAGCAAGTGGGTTTGAAAGGTCGCTTGTCCAGTGCTTCCAGCCGCCGTAGATGAGGAACGCACCTGCGGCGAAGTGAATGCCCGCCCACCACAAGAGTTTGCGCGCCGCTTCCATCAGGTCGGCTGTTTCAGGACTGTAAGTATCAATACCAAGCGACACCATTCGGGGCTTAATGGTGAGATAGAACCAGTTATCGTAGAACCCCACTGCGCCGTTTGGAAAGACTTGAATACCCGAGATGTAGTAAATCCCCATCACGATACCCAGACAGCCCAAGAGCGCAAGGTGTCCACCGAAAACTTGTTCGTCGGTCAGTTTATCTGCGTCAAACACTTGAAACCACTTTGTGGTGCGGGTTTCGGTGCGTTTGAGCAGGAAGCGTTTCATGTCGGCGACATCTGCTTCCATCACCACGGGTTTAGAGGGAGCAGACGCTGTCTTTGCACCTTCTCTAGCAGGCGCAGGTGCCTTAGCTGCAGCTTGCGCCGCGGCCGGCTTCTTAGATGCGGCTTGCAACTTCGCGGCTTGTAGAGGTCGCTTTGGCGCACCGCCGCCTTCTCCACCCGAAGGCGTGGGTTTTTCTTGATCTGCCATTGTATTCTCCTTAATCCAATGTTTATCGTTTGAGACTACACGGTGATAGCGTGTCGTTATGGAAGTTCATTTCCCGACACGAACTACGGACTTTCAAACCCGCCTCACACGGCGAGATTGAAGACGCTGTCACAAACTTCTACAGCGGTAGCGACACATCTTCACTACAAGCCCACGTTATGCCTTTATGGACAGACTGACAAAGAACAGGATTGATTTTTAACACTCAGTTATGGTCGATATGCACGAATTGTTGTCAATTCATCGACTTTTGATTCACTTGCGTTAATGATGGGGCGATTTCATAATTCTCCCTGATATACCGCTCTAAATCGCTACAACTGCGTGCACGAAAATCGGCTTGCAGCGGGTGCGACTTCGTTTCGCCAATGAACTGCCCTCCAATAATAAACTTGACATAATGCTTGGCAAGAAACTTGCGGAACTGCTCGTAACGCCGATACACAGGCGCATGAAGACGCGCATTCGTAATCGACATACACAACATTTCAGGCTTATGCTCTTCCACCGCCAATTCTAAATCCTTGAACGGAACTGCCGCGCCGACATAACGCACTTGAAATCCTAACGACTCACACACTAACGAGACACCCAAGAGCGGCACTTCATGAAATTCAGACTCCGGGCAGGTTGCCACAATCACCAAAGGATTTTTAGGCTGAACTTCTCCTGTTGCATTCCCTTGTGCCTTACCTTGTGTGTTTGTGTAGAGCAAGTTCAGGGCAGAGAGGTTTTGCTCTTTGGTTTCTTGCAAACTGGCCTCGAATCTGACTTTCGTACGAAGAATGGCTGTTACAATGATGTTCGTAATGATGTGCTCATCACTAATGGAGAGTTTCTTTTCGCACCACAGGTTGCCAATGCGATGCATCGCCGGCGCAATCATATTATCAAATATCACGGCAAACGAGGGGATTCGCTCGATGGCTTTGCTGAGCAACGCTTCAACTTCATTTTTTTTGAAGGCAAGCAAGTATTCCGTCAGTTTCTCCGCAAGCGCGCTCACATCGCCACGCACCAGCAAAATTTCCGTGTTCAAATCAATCGCTTCGGCATTGCGCTTCTGCGCTTGCAGCCGCTCCATCTGCTCAGGCGAAACCCGAATATGATTTTTCTCGATGAAATCTAACACATCGTCGAGCTTGAACTTTCTATGTCCTCCAATGGTTTTATGGTATTTGATGAGCCCCATGTTTGCCCATCGTTTGACTGTGGTTTCTCCGACTGCGCAAAGTTCGGAGAGCTCTCGTGTTGAAAAAAATTGACTTACCATAACCGCACTCCTTTAATGGTTTACTTCAAAAAACGATTTTACTTCAAGAACGAATTACTAACTTGCCAACAGTGGCTTTAGACCGTTGTGGCTTTAACCATTGTGTTAGCTGTAACTTACAAAAAGCACAGCGCACTGCAAAAGCGCAAATCACACTATCCTCGACACTCTGGTGCAAAGAGCACAGTTGAAATGGGCGATTTATTCTCGAAATCGGTCAAAACGACTATCAACGCTCATTACACTATTCGCTTCATCAAGTTTCAAACCGGCTATGCTCAAAGTCCGACGCAGTCCGCTTTACACCGCTTGGTTTGGTTGGTATTCGCGGCGTGCCTTCAAACAGCATTTTGACAAATTGCGCGTCAAAGGCGCGCGAGACCTTTCGGAAATGAATCTTCAGACGCCTATCATTTTTTATCTCAATCATGCATATTGGTGGGACGGCTTTTGGTCGCAACTCTTGACCGAGACTTACTTCAACCAAAATCTTTACATCATCATTGAGTATAAGCAACTCGTGCGCTATCAATTCTTCACACGGCTCGGAGCGTTCTCAATTGTGCGCGAAAACCCGCGCGAAGCCATTAAGACGATTCAATACGCGACCGAAAAACTCACCGAGCGTTCCGATAAGCAAAATGCGCTTTGGATTTTTCCACAAGGCATTATTGAACACATCGACAAACGCCCGATAAAGTTCTTTTCAGGTGCGGCGAAAATCGCCGAACAAGTTTTAGAACGCACGCCGTCGGTGTATCTTTGCTCCGTAGTTACGCGCATTGATTACATTGCCGAACAAAAGCCAGAACTTTTCATTTCATTTCACCCGCCACGCATGCTGACCAAAGAGACATTTCCAAATCCAAAACTTCTGACCAAAGAGATGGAAGCCGAAACTGAATCACATTTAGATGTTTTGAAGTCGCACATTATGAACCGTGATTTTGACGCCTTCGAAATCCTTCTTGAAGGCAAGCCATCTGTTAATCGATGGTTCGATTCGCTTAAATCGACTTTTGGAATTTCAACTGACCAGCATTCATGAAAGTCAAACTTCGCGTCGCGCAAACCAGTGGCGTTCTTGCCAACTTTGACGAAAATCTCCAACAACATCTTTCACAAGTTGAAGCAGCGATTCAAGACGGCATTGGGTTCATTGTCTTTCCAGAACTCTCACTTTCGGGCTACAATGTTCAAGATGCAGCACAAGACCTCGCCTTGCCGATTACGGATAAACGCTTTGAGCCGCTTCGGGCGCTTTCCAAGCATATCTCAATTCTTTGCGGTGGCATTGAACTTTCCGATGACTTCGGTGTCTATAATGCAGCATTCTTTTTTGAAGACGGAGCCTCGCATGTGGTGCACCGCAAAGTTTTCCTGCCAACTTACGGTATGTTCGAGGAACTGCGTTACTTTTCAGCAGGGCAACGCATTGCCCCATTTCACTCACGCCGGCTCGGCACGCTTGGGGTTGCTATTTGCGAAGACAATTGGCACGTAACGCTTCCGTATCTGCTCGCCATGCAAGGCACAAAAGTGCTCTTCTCGCTCGTTGCAAGTCCGCTTCGCCTTGATACTGAAACTGGTGAATTGAGCATCGCAAAAACATGGGAAATGATGACGCGCACCTACGCCAATCTGTTCAGCATTTATGTGGTGATGGCGAATCGCATTGGAAATGAAGACGGGCTTTCATATTGGGGCGGCTCGGAAATCATTTCGCCGAGCGGGCATCTAATAGCCAAAGCAAAAACATTCGAACCAGATGCGATTGACGCCGTCATCGACCTTCAAGAAGTTAAACGCGCACGCTTACGCTCCTCGCATTTTCTTGACGAAGATTTACGGCTCTTGGCTTCTGAACTCACTCGCATCTTGAACGCGCAGCACAAATGATTCTCGGAAAAAAACTCGTCGTCGTGCTTCCTGCTTACAACGCCGAAAAAACATTGGCGCAAACTTACGCAGAAATTCCCTTTGACATCGTCGACGAGGTTGTGCTCGTCGATGATGCCAGCTGCGACGAAACCGTTTTGCTTGCAAAAAAGCTTGGCATTCGGCACGTCATTCGGCACGAGCGCAACAAAGGCTACGGCGGCAATCAAAAAACCTGTTACGACAAAGCGCTCTCGCTCGGCGCCGATATTGTTGTGATGCTTCACCCTGATTATCAATACACGCCCAAACTTTTGACCGCAATGGCAAGCATCATCGCCAACGGCGTTTATCCGTGCGTGCTTGGCTCACGCATTTTGGGCGGCGGCGCACGCAAAGGCGGCATGCCGCTTTACAAATACATCGCCAATCGCTTTTTAACCTTCGTGCAAAACCTTTTGATGCGACAAAAACTTTCTGAGTATCACACAGGCTACCGTGCTTTTTCGCGTCAAGTGTTGGAAGCCGTCGATTATCACGCTAATTCTGATGATTTCATTTTTGATAACGAAATGCTCGCACAGATTTTTTATGCGGGCTTTGATATTGCTGAAATCACTTGTCCAACTAAGTATTTCAAGGAAGCTTCCTCTATCAATTTCATCCGCAGTTCGATTTACGGGCTTGGCGTCTTGCGCGTCTCAATTCAATATGCGTTGCAAAAATTAGGGCTTTGGTCGTTCAAGATTTTTCGTAAGAAGTTGCGTTCATCAGACGCGCGTCTCAATTTACCTTGAAAGGATTCACCTTGAGAGGTTCATTTTGAACAGGCGATGTATGAAAAAGGCGAGTGGGTTTGCTCGCCTTTCCGAAGTTGATAATTAGAGCGGAATGTTGCCGTGTTTTTTGCGCGGGTTGATGTCCACTTTGTATCGAATCGTTCTGAAGGCGCGAATGAGCCGTTCGCGTGTTTCGTGTGGGAAAATGACTTCGTCGATGTAGCCTTTTTCGGCGGCAAGGTAAGGATTGGCGAAAAGTTTTTCGAACTCTTCGGTTTTCTTTTTGAGTTCCGCTTCTTTATCGGCGGCGGCATCGATGTCTTTCTTGAAGATGATTTCCGCTGCGCCTTGCGCGCCCATAACGGCGATTTCGGCAGTTGGCCAGGCGAAGTTGAAGTCGCCACGAATGTGCTTTGAGTTCATCACATCGTAGGCGCCACCGTAGGCTTTGCGGGTGATAACGGTGATTTTGGGGACGGTCGCTTCGGCGAAGGCATACAGCAATTTGGCGCCGTGAATGATAATGCCGTTCCACTCTTGGTCGGTGCCAGGCAAGAAGCCAGGCACATCAACGAGTGTGAGAAGCGGAATGTTGAAGCAATCGCAAAATCGGACAAAGCGAGCGGCTTTGCGTGCCGATTTAATATCCAGCACGCCTGCCAGTCTGCTCGGCTCGTTCGCTACCACGCCAATGCTCATACCGCCAAGCCGTGCAAATCCGACCACAATGCTTTCCGCAAAATCTTTATGGACTTCTAAAAATTCGCCGCCGTCGACGATGTTGGCAATCACTTCACGCATAGAGTAAGGTTTGTTCGGCGAGTCGGGAATAATGTTATCGAGGGTCTGTCCTGCATCTTGAAGTGGCGGCACTTCGGGAATATCGGCAGGACGGTCTTCACAGTTCTGGGGCATGTAGGAGAGTAATTTTTTTATCGTCTCGAACACTTCTAACTCATTTTCGCAAGCAAAGTGCGCCACACCTGATTTACTCGCGTGTGTTTCCGCACCGCCGAGTTCTTCAAACGTTACTTCTTCGTGCGTTACGGTTTTGACGACGTTCGGTCCTGTAACAAACATGTAGCTTGTATTTTTCGCCATCAAGATGAAATCGGTAATGGCGGGCGAATAAACTGCGCCACCTGCACATGGACCGAGAATGGCTGAAATTTGTGGCACAACCCCTGAAGCAAGCGTATTGCGCAGGAAAATATCCGCATAGCCACCAAGTGAATCAACCCCTTCTTGAATACGCGCACCGCCTGAATCGTTAAGCCCAATGATGGGACAGCCGTTCTTCATGGCTAAATCCATGATTTTGCAAATTTTTTCGGCATTCGCGCCTGAAAGCGAGCCACCGAACACTGTAAAATCTTGTGAGAACACATATACTGTTCTGCCGTTAATCGTGCCGAATCCTGTAATCACACCGTCGCCCAAAAAGCGTTGTTCTCCAAGTCCAAAGTTGGTGCTTTGATGTTTAACGAATATCCCAATCTCTTGGAATGAGCCTTTATCGAGAAGCAGATCAATGCGTTCTCGTGCAGAGAGTTTGCCCTTTTTATGTTGTGCGGCAATACGTGCCTCGCCGCCGAGTTTTAGTGCTTCATCGCGAAGATTTTGAAGGTATGCGAACTTGGTGTTAAGCATTGCTGACTGCGATATGTTTGTTTGAAATAAAGTGTAAATCTACAAAAAAACGTGCGGTTTTGGTGAGGTGAAAGCAAGATGATTTTTTCGCAAAATCGTTGACATCGCCAAAATTTTTATCTATCTTTGTTGACCTTTTTGGAACAACACTTTTTGAAACGATATGCCGTCAGGAAAAAAGCGTAAGCGCCATAAAATGGCGACGCACAAGCGCAAGAAACGCCGCCGTAAGAATCGTCACAAAAAGCGTTTGCGTTATCGCAACAACTAATTCGTTTTGAACGAAACTTTTTCGCTCGAAAGTCGAGTTCTTTTTATGTAAATACAGCGTTTGCAATCAAGCAAGCGCGGTCGAGCATATAGCTCAGCAGGTAGAGCATCTCACTTTTAATGAGAGGGTCGATGGTTCGAGTCCATCTATGCTCACAACACGTAACTACTCGTATCAGCAGGCTACTTGTAACTTTGTTGTTGTGAGTAGCCTTTTTTGTAAGTTTGTTGTAAATTTTCTTGGTTGCCCAGGTGGCGGAATTGGTAGACGCACTACTTTGAGGTGGTAGCGCCGAAAGGCGTAGGAGTTCGAGTCTCCTCTTGGGCACATAAGCTGCGACACGTTGAACTACAACACGTTGCGCGGCTTTTTTTATTTTTCTCTCGCGCGTTTTCGACCTATGTATCATCAAACACGCAACGAGCCTCGCTACAAATCGCTTAATCGACTGCTCTCGCAGCGTGGCTACTGCTCACGACGACAGGCAGAACGGCTGATTCGCAACGGCAAGGTTTGCGTGAATGCTCAAACAGTTCGTAATCCGTTTCAAGTTGTGCCAATTGATGCACGCCTTGAAATTGCAGGCGAGCCGACACCGAGCGAAAAGCACCTCTATTACGCTGCAATGAACAAACGGCGTGGCACGCTCACCACATCAAACGATGAACACGCGCGCAAAACTGTCTATGACGATTTGCACCGATTTTTAACGCAAACAGGAATCACTGAGCGTCTCTTTGCTGTTGGACGCTTGGACAAAGACTCCGATGGCTTGCTTCTCTTCACCAACGACAATCATTTCGCCGATTTTCTCACCAATCCCGACCATCACATTCCGAAAACCTATCGCGCCCGACTTGCACGTCCTATTTCCAATTCTGAACTCGAAACCCTACGCAACGGCATTACGATTGAAGTGCGTGGCCAGCGTTATCTTGCTCAACCGTCTTTACTTGTGCGACTCTCACCGAGGCTTGTTGAACTTGTGCTTACCGAAGGAAAAAATCGCGAAGTGCGTAGGCTCTTCGACGCTATCGGAAACAAGGTCGAGCGATTAACACGCATTAAGTTTGGAAATCTTATACTCTCCGAACTCAACTTAGAAGCAGGCGAAACACGGTTCGTTCAAAAAGAAGAGATTTGGAATCATCAACAGAGTTGAAACTTGGCAGGATTATACTTTCATATTCCGTTTTGTCGCCGTCGGTGCACTTACTGCGACTTTTACTTCGTTACAAACCGTGCGCTCATTGAGCGATTTCTCGATGCGCTTGAAGCAGAAGTGCACGCCCGCGCCGACCTTTTTTGCGACGAAACTATCTCCACGATTTACTTCGGCGGCGGCACGCCCTCGATGCTTTCTGCAAAGCAACTCGATCATATTCTCTCACTCGTTCAAAAAAAATTTCGCCTCGATTCCGACCTTGAACTGACCCTCGAAGCCAACCCCGAAGATTTGACCGAATCACTCTTACAAGATTACGCACATGTCGGAATCAACCGTTTGAGCATTGGCACGCAAGCCTTCAGCGACGAAAAATTGAAATGGCTGTCGCGCAAACACACAGCGGCAGAAAGTATTGTTTCAGTTGAGCGTGCTCATCGCTGGTTTAAGAACATCAGCATTGATTTAATTTTTGGCACAGCAGGCGAAACGCTTTCCGATTGGCAACGCGAACTTGAACTTGCCGTCTCACTTTCGCCTGAACACATTTCCGCCTATTCGCTTACGGTTGAGCCTTTCACGCCGCTTTCCAAATTAATTGCACGCGGCAAGTGCATGCGCCCAAACGATTCGCTTCAAACTGAGATGTTTCTTTTGGCGATGGAATTTTTGGAATCTCATGGCTTTGAGCATTACGAGGTTTCCAACTATGCGCGTCCCAATTTTCGCTCTCGGCACAATTCTTCGTATTGGCAACGCATTCCGTATGTGGGATTCGGTCCGTCGGCACATTCGTTTTTCAGACAGGCAGGAAACGAAATTCGCTCTGCCAATCAAAGAAGCCTGAATCGCTATTTGGAAAATCCGACCGATGCTCACGATTTGCGCGAAGTGCTTTCCGACCTTGACCGATTCAACGAAACCGTGCTTCTTTCGCTCCGACAGCGCGAAGGATTGTCGTTAGAACTATTGGCGAAAAATTTTAACTTTGCAACTTCGCATTTTGAAACGCTAAACCAAACCGTCGCCGATTTCGAGCGCGATGGATTGTTGACCACGGAACACGAAACCATTAAACTGACGCGTAGCGGTTTTACGCTTGCCGATACAATTGCATCTGAACTTTTTATCACTGAACATCAACAACATAGTGGCGCTGCATGTGCGTCCTAAAAAAATCTCACCAATTCACTTGTAACTGATAACCTTAATTCAATGCTCACGCACAATCGTCTGAACGCCTATCTTGCCTTAGCCGTCTTTCTCATTTCCGAACTTGTATATGTCTTGACTATGGCACCGACCTTTTCGTTTTGGGATTGCGGTGAATTTGTTGCCGTTGCCTACACGCTCGGCGTGCCGCACCCGCCGGGAACGCCAATTTTCACGGTGCTGGGGCGGCTGTTCACGATGATTCCATTTGGAGATATTGGCGCGCGCGTCAATTTCATTAGCACGCTTTGTAGCGCGCTCACGGTGATGTTTACTTACCTTATCACGATTCGGTTCATTCGTATTTACCGACAAACTCCGCCTGACGAGTGGTCAACAGCGGAAAAAATTTCGGCCTATTCGGCAGGGGTGATTGGCGCGTTGGCTTTGGCATTTTCGGATAGTTTTTGGTTCAACGCGGTTGAGGCGGAAGTTTATGCCATGTCGATGCTCTTTAACTCGTCGGTGGTGTGGCTGATTTTGAAATGGTATGAAGTTGCTGATGAAGAAGGCAACGAAAAGTGGCTACTGCTCATCGCATATGCGTTTGGACTTGCGCTCGGCGTTCACTTGCAAGCACTCTTGGCGTTCTTTGCGATTGCAATGGTGTATTATTACAAGCGATATGAAATTTCCGTCGGCAGTTTTGCGGTGCTGGTGGTGGTTTCATCGTTACTATTCTTTGTAATTTATCCTGGCATTGTTAAAGGGCTTCCTGCGCTGATGCGCGATATTGGGGTATGGTTCATTTTCGCTCTCGTGATTGGACTTATCTACGCAATCTATTACACGCATCAAAAGAAATTACGCTTGTGGAATTTGGCGGCGGTCTCGCTTTTATTAATTGTGATTGGTTATAGTTCGTTCACGGTCATTTACTTGCGCTCGAAGACGAATCCGCCGATTAACGAGAACGCTCCGAATACGATGGAAAAACTTTACTCCTACCTCAATCGCGAGCAATACGGCGACTATCCGATTTTCAAACGTCGCTGGTCGCAAGACCCGCAACACCAACAGAACTATCAAAAGTATTCCAGCGACTTGGATTTCTTCTTGAAGTATCAAGTTGGGCACTTGTATTTGCGTTACTTTGGTTGGCAGTTCATCGGTCGCTACGGCGATGTGCAGGATGATGGAATTGACTTTTCAAAGTTTTGGGGGATTCCGTTCGGCGTTGGGCTGTTTGGGATGTTTTATCATTTCAGACGACAGTGGAACATGGCACTTGTGGTGCTTGCACTGTTTCTCTTGACTGGCGTCTTTATCAACATTTATGCAAACCCGCCCGAGCCACAACCACGCGAGCGCGATTATGTGTATGTCGGTAGTTTCTTTGCCTTTGCAATTTGGATAGGCATTGGGATTGACGCACTTTTTGAGACGATTCGCGAAAGTTTGAAAGAAGAAAAACAACTTGTGCCTGCAACGGTTGCGCTGTGTTTGTTTGGTTTGCTCTTCGTTAATGGAAGGATGTTGCAAGTCAATTATCACTCGCACGATCGTAGCGGCAACTACGCGCCGTGGGACTATGCCTACAACTTGCTCAACAGTTGTGCCAAAGATGGGATTCTTTTCACGAATGGCGACAACGATACGTTTCCGCTGTGGTATTTGCAAGAGGTTGCAAGGGTTCGTCAAGATGTGCGCGTTGTAAATCTTTCGCTTGCAAACACGGATTGGTATGTTCGACAACTGATGTATGAATCGCCACGCGGCGCAAAGCCAATTAAGATGAACATCTCGGAGCGCGAACTTAAAAACTTCGGCTATGAACAATGGTCGCCACGTGTGGTGGCGCTTCCTGTTCCTGCTTCAGCCAAGACGGACGTGCTTTATTATGATGACAGCAAGAAACTTCGATTAAATCTTGATTCTACCTCCACTGCCATTCGGAATGTCGTTGATACAGTTCGTTGGACCTTTGAGCCTTACATCAAACTGCAAAGTGGACAAGGATACATTCGCGCTCAAGACCGTGTTGTCTATGAAACAATTGTCAACAACCTTTGGGAACGCCCTGTCTATTTTGCTGTAACGGTGAGCGACAACAACCGCATCGGCATTGATAATTATCTCCGAATGGACGGTTTCGCCTATCGCATTGTGCCAGTTAAAACTGATAACTACGGATACTTTGAGCCTGAAATTATGTGGGATAAGTTGATGAATGTGTATCGCTACGAACGATTAGACGACCCGACGGTTTATTACGATGAAAACACGCGCCGAATGGTAAGCAATTATCGCACGATTATGCTTCAACTCGCGCAATACTATGCACAAAATCCAAATGCTATCTCGACCATTCGCGACAAAGAGGGAAACATCAAACAAGTTCCGAACAAGGAATTAGCGACACAACTCTTAGACAAATCGCTTTCAATTTTGCCGACAGCAATTGGCGAGATGGATTATCGCATCTTGCAAGCCATTATTCAACTATATTCCAAAGTCGATGGCAAAGCACAAATTGCGCGTTTGCTTCCTACACTGGAAGAATCTGTCGACCGCCGTGTTCAAGCCAATCCGAACGACCTTTCCCCACGCTACATTCTTGCAACGGCGTATCGCACAGTTGGGGAGTATGATAAAGCCGTTATGATTTTGCAATCGCTCTCACAGCAATACAGCCAAGATTCGTTCTTGAAACGAGAACTTGAAGAGACAAGAGCACAGGCACAAAAGCGCAAAACGAATATTGATACAACAAAGAACGATGAGCATTGAGATTCACCCGACTGCAATTGTTAGCCCAAAAGCCAAACTTGCTGATGGCGTTTCTATTGGCGCTTATAGCATTATTGAAGACGATGTCGAGCTTGGGGAAGGCACAGTTGTTCATCCACACGCCTATATCGGCAACGGTGCACGCATTGGCAAATATTGCCAAATTTTCATCGGTGCAGTCGTTTCCATGATTCCACAAGATTTGAAGTTCAAAGGCGAGACCTCTTTTGCGATTATCGGCGATAATACGACGATTCGTGAATACGCGACCGTTCATCGTGGCACTGGCGAAAATGGAAAGACACTCGTGGGTTCAGATTGTCTCATCATGGCATATGTTCACTTGGCGCACGACGTTGTTGTTGGAAATCACGTCATTATTTCAAACACGACGCAGGTTGCAGGGCACTGCGAAATTGGCGACTATGCAACGATTGGCGGCGTTTGCGGTATTCACCAATTCACGCGGATTGGACGGCATGCGATGGTAGCGAGTTCTTCGCGCGTCGTTTATGACGTTCCGCCCTTTGTGATGGCGGGCAGAGAACCGTTCCGCTATGAAGGGTTGAACCTTGTGGGCTTAAAGCGTCGGGGCTTTGCGCCAGAAACGCTGGCTTCTTTGCGCAACCTTTATCGCTTGATTTTTCAGTCAGGTTTGTTGATTCCAAATGCACTCGAGCGCGTCAAGTCGGAAATCCCACCTTCGCAAGAGCGCGATGAAGTCATTGCCTTTTTTGAATCGGGCAAGCATCGCAAGTTTATTCGCTCGCCCCTTCATTTTGAATAGGCTTGTAATTCTCAAAACCTTTCCTAAATTCCCAAAATTTTTCAAACGCAAATTCATTCCCGCTATGGCACGAGACCTCAACAAAGTGATGCTCATCGGTCGCTTAGGTTCAGACCCCGAAGCCCGTACTACACCCAACGGCTCGTTAGTTGTCAATTTCAACTTAGCCACAGGCGACAGTTACAAGGATAAGAATACAGGACAGACGGTCGAGAAAACTGAATGGCATCGAATCGTCGCTTGGGACAAGCTTGGCGAAGTTTGTCGGCAATATCTTCACAAAGGCAGTTTAGTTTATGTGGAAGGTCGCTTGCAAACGCGCAGTTGGGACGACAAAGAGACAGGTAAGAAAAATTACATCACGGAGATTGTCTGCACCGATATGCAAATTCTGACGCCCAAGTCGCAGTCGCAAAACGACAAAGGGGGACAAATGATCCCTGCTCCGCCGCCATCGGTATATGAGGAAATGCCTACGTCGTCCGACCCCAAAGCGTCGGCACCTTCTTCAAAGCACATGCCAGAAGCGCCTCCAAGCGAACCGAAAAGCGACGATTTGCCGTTTTAATGATTTCATCAATGCCAATTATGCCGCTGATTTGCAAGCGGCTTTTTCTTTTCCATGCTGGGCTTCTTTTTCGTTCTCCTGCTGATAGTGCCACAAGTTACTCATTCGCAATCCCCACGCGATAGCACAGAGCGCGTCGTGATTTTAGACCGAGCAAATGAAATCTCGAGAGGCACTTTTACATCACCGAAAACGAAAACATCGCCTGCGATTTCCGAGCCCATTCGCATGGTGAGCGGCAACGTGCGTTTCATTGAATCGACAACGACGGTCGACTGCGACACTGCGGTGCAGTTTCTTCAATCCCGAAAAATTCGTCTGGTTGGGAACATCGTTATCGTACGCGATACCGTTACCATTCGTGGCGAAGAGGGATTTTATTTCCCCGATGAACGTAAATCCATTCTTGAGAGAAATGTAAGCCTTACAGATAAGCAAGTTTTGCTCAATAGTCAAAAGGGGGTTTATTTTTCCGACATCAAGACAGCGTATTTCAGCGAAAAAGTCTCTCTGAAAGATACCGCCACTCTCATTTTCTCCGATAGCCTCGTTTATTTTCGCAACGAAGCGCGTGCTCTTGTTCTAGGTAATGTGATTGTAACGAATCTGACCGATAACATTGTCATCACAGGCGATTACGGCGAGCATTTCACCAATGACAAACGCAGTTTCATCACAGGAAATCCTGTTCTCACCAAAATCGATACGACCTTGTCGGGCGAAATTGATACGCTTATCATTCGCTCTAAACGAATGGACGCTTTCCGAAGTGAGTCAGACACTTTGCCTCGCATTGACATCATCGACAGCGTCCGAATTCGGCGCGGCACACTTCGCTCTCGCTCCAACAAGGCAAGATACTTGCTTCAAAAAAAGATGATTGTGCTTTATGAAAATCCTATCGTTTGGTATGAAAACCATCAACTGACGGGCGACTCAATTGTCGTTGAACTCCGTGAAAACGGGCGGCAGAATCGGATTGATAAAATGTGCATTTATCGGCGTGCCTTTCTTGCCTCAAAGGCTTCGCTCGATACTTCGGGCAGAAAATTCAATCAAATTTCAGGCGACGTCATGGTGCTTGCTTTCAATGAAAAATCTCAAATTGAGCGTGCCGACGTCTTCAAGCAGTCGCGTAGCCTTTACTACACCTCCGACGACGGCAAGCCGAAAGGCGCGAACTTGACCAGCGGCGACGAAATCACCGTTTATTTTCAAAACAATCAAATTCAATCCATCACCTTTCGCGGTGCGATTGAAGGCATGCAGTATCCTGAACGGCTTATCGACCGCGTTCAAAATCTTCCCAACTTTCAGTGGCGCGAATCAGAAAAGCCCACTGACTAACCTTTTTAGGACAACAGTTGTCGAACAAAAAAGGCGGACAAAGGTCCGCCTTCAAAACCCATCTATCGTGAGATTACTTTTTCTTTTTCGGCTCAACGACACGAATCACCTTTGCTTCAATTTTGCCAGAAGCCATACCTTTGCCAACGACGACACGATTGCCTGCAATTTTGTTCTTCACAAGGTAAGAACGAACAGCAGAAGCACGCTTCATTGCTTCAGTTTTTTGCTTCTTTGCAGGCGTTGAGGCATCTGCAAAGCCTGTAATTTCAACCACGAGATTTTCTTTTTCCTTCAACAAGTTCGCAAGACGGCTCAAGTCAGATTCATCGGTGATTTTGCCGTTCTTAGCAAATGAAACATTGAACGAAAGCATATCGCCAACGTTGCTGAGCGTTGGTGGTGGTGGTGGTGGTGGTGGTGGTGGCGGTGGCGGTGGCGGTGGTGGGTCTTTCACGGTAACCGTCACAGTTTGTTCAACTGAGCCACCTGCGTTGCTTGCATACAAGCGATATGTTGTCGTTTGGCTGGGATTAACGTTTGAGTTGCCAACAATCATTGTGTCGCCTTCAGCGCGAAGAATGGGCTCCATTCCGTCAATCAAGACGGTATCGGGCGAGCCGTAGACTTCCCATGAAAGGTTAACCGGTCCCTTGCCTTTGACAATTGACTCGGGTGTTGCCTTGAATGAGGCAATTGTTGGTGGTGCTGGTGGACCGCCGCAGCGCATCGCAACCGCACACAAGACAGACAGAGTGATAACCTGAAGTCGTCTCATGATGAGTGTTCTCCTCGTTTTTGACGTTTGATGAGTTAAAAAAGGCTTTCTTTTGTTAGAAAGTTGAGTTGATGAAAACTAGCAGTATTTTTGACCGTTCTTCCCACGATTTTCGTGCTTGCAAATTGCAGTGAAGCAGGAACAGTCGTGAAAAGTAATCGCAATATACAACGATTTAACTCAATTTCGAAAATCGCACATTTTTTTTGCGCTTACTTTCTTTGCAAGTTATTGATATTTAAGGGCTTCAACTGGCTCGATGCGAGCGGCACGATTTGCAGGGTAAAGTCCTGCGAGCATGCTAATCAAGATGGAAAACACAATTGCGGAAATGACAAGCCAACTTGGAAAGTAGAAAAAGGCTAATTCTGTTCCTGCTTGTTTTTGGACGTAATAATTCGCGAGCGCATTGACGCCCATCGTGCCGAGTTTTCCCAAGAGCAATCCGAGCACGCCGCCGAAAAATCCAATCACTGCGCTTTCAACAAGAATGATGCGTCGCACATCGCCATCATTTGCGCCGACGGCTTTCATGATTCCAATTTCTCTGTATCGCTCCATGATAGACATAATCATCGTGTTCGTGATGCCAAGCGTTGCCACAACAAGCGCAATCGTTCCAACAACCGCCAACGCCATATCAAATAAGATGAAGAGCCGTTTGAACTCCTCGAATTCATCAGCGAAACTCGTTGCATTGAGTTTGATTTCTTGCAGAGCGTTTTTGACGACCTCGGCTTCTTTTGGGTTGCTAACACGGACGACAATCGCTTGATAGCCCTCGCGCTGTTCGGTGCGTCGTAGCAAATCAATCGTCGACATGAAGTTGAGCCGCTCTAACCTTTCCGCCGTTGCTATTGGTATCATCAGGCGCAAGCTGCTCGAGAGTTTTTGAATCTCTTTATCCATGATGCCGACGATTCGGAATTGATATTTGCGCTCGGCGATAGGCATTCCGCCTCCCACGCCAAAAGTGGTCGAGAGCGTCATGATTTTTTTGAAGTCGAGCGTTACGGTCGTGAGCGTTACAGTTTTCCCCAAGGCGTCTTGTGGATTTTTCACGCCGATGCGATTGAGCAAAATTTCCGATACCACAACCTCTTTGGCGGAATCACTTTCAAAAAATGACCCATAACGAATTTGATTGTAGCCTGCGGTTCTGCCTATTGATGTGGGCAAGGCTTCGGTTAACACAGGCGTATCGAGCGTATCAAGTGAAAAACGGCACGGAAATATGATTTCTGGATACACAATCGCACCTGGGGCGACTTGCGCCGAAATTGTTTTGACTTTCTCCAACACTTCGGGCGTCAGCACCACCAAATTGGCTTCCTTTTTCTTTTCGTTCTTAAAAACACGGTTTGAAAAATTCACAAGGCTTGCAAACTCGTTGCTCGTCGGCGAAATGCGCACCGTGTTGAAGAGTTCAAGGTCGCTGAATTCATCGGTAAAAGTTTTTTGAAGCCCTGAACCGTAGGCGAGCATTGAGACGAGTGCCGCCGTTCCGACGCCAACGCCGATAATGGTGAGCGTGTTGCGCAGTTTGGCGCGACGCAGGTTTTCAAAAGCAAAGCGAAGTAAATCGTGAAGCGTCATGGATTCGATGTTGAACGAATTGAACGATTTTAAGTGAAGTCTTTTTTCCAAAAACGAGACGTCGGAGCGTAATCGTTCTTTGCAAGTTAAACTTGAAATCGGCTATCTCGGCTCTTTTTTCGGGTTATACTTCTGCGATTTGTTTGGGTGGCGAAGCATGCACCTCTAAATTGACACCAACTAAAATCACTGCTGTTGCAGTCGAGTAGTTTTGAAGCTATTGAAGAAGGAGAATTAAGATGTTAAACCACCTTTCACGCCAAAGTCAATTTGAGCGTCATCATACAGATTTGCCCACTGAAGCCCATATTCCACAATCGCCGCTTTCGGAGCGCATTGCTCAAACGCCTGAATCTAAATTGGAGCAACTCTCGCGAGAAATTCCGCTGCCGCGCGTCTTGCAAATTTGCTTGCTTCAACTCTCAACAGCGACGCTCTTCGTTTTGCTCAACAGCACGCTCAACCGTGTGATGGTCGTTGAACTCAACATTTCGGCGACGCTCGTCGGAGTGCTGATTGGGTTTCACAACATCTTGGCGTTTGTGCGTCCGATGATTGGTCATTACAGCGATACGCACTTGCGATTTGGCTTGCGCCGCACGCCGAACATCATCGTCGGAAACCTGCTTGCTGTGTCGGGCGTGGTGCTATCGGTTTATGGTGCGTTGGCATTTGAAGAAAATTTCGAGCTCGGCATCGCCTTGCTTCTCATCGCCTTCACGCTTTACGGCGTCGGGGTGAATGTCGTCGGCACGATGTTCTACGCACTTCTTGCAGATAGCGCAGGCGAAAAGCATAAAGCCAAAGCCGTTACGGTTGGCTGGTTCGTTCTCATTTTCGGCACGATTGTCGCAAGCGGCTTCATCGGAAAGTATCTCGAAAATTTCTCGATGGAGCGGCTTGTATCGCTCTTTTGGGTCGGCGCAGGCGTCTCGATTTTCTTCACTTGGCTCGCGGTGTTTGGCACGGAAAAACGCTTCGCCCGCGAGCATGAAATCGTTAAGAACGAAAAGCATGCCTTGCATTTAAGCGACGCCTTGAAGCGACTGGCAGCAAACCCAACCATTTATGCGTTCTTCATTTTTATGTTCGTAACCGTTGTCGCCATTCAAGGGCAAGATGTGATTCTCGAGCCTTTCGGCGCAGAACTTTTTGGCATGAGCGTTTCTCAAACAACTGAACTCACGCGCATTTGGGGCACAGGCACCATGCTCGGCATCGTTACGCTTGGCTTGTTCTTCGTCAATCGCATTGGCAAGAAGCGCACGACCTATCTCGGTTGTTTCGTCTCCGCACTTGGCTTTTTAGCGATTTCTCTTTCACCGATGTTTGATATTCTCACGTTCAAAGGCGGCGTATTCCTGCTTGGCGTTGGAAACGGCGCGCTCACGGTCGGCTCGCTCACGATTATGATGGACATGACCACGCGCGAAAATGCAGGGCTCTTTATGGGACTTTGGGGCATGGGACAAGCTATTGCCAACTTTGTCGCTAATGCAACGGGAGGCGCGATTCGCGACATTGCGCTCTGGATTACGCAAAATCATTACGCTGGCTATGCGACCGCATTCGGCATTGAAATCATCGGACTTGTCGCTGCTACTATGATTTTGCGGGGCATTGATATTCAAGAGTTTCAATCTAAAACACAGCACACGCTTTCAAGCGTTGTGAGCCAAGTCGATTAAAAACCATGCGATACTTTCTCTTGGTTTTTCTTGTAAGCCTGACCGGTTGCCAAAGTGTGCCGCCGAAGACTTCACTCATTGGAAGTTTTCGCGGCACAACCGTTCGGCAGCCGAAAGAGCCGAAAAATGGCGCATTCACGACCGTTTATATTCCGACTTACGAAGTGGGCGTTGTCTTTACAGAAAACGAGTTCAGCGGCTCGCAAAAGAAGGAAGAAGAAGAGCCTATCATCATTCGCGGCAAATATGAACTGATGAAAAAACCGAACACAATTCGATTTATCGCCGAAGATTTCGCAAATGAAGTCGTCTTGCTTGATGGCGTGTTTTCTTACACTTTGGTCGAAAAAACATTAACGCTCACCAAACAAGATGGCTCACTCAAACTCGTTCTTACTCGGCTACCTGAACGATGAGTGGCTTGCCAATCACATTCAGCGCGTCGTCAATTCCCACAAGACTGACGCGGCGCATTTGCCTAACCAAATTTTCTTTCGCCCACGCCTTTGACGGCACTTCAACACCAACGCGCAAGTAGTTTGCCGTATGCCCGTAGCAATAAAGTTTTTCGTTTGAAGCCTGTTCGCCGTTCAACTCTTCATCGTCCGAAAATTCGTTTTCAAAGAGCACATCCATTTCTTCGCCAATGAAGCGCGAAACGAAGGCTTTCTTTTTGAAGTAAGAAAGTTCGTGCAGTTTTTGACTGCGAGCATGCTTAATGTGGCTCGGCACTTCGGCGACCTTGTGTTCATCGAGCAGTTCAGCCGCGTGTGTGTTGGGACGCTTGGAGAAGGTGAACACATGCAGATAGGCAATCGGAAGCGACTCAATGAAACGATATGTTTCCTCAAAATGCTCGTCTGTTTCGTTTGGAAATCCAACAATCACATCAGCACCAATGCACACATTCGGAATTTTCGCGGCGACCTCTTCGCAACGCGCACGGTAAAGTGCTTTGTTGTAGCGGCGGCGCATCAGTCGCAGTATTTCCGCTGAACCCGATTGCATCGGCAAGTGAAAGTGCGGCACAATTCGCTTAGAACTTGCGATGAAATCAATCATGTCGCTCGTGAGCAAATTCGGCTCGATGGAACTAATGCGAAGGCGTGGAATTGGAAGTTTATCGAGGGCTTGAAGCAAGTCAAAAAATGTGTGTTCACCTTTTGAGCCATCGGGCGCGTTGCCGTAGTCGCCAATGTTGACGCCTGTGAGCACGATTTCTTGATAGCCTGCCTCAATGAGCATCTTGGCTTGAAAAACGAGTTTATCAATCGATTCCGAGCGGCTTTGTCCGCGTGCGAGCGGAATGGTGCAGTAAGAGCAGTTGTAATTACAGCCGTCTTGCACTTTGAGATAGGCGCGCGTTTGGTCTTGCTCGCCGCCGATGGTAATGGAGTGCCCGAATCCGAAGTTATCGACGGTTTGAATATCGCTGACGAAAATTTTGGCTTCTTGATTTTTTTCCGCACCGATGTAATTCATCAACTCAAATTTTTCTTTTGCGCCCAGCACCACATCGACGCCTTTAATCGAGGCAAGTTCTTCGGGTTCAAGTTGGGCGTAACAGCCCACGACGGCAACAAAACTTTCAGGCGATTTCTTCAAGGCTTTGCGCACCACATTGCGACATTTGGCGTCAGCGTTTTCCGTTACGCTACATGTGTTGATAATCACCACGTCGGCTTTTTCGCCGAACGGCACAAGTTCGTAGCCTTGCGCAAGAAAAGATTGCGCGAGCATTGAGGTTTCCGCAAAGTTCAATTTGCACCCAAGCGTATAAGTAGAAATGCGTTTCATGTGTGATGTATCACGCTTAATTGTCATTGAAATTATTGCCCAGGCGGAAGCGGCGGATTGACAGGCGAAGTCGTTTCAGGCAGAGCAGGTCGTTCGTTTGATTTGCCTTGCGGCAATCGCTCGACTTTGGTGATTAAATACTTTGAATCGCCAAGCCAAAAGTAGCGGAAGTATTTTTCTTCGTAATGCAGATTAACGCGCTCGCCTGTCAGTGAGGCTTCTTGTAAGGCTTGAATGACTTCCTTGCGGTCTTTCGGAACAGAAAATTCAAAAACGGTGGACAGTTGATTGTCTTCATTTTTGAATGCGCCAAATGTGCCGATGTTCATTTGCCCTTCGTAAGTTTTGAAGAAAAATCCTCTTTCAGATAATTTCACGACCACACCCGCACGAATGCCCGTGCTGTAGTTGCCGAAGTAAAGAAACGACGCAACCGCAATCAAAATGAACAACACAATCACGCCGCCAATGATGAGAAATTTTTTCATTATTGCTTGAACGATTAAAGTGAAATGAAATGCAAAAATAACATTCCTTCACAATTCGTTGCACGAAGTCGTGCTACCCTTATGTTCATCACTTGAAACGCCTTGTAACCTTCGATTCTGACAATGCTGAAATCATTTAGGATTTTTTTGTGGAGTTGTCTCTTTTTGCTCTCACTTTCCGCCGTGCTATATGCCCAGCCTAACGAAACCGCATCACCAACAGGCGTTTTGGAAGGCGTTGTGATTGACCGCATTACGAAGCAAGAAATTGTCGGCGCAAAACTTCAACTGCTCGATACGCCCTTTGGCGCAACATCCGACATCAACGGACGCTTTCGTTTTTCGGGATTGCCTGCGAAAACCTATCGCTTGAAAGTAACGGCGTTGAATTACAAGCCGCTTGTTCGAAGCGATGTGTTTGTCGGTTCGGTGCAAAGCACGAAACTCACGATAGAGTTGCAACTCTCCGAAACCGCGTCGGTTGAGGAAGTAACGGTAACGGCGGATATGTTTTTCACGAAGCAAGCCGATTTGAAAGTCAGCACGAATACGCTTTCGCAAGAGGAAGTGCGACGCGCGCCGGGCGCGGTGGAAGATGTAAGCCGAATGGTTTTGATTTTGCCCGGCGTCTCGTCAAGTGCCGACAACCGAAACGACCTTGTGGTGCGCGGCGGCAGTCCGATTGAAAACTTCATCTTCGTCGACGGCATTGAAGTGCCGAACATCAATCACTTTGGCACACAAGGCGCAACAGGCGGACCGATTGGCATGATTGACGTCAATTTTTTGCAAGAAGTGAATTTCAGCGCGGGCGGATTTTCAGCACGATTCGGCGACCGCCTTTCCAGCGTGATGGACATTCGCTATCGCGAGGGCGATAAATCTGAGTTCAGAGGCAAGTTCGATTTAGGATTTGCAGGCGCGGGCTTTCAAGCCGAAGGTCCGCTCCAAAAAGGCGAAGGCGCGTTCATGATTTCGGCGCGTAAAAGTTATCTCGATTTGCTCATCGGCTCAACAGGCTTAACCGCCGTTCCGAATTACTCTAACCTTAATCTCAAAGCCAGCTTTCAACCTTCGCCAAAACATCGCTTTTCCCTCATTGGGCTTGGCGGCATTGATGATATTTACTTCAAAGATTCTGAGAACGAAGACGCGCCAACTCGCGACAACATTCGCAACAACGGTTGGCAGTATGTTATCGGCATCGTGCATAAGTGGCTCGTCAGCGAAAAGACCTTCATTCAAACTTCGCTCTCGCATAATCAATACCGCTTCTTCACGAATGTAGATTCGGCGCGTGTTTTCACCTTTTATCGCAACAGTTCGTTTGAGCGCGAATACCTTCTGCGCTCCGACTTCTCGCATCGCTTTTCTCCAACGGATTTATTTGAAGCAGGCATCACGCTTCGCGCGATTGATAATCAAAACGCCATCTTCTTGCGAAGTGGCTCAATCGGCGCAAACGGCGAACCTGCCGAAGGGTTTGATTACGACCGAACCGGCGTTGCGCAAAAGTTCGGCGCGTATGTGCAATACACGAAAGATTTTTTTGCACGGCTTTCCTTCACCGCTGGCGTGCGCTATGATTATTTCAGTTATCTGAACGCGCCGCATGCCGTTTCGCCACGATTGGCAATGAGCTACGCGCTTCGTCAAAATCTCAAACTCAATTTTGCGGCAGGCATTTATCATCAATCGCCTGCAATGGTGTGGCTTATTGCCGATGAACGCAATCGCAATTTGAAATACGCGCAATCACAACACTTTGTCGGCGGCTTTGAGTATTTCCCTGCGGAAGATTTGAAAATCAGCGTTGAGGCGTATTACAAACACTACTTGAATTATGCCGCAAGCGTCGCTATTCCGCAACTCTCTTACGCAAACGCAGGCGCGAACTTCGGCACATTCGGAACTGAAGAACTCGTTAGCGAAAGCACTGGCTACGCGCGCGGCGTGGATTTCTTCTTGCAGAAAAAACTTTCGGCACAATTTTATGCAATGCTCGGATACACGATTTCCGACATTCAATTTGCAGGACGAGACGGCATTTTACGACCCAGCGCGTTTGACTTCCGACACATCTTCACCGCAATCGGCGGCTGGAAATTTTCCGACGCGCTCGAGGTTTCAGCAAAATGGCGATTCAGTGGCGGCACGCCCTACACACCGATTGACCTTGAACGCGCTCGCGCCGTCAATCAACTCGTCTTCGATTTCAATCGCTTCAACGCCAATCGCTTTCAAGACTATCACCGATTAGACCTTCGACTGGATTGGCGCAATTTCTTCAACGGCTGGAACATGGTCAGCTATGTGGAAATTCAGAACGTCTATAATCGGCAAAATCCTTTCACGCTGATATGGAATCAACGCCGCGCCGATGTTGAAGTGGTCAATCAATGGGCGTTCTTGCCTGTTGGCGGCGTAAAAATTGAGTTTTAATCCAACAACTTAACTCACTGTGGGTTCAGAAAACGCGCTTATTGTCTTCTTCAAAGTTCCGCAAGCAGGAAAGGTCAAAACGCGCCTTTCGCCGTTTCTCTCGCCCGAAGAGGCGGCAAGGCTTTACACCTGTTTCATTGAAGACACTTTCGAGAAAGTCTGCACGAATGCCGTTCAAGTCTTCGGCTTCGTTTCGGGAGCGATAGATGAACGCTCGGAACTCTTGCGTTTTCTTTCGGCAAAGCATGTGCAAGTGGTGGAGCAAGTTGGCAGAGATTTAGGCGAGCGCATGTCGAATGCGTTTCGCTTTTGTTTTGAGCAGGGCTACAAGCGCGTGTGCATTATCGGCACAGATTCGCCCGATATGCCTCGTTCCATCGTTGAGCGTGCATTTGAAGTTCTGCAAACCGACGCGCCCACGATTGCGATTGCAGGCGCAGACGACGGCGGCTATGTGCTTCTCGGCATGAATCGATATTTTCCCGAAGCGTTTCAACACGTGCCGTATAGCACAAGCGAAACTTACGCGGCAACTTTGGCTCAACTTTCAAACATCCATGCTAACTTAGTTGAGTTAGAGAAGTGGTATGATATCGACACGCCTGACGACCTCAAACGCCTTGTTCAGACTTTGTTTCCGAGCCGCGCACTGCGAACCGTGAATTTTCTTAATCATCTTTTCAATTCTCGAATCAATATGAAAATCACCATCGGCGTTACGGAATACTTGCGCAAAGCCCTTCCACCCTACGAGACCAAAACCGACGAATACATCGCTTGGCTCAAATCAGGCGAAGCCTTCGGCTACGACATCGAGTGCGTGAGACTGCCTTATAGCGGCAACTCATTTGAAGCCTTGAAAGCCCAAAATCTTGATGCCCTTTCGCGCCTTGATGCGATTGTCTTTTCAGGCGGTCATGATGTTGAGCCGTCGCTCTTCGGCGTGCAACTGTCGCGAGAAGCGTTGAATGAACTCAATGTTCAAAACTCCATTATCGAGCGAGACGAAATGGAACTCCTGCTTGCACGAAAAAGCATTGAGCAAGGCTTGCCTGTTCTTGGCATTTGTCGCGGCTTGCAACTCGTGAATGTGGCAATGGGCGGCACGTTGATTTTAGACATTGAAAAGCAGAAAGGGATTCACGGTCATGAAGCCAAAGGACCCGAAGAGAGCGGCTATCACACCGTTACGCTCGCGCCTGATTCTAAACTCGGCAACATGATTGGCGCAACAGAAGGCGAAGTCAGCACGCGCCATCACCAAGCGGCGGATAAAGTCGGCGAAGGCTTGCGCATTGTGAGCCACTCTAACGACGGCATTATTGAGGCGATGGAATCAATAGACGACCGACCGATTTTTCTCGTGCAGTGGCACCCTGAACGCATGTGG
>CALKXI010000094.1 GCA_938003965.1 uncultured Chlorobiales bacterium
AGATGTGCGATATTCACGGTAGCCGTCTTTGACATACATCACGATATTGGCGCGGAAAGGCAGTTCAGCGAAACTTGTTCCGTCATAATTATTAAAGCCTACAATTGTGCCGTCGCCATTCGTGCCACCATTGATTGGTGCCAAGGGATTAGTATCAATGTAGATGACTGCCCCTTCATCGGTATTTGCGTTTGTGATGCCGATGTAAAGGTTGTTATCGTCCCAAGTAACATACCAAGTTTGTGTGTCGCTGTCTTGTTGGTTTTCGCCGTTGGTATGAACGCCGTATTCGCTTGCACCGATTGTGCCGTCAATCGTCGGCGTTGTCCATTGGGCGTTGGCGTCGAGGGCAGGGAGCAATGCAAGCAGCAGGAAAAGTCGGAAGAGATGGGAAGTTTTTTTCAGATGAAATAATTGGTTGGTAGGTGTTTTTTGCATTAGCCGATCAAGTTAGGTTTGATGTTAAGATGAAAGAATATGCGTTCCCGTGAAGCACCTGATCACACCAGATTTGACGCGCTTGTCGAGTTTTGTTGTTGTGTTGACATTAGGCGCGCCGAATATAAGAAGATTTTGCTTTTATTACGAAATGTAATATGGGTTATGAAAATTTTTGCCGCCGCTGTGTGTAACGGATTTGGGTATTGCTTTTGTCGATTTGCTAAGCGATATTCACGCCTCTTTTAATTAAACCGACTGACCACTCATAATGCGCACTATCTTTTTGAAGAGGCTTTCAATTTCTCTGTTCTGCTTGTTGATGCTGGGTTCTGTGTCTGTGGAGGCACAAAACCGACAGCCGCGCACCATTACGACCGCCGTTCCGTTTTTGCTCATTAGTCCTGACTCACGCGCAGGCGGCATGGGTGAAGCCAATGTGGCGATTGCTGATAACGCCGCCGCCATGTTTTGGAATCCTGCTGGACTTGGCTTTCAGCGCGGAATGGATTTCAACTTCACGCACGCCAACTGGCTTCCTGCCTTCAATGCGGACTTATTCTACGACAACTTAACCATGAAACGATATATCCCCGGCTACGGCACATTCGGCTTGGGCGTTACGTATTTGAACTTGGGCGAAACTGAAATCCGCACAGCACAAAACGTTGCCGCGGGCGTCATTAAAAGCTACGAGTTTGCCATTACAGGTTCATATGGCGTTCAAATCGCACGCACGCTCGCCGTTGGAACTTCGGTGCGCTTTATTCGCAGCGCGCTCACCAATGTTGGCGCAGGAAACGAACAAGGCTCAGGCATTGGCACTTCTATTGCCTTCGACCTCGCCTTGCTCTGGAAGCCACAATTCAGCGGTTACTTTGCCGACCGGCTGAGTTTCGGCTTGAACATTTCCAACATCGGTCCGAAAATGACCTACATCGACGAAGCCCAAGCCGACCCACTTCCGACGAACTTCAAAATTGGCTTTGCCTACAAACTCCTGAACGATAAGTATAACTCCCTTACGCTTGCGGCGGATTTCAATAAGTTGCTTGTCAATCGTGTAACGCCCATTATTGGTCAAGACACTTTGGGCAATCCGATTTTCGGTCGCCCAAAAGTCGATAACGTCTTCAAAGCGATGATTTCATCGTGGGGCGGAAGCGGCGGCGGATTGCGCTCGTTCACGATGGGTGTCGGCGTTGAGTATTGGTATGGCGCGCCACAACTGTTAGCACTTCGCGCAGGCTACTTTTATGAAGACCCCGAATTTGGCGGACGGCGTTATCTCACCTTCGGTGCAGGCGTTCGCTATGCCGCTTTCGGCGTCGATTTCAGTTACCTCAACTCGGTTGAAGAAACGCACCCGCTCGACGGCACCGTGCGCCTTTCGCTCATTCTTAATTTCCCGAACGCGGGCATGAAAAAGCCCAAAACTGTTGATTAACGAACTGTTTTTCATAGACACTTTCAGGGCTTGAAGACGACTCAAGCCCTTTTTATTTTGCCGTGAAATTTTACTTAACGCTTACCTTTCATGCGATTCTTCCTTGCTCTGCTCTTTGCGGGGGTTGTTACGCCCGCTGCTTCTGCACAGTTTCAGAAGATTTCATTTAGCCATTCGCTTGCCGTTGGCGAGTCGTCTCCGTTGCGCTCGAGCGCAGTCGGCTTAACGCGCGTGCTTGCCGTCATGGTTGAGTTTCAGCCCGATACCGATAGGCGCACCACCGGCACAGGCGTTTTCGGCGGCTTGGATTACCTCGCCTCACGCGGCGACACCATTTTAGACCCCTACCCGCACGACTTCGGCTACTTCACACGCAAACTCGACTTTCTCAAACACTACTTCGAAACCACCAGCAACAACCGCACACAACTTGCCTTCACGCTTCTGCCGAATGTTTATCGCCTCTCAAAGCCAATGGCAGACTATGCCCCGCCACGCACCTCGCAAGATTTCACGCGCCTTGCCCGCATGATTGAAGAAACTTGGCGATTGGTCGATTCGACAACCGTCGTCGATTTCTCGCAGTTTGATTGCTTCATCATTTTTCACGCAGGCGTCGGACGCGACATCGACCTCGTTGCGCTCACCGGCACCGACCCCGCTCCCGCCGATTTGCCTTCGCTCACCTTCAAACTCGACGGCTTCAAACGCATTTTTGGACAAGACTTCCAAGGCTTTCCCGTCAATAACGGCAACGCTCGAATTCAAAACACGCTCGTTATTCCTTCCACCGAAGCGCGCGAAATCGACGGCATCGGCGGCAAAGTCTTGCTCGAACTCTCCACCAACGGATTGCTCTGCGCCAGTTTCGGCAGCTATCTCGGCTTGCCTGATTTGTTCAACACCGAAAACGGACGTAGCGGCATTGGTAGATTTGGCTTAATGGACGGCGAAGGTTTTTTCAACTACAACGGCGCACTCCCGCCCGAACCTTCCGCTTGGGAACGCCTCGCACTTGGCTGGGCAACCCCGATTGAACTGCAAGGTATTGACACCTTCTTCAAATTGCCTGCACACAGTTTGCACGAAAATCCTGATTCTGCTATCGTTAAAATTCCCATCACCTCACGCGAATACTTCTTGCTCGAAAATCGCCAACGCAATGCGCGCGGCACAGGCGTTACGCTCACCATTTACCGAAGCGGACAAACAGTCCAACAAACTTTCTTACAAGATCAGCCCGACTTTCGCTTTGAAAATCTACGCGCTTTGCGCGGTCAAATCGTTGCCTCCGACAATTACGATTGGACCCTTCCAACCGCTGAAATCAACAACATTCGCTACAACGGCGGCGTCTTGATTTGGCATATCGATGAAGACATCATCGCCGCAAATCGCCCGCAAAACCGCGTCAATACAGGCAGAATCAAAGGCGTTAAACTTTTGGAAGCCGATGGCTCCGACGACATTGGGCAAGATTACGGCATTACCAGTCCCGGACTTGGCACACAAAGCGGAACGGTCTTCGATATGTTTTTCAGAGGCAACATTGCCTTTCCCTATCGCAACTTTATCGACGACGCCACCGCGCCGAACACGCGCGCTAATCGCGGCGCATCGAGCAAAATTCGCCTTTCAAACTTTCCACTTCCCGCCGCCGTGATGGATTCGATTCGACTTCAACGCGGCGATAACCTTGTGCGCGTTCTTAGCGGCTTTCCGAAACAACTCCCCGATACTTTCGGCAGACGCACCAGCATCACCTTTGCCGATTCGCTTTTCGTAAACGGCGAAAATTTTACCTTCTCCACACGTCTCGACGGCTCACCTTCTCCCTTCAACACCTCACGCTTGAAATTGGCACACTTGCAAACGCCCACAGCTCGCTACCTTGTCAGTGCGCTCGATAGTGCGGTTGAAGTCCTACAACTTAACTCACTTGGCACACGCTTTTCGCGCCGCACTTTTAATTCGCCACTGACCACTCCGCCCGCCGTGATTTCTCAAAACGGACAATCGCTTTTAGGCATTGGCACGGCATCAGGGCTGGCTTCAATTTTGGACTTGAACACCGATAGCCTCGACGAAGTGCGCTCACAGACTTTTTCCGCACCGATTGTGAGCCTTTCTGCTTCGCCCGCATTTGCAAACAGCGCATTTGCGTTCTTCCCTGAAAATCAAATTGACGGCACGCGCATCCTTTCCGCCGTCCGATTTTTCAACCACAGTTCAGAGCGGAACGAAGAACTCACCGTTGCACTTTGCGAGGATAAAACACTTCGGATTTTAAGCACACAAAAGCCGTCCGTTAGCGTTCGCTTGCCTGTGAGCAATGTTGTTCGAAGTTTGCCTGCGATTGCCGACCTTGAAAATCGTGGTGAGTTGGCGATTCTCTTCACGGCGGACGACAAA
The DNA here is from genome assembly GCA_938003965.1 of uncultured Chlorobiales bacterium. GTDB lineage: Bacteria > Bacteroidota > Chlorobiia > Chlorobiales > Thermochlorobacteraceae > JANWWM01. Next base: position 4,298 of record CALKXI010000094.1, read on the forward strand.
ATTTTCGCCTACAACCTTCAAGGCTTTCCGATTTCTAACTTTCCGATTCTAACCAATTCACAACAGCCGATTGTCGCAAGCCCGATTGTTGCCGATGTCGATGGCGATACTTTCGCCGATGTGATTGTGCAAACGCCCGACGGCAGATTGATGGCATTTAATCGCTTCGGAAAAAATCTCTTCACACTTCCCATTGCGGAAGGCACGGAAACCACACCAAGCGTTGTGCCGTCGCTTTCTGGTCAGGGATTGCTGTTGTTCAGCGTCGATAAATTCGGATTGCTTTACGGCTACGAATTGCCGAACGCCACGCAAAACATCGAGTGGCGCACGCTTTATGGCGACGCGGCAAATTCAAACACGCACCTGCCACAGCGCACGAGCAACCGAAAAACGGTTCAAACCAATGAGTTCTTACCAGAAAAATCCGTCTTCAATTATCCTAATCCTGCCTCCGCCGAAACAGCGTTCCGATTTTAACCAATTCACAACAGCCGATTGTCGCAAGCCCGATTGTCGCCGATGTCGATGGCGATACTTTCGCTGATGTGATTGTGCAAACGCCCGACGGCAGATTGATGGCATTTAATCGCTTCGGAAAAAATCTCTTCACGCTTCCGATTGCGGAAGGCACAGAAACTACGCCAAGCGTTGCGCCGTCGCTTTCTGGTCAGGGATTGCTGTTGTTCAGCGTCGATAAATTCGGATTGCTTTACGGCTACGAATTGCCGAACGCCACGCAAAACATCGAGTGGCGCACG
>CALKXI010000095.1 GCA_938003965.1 uncultured Chlorobiales bacterium
ATTTTTCTTTGCATAAGCACGGCAAATTTGTGGCGCGTTTTTGCTCACCGCTGTTGGGCGAACACAATGTTCGCAATGCGCTCGCCGCGCTATCGGTTTGTCTTCATTTGGGGTTCTCGCCTCAAATGCTTCAAAGCGGATTGAGTTCGTTCAAAAATGCAAAGCGACGCTTGGAAGTCGTTGCTGAAGTGAATGGCATTACGCTGATTGATGATTTTGCCCATCACCCGACGGCAATTCGCGAAACGCTTAAAGCCGTGCGGCAGAAGTATCCGAATCGCCGAATTGTTGCCTGTTTTGAGCCGCGCTCCAACACCACCACGCGCAACATTTTTCAGAAAGAATTAGTCGAGTGTTTTGAACTTGCCGATGTAGTTGCGCTTGGCGCGATTGACCGCCCTGAACGCTACATGCCCGAAGCGCGTTTGGACACAAAGAAAATTGTTTCCGAACTTGAATCGCAAGGGAAAATCGGATATGCGTCGCCTGTGCCTGCGCCAAAAAATTATCCGTTAGATATTGTAAATTTTTTATCTTCCCACTTACATCGTGGCGATGTGATTCTTGCGATGAGCAACGGTGCTTTCGGAAATTTGAAAGCGCACATAGTCGAAACTCTGAAAACTCGTTGAACGATGTCCATTCCCGAATCCATCACTGAACTCGAAACAAAACTGCTGACTACAAACAGAGATGATGAGCGGATTCCGCTTTTGCTTGCACTTTGTCGCAAACTTGCCAACCGCGACGACCGACGTGCATTTTCTCTTGCCGAAGAAGCTTATCACCTGCAAATTCGTCGTAACCGCCAAACGCCCGAAGCCCTCTCGACGCTCGCGCAAGCCTTGAACCTGATGTCGCTTTGTTTGTATCGCCTTTCCGATTATCACCAGTCACTTCAACGGGCGGAAGATGCGCTCGCCTTTGCGGCGGAAGCCAACGACGAAATTCAACTTGCCGAGGCACAAATGAATCTCGGTCGTGCGATGTGGAGTTTCGGCAGTTATGAAACTTCGATAAGTGCTTATGGCGAAGCCCTTTCGCTTTATCATCGCAACGGCAACAGCGATGGCACCGCGCAAGCCTTCAACAACATTGGCACGGTTTATCGCTCACAAGGCAACTACGACGACGCCATCGCCGCCTATCAAAAGTGCCTGAAAATTTGGGAACTCGCAGGTGAAGAATACGGTGTGGCACAAGTTCTCAACAATCTCGGCAACATTTACAACGAAACGGGCAAATACAACGACGCGCTCGATGTTTATCAGCAAAGCCTCGCGCTCTTCAAGAAGTGCAAAGATTTGGTCAGCGAATTGGGCTTAATGCACAACATCGGCAACATCTTCGCCCATCTTGGCGACTATGCACGGGCGTTGGAGTATTATCAATCCGAACTTATGCTTAGCCGCGAGCATCATCTTGCACAAGGCGAATCGTTTGCGCTCGACGGCATCGGACAAGTTTATTTCAAACTTGGAGACTATGCACAAGCGCGTTCCTTTTTTGAGCAAGGGCTGAAACTTGCCGAAGAGATGGGCGATAAGGTCAGCATCGGCGAATCGCTGATTAACATTGCTTCGGCGCATCAAATCCAAGGCGAATTAGACGACGCCAAGCGCGTGTTTGAGCGTAGCCTTCACTTGTTCCGCGAAGTTGGGCATCAATTTGGGGAAGGGCTTGCGCTGCACGGTTTAGGCTCAACCTATCGCCATTTAGGCGACGCGGGATCTGCTTACCACTTTTTGAACGAGAGCTTAACCCTCCGGCAAACCTTGGGCGATAAGCGCGGCATGTGCGAAGATTATTTAGAAATCGGTAAGTTTTATCAAACCTTCCCCGAATTCCGTCCGATTGCTGATTAGCCTTGAAAGTAGTTTGAACAGAGATGTTATGTATGCCTGCCGTGTTCATGGTTAGAGCGATTTTTTAACGATGCTTTATATTCTGCTGCTTCTCAATCGAAAAGGAACTTCATGAAACTTGGAAATCCTCAATACGCGCTGTATTTGCTTTTGCTCGTGCCGATTCTCGGTTTGGCGATTTACTTTGTGGTTGCGCGCTTCAAGGCGTTGCAGGAATTGGGTTCAAAGGAGCTGACGCGTAAACTTGCCGAAACGCTCTCGCGCCCGAAAGTCGTTTGGCGATTGGTGATATGGTTTGTTGCGATTTCCTGTTTATTCATTGCGCTTACCGCGCCACAAATCGGCACGCGCCTGCGAGAAGTAAAGCGAAAAGGCATTGAAATTGTCTTCGCGCTCGATGTCTCGAACAGCATGCTTGCCGAAGATGTCAAGCCCAGCCGTTTGAACAAAGCCAAGTATGAAATCTCGCGATTTGTCGAGCGATTAGGCGACGACCGTGTCGGGCTTGTCGTGTTTGCAGGCGATTCGTTTTTGCAATGCCCGATGACGCTCGATAAAGCCGCGCTCAAACTCTTTCTCGACATTGTCTCTACAAACTCTATCGAAGCGCAAGGCACAAATTTTGGTGCGGCAATTAACGAAGCCCTGAAAGCCTTTCGTGGCAGCGAGCGCACCGCCGATTCGCCCGAAAAAGTGCAATCACGCAATCAAATCATTGTGCTCATTAGCGACGGCGAAGACCACGAAAAAAGCCTTGACGACGCGCTCAAACGCGCTATTGAAAACAAAGTGCGCATCTATACCGTTGGCATTGGCTCTTCTCAATCTACTCCGATTCCCGTCTATGACGAAACTGGACGGCGTGTCGATTTCAAACGCGATAAAAATAATGCCGTTATTACGACCACCTTCGACGACACCATGCTTCGGCTCATTGCCGAAAAAACCGGCGGCAAATTCTTCCAAATCGATGCCAGCGGTGCCGATTTAGACCGACTGTATCTTGAACTCCAAAAACTCGAAAAAGAAGAACTCGCTTCAAAAGAATTTGTCGACTTCGACCACAAGTTTCAAATTTTCATTGGCATTGCGCTCGTGCTCCTTGTGCTGGAACTCGTCATCGGCGACCGACGCAAAGTCAACGCTTAATTCACTATCGCTATGAAAATCATTTTCGCCATTTCCTTTTTCATCTTTCAACCGTTCCTTCTTTATGCGCAATACTTTGACCTGCGCGAAGGCAACAACAAATACCTCGCGGGCGACTACGACGAAGCCAAACGCCGCTACGACAAAATCATCACCGAAACCGACAAACTCGAAGACAAAAAAGAAGCCATCTTCAACAGCGGCAACGCGCTTTACCGCATGAACAAATTCGACGATGCCGAAGCCGACTATCGCAAAATCGCTGAGAACAACACCTTTGACCCCACACTTCGCGCCGACGCCTTTTACAACATCGGCAATAGCTACTTTACTCGCGCCAAAGCCCTACAAGGCGAACAAAAAGCAAACCTGCTCAAAGATGCTATCAAACACTACAAGGAAAGTCTCAAACTCAACCCCAACGACTTACAGGCAAAACAAAACCTCGAACTCGCCAAAGCCATCTTGAAACAAGAAGAAGACAAAAATCAAGGCAACAACAAGAACGACAAACAAGACCAAAACAAGAACAAAAACGATAAGAACCAAAACAAAGACGACAAGCAAAACGATAAGAACAACCAAGACCAAAAGAACAACAAAGACAAACAAGAGAACCAACAAAATCAAAATCAACAGAACCAAAACAACCAAGACAACCAAAATAAACCCAAAGACCAGCAACAAGAGCAACAAGGCAAACAAGGCGAAGCCCAAATCAGCAAAGCCGACGCCGAAAAATTGCTCGACGCCTTAAAACAAGACGAAAAGCAAATGCTCAAAAAGTATTTGATGAAGAAATCCAATCAAACCAAATACGATAAGGATTGGTAAGGTAAAACACTCCGCCTCTCACTTTAAGCACAGCAAAAGTCACGACTAACCCTCAACCTTATTTCATAACTGACGGCGTTGTTTTATCTTACGCGCTTTCAATCTGGAACACTCACAACTTTCTATTCTTTCAGATGTTATCAGGAAAAAAAGTCGGAATTATCGGCGTTGGGAAATTGGGCGAAGCCCTTGCGCTCGGCTTGATTAAAAACGGCGTGCTGAAATCGTCGGATATTTTTGGCAGTGCCAAGCGCGAAAGCTCTCTCGAGCGAATCCGCACCAAAGTTGGCATCGACGCCTTCGCTTCAAATCGCGATGTGGTTGCGCATTCCGACATTGTGATTCTTGCCGTTAAGCCGCAGAACATCGCCAAAGTGTGCAAAGAAATTCGCAGTGCGTTGAAGCCGACGCAAATCGTCATTAGCGTTGCCGCTTCGGTATCCACATCATACCTTGAAGAGCATCTTGAAGTTGAAATTCCTGTCATTCGCGCCATGCCGAACACGCCGTCGCTCATCAATGCGGGCATGACGGCAATTTGCGGCGGACGCTTTGCTACAAAAGAGCATTTGGCATTGGCAGAGGAAATTTTTGCTTCGGTCGGGCTTGTTGTCAACCTTGATGAATCCTTGTTTGATGGCGTAACCGCGCTCTCGGCATCGGGTCCTGCATACATTTATGTGGTGATTGAATCGCTTGCCGAAGCGGGTGTTAAGCTCGGCATTCCGCGTGATGTCTCAACATTGCTTGCGGCGCAAACCATGCTCGGCTCGGCGAAGCTCGTTTTAGATACCAAACAGCACCCTGCTCTTTTGAAAGATAGCGTAACAACGCCCGCAGGTTGCACGATTGACGGATTGCTCGAGTTGGAAGATGGACGGCTTCGTGTTACGCTCATTAAAGCCGTCGTCAAAGCCGCTGAACGCGCATCGCAATTAGTGAAAACCTAACTCATCATTCCTTGCCTCAAATGCTGAAACTGTTTTTCGTTTTTCTCTTCACGTTCATTTCCGCCGAAATGCTCACGGCGCAAGGCGTTACGGTTCGCGCTTTCGTGAATGAAACAAACGCGACGCTCGGCAGTCCGATTTACTACACGGTTGAAATTCAAGGTGGAACGGGCGGCGAAGTTATTCCGCCCGCCAGCAACAGCGATATTGACATTCAGCGCAACAGCATCTCCACTTCACAAAGTATGAGCATTGTTAATGGACAAATGTCTCAAACGAAATCGCTCACGTTTATTGCGGTTCCGAAGAAAGAAGGCAAGGTTACGATTCCACCCGCGACGGTTAAAATTGGCGGTCAAGTCTTGACCACAAACAGCGTCAGCCTTACGGTGAGCAAAAGCGGCACAACGCAAGGTCAAACGCCAAACGGTGGCACGGTTTCAGGCGGAAGTGAAATTTTCATTCGTCCTGTCGTTGATAAAACGAAACTCGTCGTTGGCGAAGGCGCAACGATTACTTACAAACTTTACTACAAACTCAATGTCCGCCAATACACCAATGAGGAGGACATCAAGCCTGAAGGCTTTTGGATTGAGCGGTTCGATGTTTCCAAACTGCCACAAGTTACCGAGCGATACAACGGCTCGATGTATCATGTGGCAGTGATTAACAAAATTCAGGTGTTTCCTACACGCGCAGGCAAGTTGGAAATTTCCGGATACAAAGGCACTTGCGAAGCGTTGATTTCCGATGTGAAGCGGCAACGCGGATTTTTATTTGACGACTTTTTCGCCTCGCCTGGACGCATGCAACGCTTGAGCGTCGTTGCGCCTGCCGTTCGGTTTGAGGTCAGCGAACTTCCCGAACCGAAGCCGAGCAGTTTCAGCGGTGCCGTTGGCGATTACAAATTCACCGCCACGATAGATAAGCCCGAAGTCAAAGCAGGCGAAGCCGTTACGCTGAAATTCAAAATTGAAGGCGAAGGCAACATCAATCTGCTTCCAACCATTAACCCTGATTTGCCGTCCGAGTTTGAAAAGTATGAACCGAAAGTTGATGTGAAGGTGAATAAAAACACGAGCGTGGTTACAGGCTACAAGACGACGGAGCTCACGATTATTCCGCGCGCGTCAGGCAAGTTTGATTTAGGCACGGTTGAATTTTCTTACTACAATCCCCACAAGAAACAGTATGTAACGCTCACATCGCCGCGCTTTGAGCTCAATGTTGAGCCTGACCCGAAAGCCGCAATGGCAAGCGTGAGCGGAACGGGCGAAAAGCGCGACATCAAAAAATTTGCCGCCGATTTCCGATATATCAAAACCAGTCCAAGTTCGCTTCGTTTAGGAACGAGTTCGCCGCTCTACAAAGCGTGGTGGTTTTACCTTTTGATGCTCCTGCCGATTGGTACGGTTGCATTCTTTTTAGTCTTGCAAAAGCGTGAAGAACAAATGAAAGCCGACGTTGCTTTTGCCCGTAGCGTGAAAGCCTCGCCCGAAGCCAAGAAACGGCTTAAACGCGCCAAAGAACTGCTCAAACAAAGCGACCAACAAGCCTTTTTTGCCGAACTTGAAAACGCGCTTATCAAATTTATCGGCAATCGCTACAACACCGACGACCATGCGCTCCGCAAAGATGAAATCAAAGCCTTATTGCTCTCGAAGCAAGTCGCGCCTGAACTCATTGAGAAATTGATGCGCATTTTGGAGAAGTCGGAATTTTATCGCTATGCTCCTGCCAAAGAAACACAAGACGATTTAACGTTGCTTTATGAAGATGCCTCCCAAATCATCTCGGAACTTTCAAAAACACGTTAATCGCTCATGCTCAACTACGCACCGCTCTTTGCGCTCTTTTGGCTTTTCACGCCGTCCGCTTCGGCACAAGGCATAGACGCGGCGGGCAAGTTCAACGAAGCCAGCAATCTTTACACGGCGGGCAAATACCGCGAAGCCCTCGCGCTTTACGCCGCGCTCGACTCACTTGGCTATCAAAGCGGCGAACTTTATTACAATCTTGGGAACACTTACTACAAACTCAATCAAGTTGGGAAGGCGATTCTCTACTACGAAAAAGCAAGGCGATTTATTGATGGCGATGAAGATTTACAAACCAATCTTGAACTTGCACGCTCTCGAACCCAAGATAAAATCCCTGAACTACCGAAGTTTTTTTTAGAGGCGTTGTTAGATAATGTGTTGGATTTTTTATCGCTCGGCGTGCTGGGCTTTTTCGCTTTGCTGTTTCTCTACGGCACAGCGGCGATTTTTATTTTTCAACTGCGCGATTTATTTGCCTTTAATTCTTTTGTTGGACAACTTCTCAAATACACCTTTCTTGTACTCTTTGCGCTTTCGCTGGTTTTGTTTGTGCTGAAATCTTCCCGACTTGCCACACAGCGCGACGCCATCATCTTAAACCCTGTTGTTAATCTCAAAAGCGAGCCGCGCGAGCAAAGCACGACGATTTCCGTCATTCACGAAGGCTTGAAGGTGCAAATTTCGCGCAAAGAATCGGACTGGATAGAAATCAAGCTGCCTGACGGCACCAAAGGCTGGATTGAACAGCGAGCAGTAGGCGAGATATAGTGCTTGTTACTCCGAATGAGGCAAGGAATCTATCGCGATGGACACAGACGGATTGATACCTGCGGGTGGATTTTTTGGCGATGTTACAATCGCACTTCAATTCCGTGATGTGCAAGATAGCGTTTGGCTTCGATGATGCTGTATTGTCGGTAATGGAAGATGGAGGCGGCAAGTGCAGCGTCAGCGTTGCCTTCAGTGAAGGCTTCTTTAAGGTGCGTGAGGTTTCCTGCGCCCCCTGAGGCAATGACGGGCACGGAGACCGATGTAGAAATCAGCCGTAGACTTTCCAAGTCGTAGCCTGATTGTGTGCCGTCTTTATCCATGCTGGTGAGTAGAATTTCGCCTGCGCCGAGCTCGACAACGCGTTGTGCCCATTCGAGCGCGTCTAATCCAGTTGGCGTTTTACCTGAATGGGTAAAGACTTCGTAGTGATGATTAACGCGCTTGAGGTCGATTGCGACCACGACGGCTTGCGAGCCGAAGCGTTCTGCCAATTCGGTAATCAGGATTGGCGTTTGGACGGCAGCAGTATTGAGCGAGACTTTATCGGCACCGTGCAGGAAGGCTTGGCGCGCGTCGTCTAAGGTGCGGATTCCGCCGCCGACCGTCAGTGGGATAAAGACTTCTTCGGAGACTTTGCGGACTTCTTCGAGCGTGGTTTGTCGTGATTCAATAGAAGCGGAGATGTCCAGAAAGACCAGTTCGTCAGCGAGTTCGGTGTTATAGAAGCGTGCTTGTTCTAAAATTGAGCCGGCATCTTTGAGCGACTCAAAGTTGACGCCTTTAACGACGCGCCCGTCTTTGACGTCGAGACAGGGAATAATGCGTTTGGCGAGCATTAGTAGAACTTAATCATCATATCGCCTTTTTTGGCGGCAAGCGGCTGCTTTTGTTTTTCGTTTTGCTCTTCTTCTTCAGAATAGCTTGGCAATGCGTCCGTCGGCTCCAATCCACGATAGCGTCGTTCTGCTTCTTCGGGTTGGATTGGCTCAAGCGCATAGTCAATCAGGTCGTCCATTTCCCCAAAGTAGCTAAATTTCATTCCTTCAAGGGCGTTCGCATTTGTTTCAAGGATATCCAACACATCGTTGCGATTTTTTTCAGGCAGTAAAATCTCGGTAATACCAGCGCGTTTTGCTGCGAGGATTTTTTCTTTTATACCGCCAACAGGGAGCACTTGCCCACGCAATGTGATTTCGCCAGTCATAGCGATTTTGCCTTTCACATTGCGCTGAGTGAAAATCGAGGCAAGCGCGGTCAAAATGGTAACGCCTGCCGAAGGTCCGTCTTTCGGAATTGCACCTTGTGGAATGTGCAGATGTACGTCCCAATATCGGAAGGCTTCGTCAGGAATGCGGAAATAGTCTGCACACGATTTCAAGTAGGAAAGCGCCGCTTGTGCGGATTCCTTCATAACATCGCCGAGTTGTCCAGTCAAAATGAGACGCCCATTGCCTTTGGTGACGGTCGCTTCAATGAAGAGAATATCTCCGCCTGCTGGCGTCCATGCAAGCCCAACGGCAACGCCAGGAATTGAAACTGGTTCGTCCACTTCGGGGAAGTATTTTTCCAAACCTAAATACTTTTTGAGCGAATCGACGGTTACTCGAATCGGCTCAATTGGTTTGGTTTCATTTTCATCGAGACGCAAGGCAATCTCCATAGCAATGCTTCTGCAGATATTTGCCAGTTCTCTATCCAAATTTCTCACGCCGGCTTCGCGTGTGTAGGCGTTGATTACTTTGCTAATTGCTTCATCATCGATTTCGACCTGTCCTTTTTCAATTCCATGCTCTTCCATCTGTCTTGGCATCAAGTATTCTTTTGCGATGTGCATTTTCTCAAACTCGGTATAGCCATTGATGGTGATGACTTCCATTCGGTCGCGCAAAGCATGTGGAATGGTATCGAGCGTGTTAGCAGTTGCAATGAACATCACGCGCGAAAGGTCGTAGGGAATCTCGAGGTAGTGGTCGCTGAAGGCATGATTTTGTGACGGGTCTAAGACTTCGAGCAAGGCGGAGCTTGGGTCGCCGCGGTAGTCGTTGCCGAGTTTATCGATTTCGTCGAGCATGAACACAGGGTCGCTGGTTCCCGCTTTTTTCAAGCCTTGAATGATGCGACCGGGCATGGCACCGATATAGGTTTTGCGGTGTCCGCGAATTTCCGCTTCATCTCTCACGCCGCCGAGCGAAATTCTCACGAAGGCTCTGCCAAGCGCTTTTGCGATGGATTTACCGAGTGAGGTTTTGCCGACGCCGGGCGGACCGACGAAGCACAGAATCGGGGCTTTCATGTTTGATTTCAACTTCAAGACCGCGAGGTATTCCAGGATTCGCTTTTTGACTTTTTCGAGTCCGTAGTGGTCGGCATTCAAAATGCGTTCGGCTTCGCGCAGATTGATTTTGGCGTTAGTGTAATTGCTCCACGGCAGCGATAGCACCGTGTCGAGATAGTTGCGCGTCACCGCATAGTCAGGAGAGAGTTGTGAAATACGCGAGAGTTTATCGATTTCTTTGTCGAGATGTGCGCGAAGGTCATCAGGCAGTTGTTTTTTGGCAAGCAATTCGCGCAGTTTCACCATGTCCTGCATTATTCCGTCATATTCGCCCAATTCAGTCTGAATGGTTTTGAGCTGCTGGCGCAAGAAAAATTCGCGTTGGGCTTTGTCCATATCCATCTTCACTTTCGTTTGGATTTGGTTGGAAAGCTCCAGCACTTGAATTTCTTTCGTGAGCAGGTCAATGAGTTTTTCAGCGCGCCTCTCAATAGAATCGAGTGCGAGCAGTTCTTGCTTTTCGCTCGCTGTTACATTTAGGTTCGATGAAATGAAATGAACTAAAAACATCGGGTTGTCGATGTTTTGAATCGCGTAGCTGGCTTCGTTGGGAATGTTCTGCGACAGTTCGACGACTTTTGACGCCAGTTGTTTAATGCTTCGCGAATAAGCGTCAAGTTGTGTGGCAGCTTTCAGTTCCTCGTCAATTATCGATGTTTCTGCCACGAAAAATGGCTCGGTTTGTATAAACTTTTCTAATCGCACACGCTTCACGCCTTGCACGATGAGGTTCGCACTTCCGTCAGGAATGCGTAAAATTTTGAGCACTCGCCCGACTGTTCCCAATCGGTAAAGGTCGTCTTCTGACGGTTCGTCAATGTTGGAATCCGTTTGAGTAACAAAGGCGATGAATTTTTTGTCGCCGAGCGCATCAATCAGGGCAATCGATTTTTTGCGTCCGATGCTGACCGGCATCACAATATCAGGGAACAGCACCGTGTTTCTGAGCGGTAAGACGGGTAATTGTGAGTCAATCGGCGCGTCAATGATGTGTGCAGGACCTGAAGCCGCTTGTGGCAAAGTTTTCGCAAGTTCATCCAGCAAGCCAGATTGAGCGGTCTCGAAAAAAGTGTTTCTAAAATTGTCTCTCATTTGAGTATGAATTCCTGTCTAACAATTTGCCTAAACTCATTTCGGAATTTGTCTTGAAATCCGTTTTGGACTTGTGTTGAAGTGGCTCCTTCTACTACACACAATTCCAACACAAGGGTTAAGCGCGCCCATTCTTTCTTCGAAGAAAGCACTTACTTAAACCTCACATCTTACTGCGATACCACCACTACTGCACTGCTGAACTACGGGAAACAGACATGTCGTAAGAAAAGCAGAAACTTTTGCTGTTGTTCGGACGGCGTTTCCGTATGAAGCTGGGAACTACAACGCTCGCCGAACACTTTGCAGGTTGCGTAAAAGCGTAGTGCTAATTACGCATTCTCTATCGAAAAACCTAATAACCTAATACACTGTAATACCACGATACACTGTATGTATATTCAGTGCGCAAGTTTTCCTAACCACATGCATCAACTTAACATTGTAGCACTTCATAAAGTTTGACATCTTTGAAAATTCTTTTGAGTAAAACGCTTCTTCCACTTTTGATTTGGCTTTTGTATCTAACGCTTCGCAAGCATGTGCACGGAGAAGTGCACAAGCGGAAAAACCTGATTGTTGCGTTTTGGCATGGGAAAATGCTTGTCGGCTGGCTGTTCGCAAAGTCGCTGGTTCGTCCCAAGAAGTGCTACGCTGTTGTGAGCCTTTCCAAAGACGGCGCACTGCTTGCAAACGCACTCGAGGTAATGCATTTTGGACTGATTCGCGGCTCGAGTTCGCGCGGCAAAGAAATCGTCAAAGCCGACATGGTAGCACGCTTGCAAGCTGGTGATGCGATTGCCATTACGCCTGATGGACCACGCGGTGCGCGCCATGTCTTCAAATATGGTTCGGTTCGAATTGCTTCTGAAACGCAAACGCCGATTCTTTTTGCTGATATTACCTTTGAAAGCGCATGGCGCTTGGAAAAAAGTTGGGACAAGTTTGAAATTCCGAAGCCGTTTTCGGCTGTGCACATCCATTTAACGCACATCGACGTGCCAAAGTTTGAAACAGAAGAAGCCTTAAAAGTCTTCACCGATTCGCTCACTGCAACTTTTCAACGACCTTGAAACTGCACCGCTATCTTGCTTCTCTTCTCTATGGCGCGGTTATTGCGCTTCGTAATCGGCTTTTTGATAAGGGCATTTTGCAGTCGTTTCAATCGCCAATTCCTGTGGTCTCCGTTGGAAACCTGACGGTAGGCGGCGCAGGGAAAACACCGTTCGTCGATTGGATTATCAAACACTATCACCGTGAAGGCAAGCGCGTTGCGATTATCTCGCGCGGCTACGGGCGTAAGTCGAAAGGGGTCATTCTTGTTTGTGATGGCGCCTTGGTGCGCGTCAGCGCCAATGAATCGGGCGATGAGCCGCTTATGCTTGCACGGCGCAATCCAGCCGCGATTGTCATTGTCGCCGAAAAACGTGCCGACGGCGTGAAGTTTCTCTTGGAACATTTCGCCGCTCGCCTTCCTGATGTGATTTTGCTTGACGATGGGTTTCAACATCGCTCGATGGCTCGCGACCTAAACTTGCTTGTCATTCATGCCGAACAAAACCCTGCCCACGATGCGCTCCTGCCGCTTGGACGCTTGCGCGAACCCATTAGCGGCATTCGTCGCGCTGACCTGATTCTGCTCTCAAAAGTAACGCGCTACACCGACCTGCCTTCACTTGAAAAAACGCTTCTTCCGTTTGCTAAACCGATTGTCAAATCGCGCATTAAAATTGTCGGGTTACGCAGTTTTTTTTCAGGAGAAATCTTACCGCTTGGCACACAAGCCTTTCTTTGGACTTGGGCATTCGCGTTTTCAGGCATCGGCGATAGTCAGAGTTTCATGGAAACGCTCCAGTATGCAGGGCTTATCGTCGAGCATCAAAAACACTTTCCTGACCACCACATCTACACCGAATCCGATATTGACTTTATTCTCTCTGAAGTCGTGCGACACGGCATTAACATCGTCGTTACAACCGAAAAAGATTACTACCGTTTGAAAGCCAGCGACACACTTTTCAACCGCCTGAAAAATACGGCGTGCTTTTACTTGGAAATCGCATTTGAAGTTTTTGAGGGAGAATCGGAGTTGAAATCGGCGTTGAACGGCGTTCTCGACCGTCAGCCTAACGCACATGCGCGCTAAGCGCTCGAAGAAATTGCATTACGGAAACGCCGTCAAGCGCAATGACTTTACGGCGCGAGGTTTTGCCCGAATGAAGCGCGACGTTGCTTTTTGGGAGACGAAGCATTTTGGCGAAAAAAGAAAGGCAGGCTTCGTTGGCGGCGTTTTCAACTGCAGGGGCGGCGACGCGCACTTTCAGTGCATCGCCATGCATACCTGCAAATTCCGTCTTGGAGGCTTTCGGTTGAAGATGAACGGAAACATAGAGCGTTCCCGATTTTTCTGTGAGGGCGCGCTTAATTGCCTCTGCGCTTTCTGTTGCGTTCAGCGATTTCACCTGCATCTAAGTCCTCGATTTTTCTGCCGCGTTCATCATAGACTTTGCTTTCAATCATCACGCCCGCATCGTTGTATTTGTTTTCTTCCTTGAGCTTGCCATCAGCAAAAAACACTTTCTCCTGACCATATTGAAAGCCCTGACGCCATGTTTGCGACCTTTCCAAAAATCCATTGTCGTAATATGTGCGGCGCACTCCGTCAAGTTTTCCATTCGCATAATTTTCTTCGGCAGCAAGCATTCCGCTCTCAAAGAAGATGCGCTTTCTGCCGACAAGTTGCCCTTCGGTGTTTACGGTTGATTCTTCTTTCAACACGCCCGACGGGTAGTAAGCATAAAGTTTGATTGTTCCGACCACAACGTCGTTTTCGTAGGTCGCTTCCGATTCCACATTGCCGTCTTCGTAAAAGGTTTTGAACGGTCCGTTTTTCTTTCCTGCTTTGTAGATGGCTTCGCTTCGGATTTTTCCACTTGGATAAAACTCACGCGAATAGCCTTCACGAAGATCGTTTTTGTATTCTTCCTCAATCGCCAATTTTCCGTCTTCGGTGTAAAACTTGGAGATGCCTTCGAGTTTATCGAGCAAGTAAGTGCGTTCCGATTGAATCACGCCATTCGCATAAAAAGTCTTTTTGATTTCAGGACCAAGCACGGGCTTCGTTTGCGCCAGCGTTTTGAGAGGTGATTTTAGTTTTTTGAGTTTTCTTGTTTGAGCCTTGACCACCGCGATTGGCGTTGCGCCGCCCAGTTTGGTGCTAATCATGCCTGCTAACTTGCCTTGTGCGTTGAGCAGCGCACCGCCGTTTTGACTGAACGTCCATTTGAACGACGCGGTCAAGACGCGCGCCTTGCCGACCTTTTCAGGCTTGCCTGCTTCGCCTTCGGAATAACTAATTTCTTTGCCGTTGTTTGTCAGTTCATAGACGGTTTTGCCTTTCACCGTTGCGCCTGTTTTGGTAACGGGCGTTAAGTCGCTTGCATTGATGCGAATGAGCGCGATGTCGTTCGTTTCATCAACCACCGCCACATCGGTCGCGAAGTATTCTTTGCTGTCAATTTTTACCCCAATCCAAGTAGCTTTTTCAATCGCGCTGGCACTGGTAGCAATCACACCGTCTTTGGTGAGCACAAGTCCCGTAATGGGCGTGAAAGGCTTGTTATCGTTGTTGTAAATTTCAAGTTGCACGACGCCATCGGCTACATCAGAAATGTTTTTTTCAACGGCTTTGCTTTGCGCAAGAAGGCTGGACGAGGTGATGAGTAAGAACGCGACGAGAAGTTTTGACAAACGATTCATAGCATGCGTTGCGGTTAGTTTTTTGAGACAATCAGCCAATTACTTTTGGCACTTTGAAAAATCGGTCTTGGAAATCAGGCGCGTTTTTGAGCGCGTCTTGATTGGAAATCGATGGCACGGGTTTATCCTCGCGGAGCACATTGGTTCTATCGCCCATGTTGGCAAGCGGTTCAACGTTTTCCGTGTCTAATTCATTGAGTTTTTCAACGTAGTTCAGTATCTCGTTGAGGTCGTGCGTCATGGCTTCTTTTTCTGCATCGTTGAACGAAAGCCGCGCAAGCGTTGCAATGTAGTCGACATCTGCTTTTGAGACTGCCATTGGTGTAAATTGTTGCGTGAAAGATGATGAAGTTGTCAGAATTTAGTGCAAATCTTATCGAGATTAAAGCCGTTTGAGAATTTTCTCGGCAGTTTGCTTGATGAAATCCAAGTCCGATTTTTCATCGCATGTTTTGCAAACAAGTTTTTCGGTTTCGCACTTGCAAGTTTCTTTTTCTTGAAAGTCGGCAAACATGCCGCGCCGCTCGAACTCTTTGTGCGTTTCGTAGAGATAATCGACTTCGTGCTTTGTGAGCGGCACAATGCCGCCAAGCGTTTGGGCGTAGATGAGCGTTTTTGCCGCATGCTCTAACTTTTCAGTTCGATACAAGGCTTCATACACATCACCGCCTAACACCACAACGCCGTGATTGGCAAGCAGAATTGCATTTGCCCATTGAACAAATGGCGCAAGCGAACGCGGCACTTCGTCGGTGCTGGGCGTTGCGTAATCAGCAAGCGGCACAGGACCAATATCCAAAATCACTTCGGGGAACACGGCAAGGTCAAGTGCCTTTCGCGCAACGGCAAATGCTGTGGTTGCAGGCGGGTGCGTATGCACAATGCCTTTCACATCAGGACGCGCTTGATAGAGATAAAGGTGCATCAGGCTTTCCGTTGAAGCAGGTCGCTTGCCTTCGAGCAGTTTTCCGTCAAGCGAAATCAGGCATACATCGTCAGGCGTTGCATGGGCTTTGAGCGTGCGCGTTGCCGTGATGTAAATCCCCTCTTCGGCGCGCAAACTCACATTGCCGTCGTAACTGGCAACAAACCCGAACTGCGCACACTTTCTTGCGACGTCGGAAACGGTTTCTTGATGCTTGATATTCATTGCGCTTTAATCTCCGAACTCCATCAAGTAGCGTTCCATGAAATCGTCAATGTCGCCGTCCATCACGTTTTCCACATCGAAGCGTTCGTAGTTGGTGCGATGGTCTTTGACACGGCGGTCATCAAAGATATAACTTCGGATTTGCGAGCCCCACTCGATTTTGCGTTTCTTGCCTTCGATTTCACGCTTTTTAGCTTCTTCTTCTTCGCGCCGTTTTTGATAGAGTTGAGAGCGAAGCATTTTCAGCGCGCGCTCCTTGTTTTGAAATTGAGACCGCTCCTGCTGACACGCCACAACAATGCCTGTCGGAATGTGCGTGATTCGCACTGCTGTTTCAACTTTATTGACGTTCTGACCGCCTTTGCCACCACTTCGGAATGTATCAACTTGTAAGTCATCTTTGCGGATTTCAATATCGACATCAGGCGGGGCTTCGGGATAAGCAAAGACGCTGGCAAACGACGTATGGCGACGCCCATTGGCGTCGAAGGGCGAGACACGCACCAATCGGTGGACGCCGTTCTCGGCTTTCAAATAGCCGTAGGCATAGTCGCCTTGAATTTCGAGCGTTGCGGTTTTAATGCCCGCACCTTCACCTTCTTGATAATCATCGGTATAAACTTTGAAGCCGCGCCGTTCCGCCCAGCGCATATACATTCGATAAAGCATTTCCGCCCAGTCTTGTGCTTCGGTGCCGCCTGCGCCCGCGTGAATGGTGATAATGGCATTGCGCTTATCGTCTTCGCCCGATAGCATATTTCGGAATTCGAGCGACGTGATTTCCTTCTCTAATGCGTCAAGATTTTTTTGGGCTTCAGCGATATAGCCTTCTTCGCCGAGTTCTTCGGCAATATCCATGGATTCTTTTTCGCCGTTAAGTTTGGCTTCGAGTTTTTCGTAGGCTTCAGTCCAAGATTTCAATTCGGTAATTTCTTTGAGGATTTTCTGTGCGGCGACATTATCGTCCCAGAAGTCAGGCGCGGCTGTTTTCACCTCGAGCGATTTGATCGTTTCAAGTTTCTTATCGATGTCAAAGAAACCTCCGTAGTTGTTCTAATCTTTCGGAAAGGGTGGTGAGTTTTTCGCGTTCAAGGTTAAACATGATTGAGATAAAGTTGCGTTGAAATTGACGGGCGAATATACGAATTTTGAGGTGATAAGGGATTGCTTCTGCAATACGCCTATTGAGATTTCAGAACATTGCCACAAGGCTCACACGCATGGCTTGCTCCGAGAGTGCCGACTTTCGCATTTCGCAACGAATACCCACGCCAAAATAATCATCAAACTTTTTAATCGCCGTCGCTTCCGCAACCGATACGCCATATTGCGGCGCATTCGGATTTGAGACAAAGGGCATCAAGTAGCCAATCTCGAAGAAGTAGTCGCCAATTTCGAGCGTCGGTTTCAGGAATACGCCTGAGGCAGGCAAGCGCGCATCGAACTCGAGTGGCACAAGAGCTTTGAAGCCAAAGACGACTTGACGAAACGGCGTTGCGGTCAAAAAGCCAATACCTAAGGCGTTCGAGATTTGCAAGTCGGCGTCTTTTTCGGCTTTCTCTGAACCGCCCCAGCCAAAGCGCAACCGACCGCTGTAGGCAATGCCAAGCGTCTGACGCTCCCCTATCTTCAAACCAAATTCCTTTGCATCAAACAGATAACCTGCGTCCAGCATTGCGCCGTAATACTCACCCGAACGCGACACGTAGGAACCACGCTGATACGGTTGCGCTTGGCTCGTCATACTTACGCCGCCGCCCCAGTAAGAATAGCCAAAGTCCGACGATTGCGCCTGCACTGCAACACTTGCAACCAGCATCACCAAACCTATTGAGAGAATTTTCATCATCGTTAGTTCAAGTTGGGGTTTAGGGAGAGAGGGAGAACCCGATTGATTCCCCC
>CALKXI010000096.1 GCA_938003965.1 uncultured Chlorobiales bacterium
CCGATATTTGCACCGTAGCAATTAGTCAGTTTTCCCCCTACCCCTTGTGAACAGACTGACGAAAAACGACTTTCAAGATTCCTCTTCAAATAGCACTCTCCCACAATGTTCTTTGAAAGAACGAGTTGTCGGTCAAATTACCGACGCTCTCTTCTACTTGTTTCCTGCTGCTTGTGTTTATCCCCTGTCGAATGTTCATCCCCTGTCGAATTCGATTTACATCCACAACCGTGCTTCGCTGTTGCCCCCACACAGCGAGCACGGCTTTTTTGAATTTGCAAATGAAGCGCAAAAATTGAATCTTTTTGCAACTATTGCTATCAACAAAACAACATCAAACGATCTATGCCGAAGTCTAAATCCCTGACCTTCCTATGCCTTGCCAGTTACGAAAAAGGGCACGAATTCCTGCGTGAAGCAAAGCGACAAGAATGCCGCGTGATTTTGCTCACCTCTAAAAGCCTTGAACATGCCGATTGGCCTCGCGACTTCATCGACGAGATTTACTACATTCCCGACAACAACAAAGAGTGGAATCGCCAAGATGTGATTTTCGGCGTTAGTTACTTAGCGCGAACCGTGAAGATTGATAAAATCGTCGCTCTTGACGACTACGATGTGGAAGTTGCGGCGGCTCTTCGCGAACACTTGCGCATCGGGGGCATGGGCGACACCACCGCACGATACTTCCGCGATAAACTTGCCATGCGCACCAAAGCCAGAGAGGACGGTCTTCCTGTTCCAGAGTTCGTTCACGTCTTGAATTACAACGACATCAAAGATTACTTTGCACGCGTGCCGTTTCCGCATCTTATCAAACCGCGCTCAGCTGCTTCCGCCGCAGGCATCATCAAAGTGCATAATGAAGATGAGTTTTGGCGCGCCTTAGATAAACTCGGCGATAGGCAGTCGTTCTACTTGATGGAGCAATATGTTCCGGGCAATGTCTATCACGTCGATTCTATCATTCAAAATCGGAAAGTGATTTTCGCCATTGCCAGTGAATACGGCAAGCCGCCGATGGACGTGGCGCATCAAGGCGCAGTCTTCACGACGCGCACGATGGAATATGGCTCGTCTGATGAACAAGCCTTGCTCGCGCTCAATAAACAAGTTTTGAAATCGATGGGGCATAACATTGGCGTCGCACATACGGAGTTTATTAAAGGGCACGACGGACAGTTTTATTTTCTTGAAACATCGGCGCGTGTCGGCGGTGCCCACATTGTCGAACTTGTCGAAGCAGCAACTGGTATTAACCTTTGGGCAGAGTGGGCGAAACTTGAAGTACAAGGCACAAAATATAAAGTCCCCGAAGTCACGCGAAACCACGCAGGGTTGATGGTATCGCTCGCCAAGCAAGAATGGCCAGATTTATCAGGCTACAACGACCCTGAAGTGTATTGGAAAATGCACAAGCCCTATCACGCAGGCATCATCGTGAAATCCGATCGACGTGAGCGTGTGGCGGAACTGCTCGCATCTTATACAGAGCGATTTTACCGAGATTTCTTCCATTACATTCCGCCTGCTGAAAAGCCGACCTATTGAGCGGCTAACTTTCGCAGACGAACTACTCGTGAGAGACTATCCTCGCAGTTTATCGAGCAGTGCGTTCAAGGTCTTTGCTTCAGCTTCGCTTAAAGTCGCATGCTGTTTGAGAAAACTCTCGCGCAGGTCAATGATTTTAAGTAAGTCTAATCCCTTTTGCGTGATGAGCACATCAACCTTGCGTCGGTCTTTGGAGCATAACGTTCGTGAGACGAGGGATTTCTGCACCAAGCGGTCGACAAGGCGTGAGGCATCGCACTCACGGTCGAGCATGCGCTCTTTGAGAAGCACAATCGTAGCAGGGTTCGGATACTGTCCGCGCAAAATGCGCAAAATGTTATACTGCTGAAGTGTAAGGTTGGTTCCCCTTAAACGCTCTTGAACACGCTCTTGAAGCCAGTGGTAGGTGTAGATAAGGTTCACTTCTGCCTTGTGGAACTCGTCTTGAAACGGCTTCGTCTGCTTGATTTCATCTTCAAGTTTCATAACCACGCTGATGATTTGTCGCCGTCTTTAAGATTGAGGAAACGGCGCAACCGTTTTGTTGATAGATTTTGGCGAAAGATACGGGAAAATTTAATTCAACAAGACACGTCGCGCCAAAAGGAAGAAGGGAGTGAGCGCTTAGACCGTTTCGTGAACCTCGGAAAGACGCTCTAAAAGCGAAAGAGGGATAATCAGTCGATACTTTTGGTTTACCTTGCCCTGAACTTCATAGACCGACTTTCCTTTTGAAAACCACTCCTGAATATCTCGGAAAAGTTGCTGTGTGTTGGTCATGTTGGTAAAGAACATTTGAGTTTATAGGTGATGAAGTTACGATGATGCGCTAAAATTGTTACGATTTCTTGACCACTTCAATGTTGGCAGTGATATTGACCATTTCGCCAACGAGCAAGCCACCATTATCAAGCATCTTGTTCCAAGTTAGTCCGAAATCTTTGCGGTCAACAACGCCTGAGAGTTTGAACACGCCGACGGTTTGCCCCCACGGACTTTTGGCTGTGCCTTTGAAAACAGCGTCGAGTTCAACCGTTTTCGTTATGCCGTGCATCGTCAGGTCGCCGACGAGTTTATACTTACTGCCGTCAACTTTTTTGAACGACTTGCTTTTGAATGTTATCGTTGGATATTTAGCGACATCGAAGAAATCTGCACTTTTCAAATGCCCGTCGCGTTTTTCATCTTCGGTATTGATGCTGGCAGCGTCAATTGTGAGCATGATTTCGGCATCGGTGAAGTCGTCGCTCTTGGCTTTGAGTTCGCCTTCGAACTGCTTGAACCTGCCTGTTACTTCCGAAACGGCAAGGTGAGAGACGCTAAATGAAATATCGGTATGCGAACGGTCTATTGTCCAAATACTTTGTGCAAACGCACTTGTGCATGCCCCTGAAAGAAAGAGCACAATCAAAAGAGAAGCCAGTGATTTCGTCATGTGTAGAACGAGCATTATGTTTGAATTGTCAAATTTGAATTGAATCAATTCGTGTTACAACATTTAACTGTTAAAAGTTTCGTAGATTTTTCATGGAAGTGTTGATTAACTTCACGCTGATTGCAGGTTGGCTTTATCTAACGGAGCAGAACGACATTCACGAGCATTGATGGATATAGACTTATCAGAGTTTCCTTTGAGTTACGCACCGCTGGTTATTGCCCTTCCGATTTTACTTGGATTTTCCGCATTTTTTTCTGCCAGCGAGGTTGCGTTTTTTTCGTTAAAAAAAACCATCATCAATGAGCGCGCACCAAGCGATGCTGTGTTTGCAAAAATTCAATCGTTGCTTGCAACCCCGAAACGGCTTTTGGCGACGATGCTGATTGGCAATACGCTCGCAAACGCCGCGCTTGTCATAACGGCGGTCTCGTTTACCGAAAGATGGATTCAAGAAAAAGCGTTGCATCTTGAAGGAAGTGCCTTGCCGTTTGCGCTCGTGGTGGTTGCGATGGCGTTCATCATTTTAATTTTCGGAGAGATTGCGCCCAAAACCTTTGCGGCAAAGCACCCTGAATCGGTTGCGGTGCGTGTGGTGCGCGTCGTGAGTTTTTTTCAAATTCTCTTTTATCCCTTCACCGAAGCGGCAATTCAAGGCTCGAAGTTTTTGGAGTCGCTGGTGATGGAATTGAAACTCAAAGTGAGAGGCAAAAAGGAATTTTCTGATGAGGAAATTCAAGCCATTGCCGAACTCGGCATTGAGCGAGCGAATTTAGAACAAACCGAAAAACGCTTGATTGACAGCGTGCTCGACTTTCGCGAAAAGCCTGTGCGCAAAGTCATGACGCCGCGCACCGACATTATTGCCATCGATGTGGAAACTTCCATTCAAGAAGTAATCGAGTTGATTGTCAAAACCAAGCGGTCGCGCTTGCCGCTTTACGAAGAAAACCTCGACCACATCTTGGGCGTGATTTATGTCAAAGATTTGGTCAAGTATATGAACACGCGCAAAAAGTTCGACAAAGAGCAGTGGCTTAAAATTGCGCGCCAGCCGATTTTCGTGCCTGAGACACAGCACTTGGACGATGTGTTGCGCGAGTTTCAAAAAAACCGCATGCACCTTGCTGTCGTGGTTGATGAATATGGCGGAACAGCAGGGATTGTAACTCTCGAAGACGTTATTGAAGAAATCGTCGGCGAACTTTCTCCTACCACGAAAACAGAAGCGCCGCTTCACAAAACCCTCAACGATGGCTCGGTTTGGTTCGATGCCAGCATTTCGCTTGAAGAAGCCAGCGAAATTTTAGGCAAGCCCATTGCGCAGTTTCAAACAGAGGACGAGCAAAGTTATGACACGCTCGGCGGGTTCATCATGCACTTCACAGGCGAAATTCCTGACGAAAAACAGCGCATTCAATATGCCGATTTGGAATTTGAAATTGAAAAACTCGATGGCAATCGCATATTGAGCGTCTTCGTGCGAAAAACTCAACCTGAACATTAACAAACCAACAAAGACAATTCAATGAAACGCATCTTCATCGTTCTGCTTCTCTTGTCGCTTCAGAGCGTCTTGGCACAAGAGCCTGTCGACACCGCCGTCATTGCTAAACTCAAAGACGAAGGCTTAAACCGCTCACAAGTCATGGAAATCGCCAGCATGCTCACCGATGTTTATGGACCAAGGCTAACCGGCTCAAAACAACTGCTTCGCGCAAATGAATGGACGAAATCGCAGTTTGAAAAATGGGGACTGAAAAACGCTCGACTCGAGGCATGGTCGCCCTTCGGCAAAGGCTGGGAATTGAAGCGATATTCGCTAACGGCAAGAACGCCCTTCACAACTTTTCCTGTGATGTCGTTTCCGAAAGCGTGGTCGGAAGGCAAACGCGGCAAAGGCGAAGTGATTTTTCTCGATGTTAAAGACGAAGACGATTTCAAAAAATACAAAGGCAAATTGCGCGGTAAGTTCGTGATGATTTCTGACTATGAACCGCCGAAGTTCAACGATAAGCCCATTGCCAAGCGGCACGATGCCGAATCGCTCTTAGGGCTTGCCAACGCTACTATCGCCGCGCCGTCCAAAGAACGGTTTCAACTTTCGCCCGAAGCCTTAAAGCGACAGCAACTCAATTACCTTCGAATGCAATTTCTCTTCGATGAAAAGCCACTCGCCGTGTTGGATTTGACCTATCGCGGCACAGCAGGCTCAATCGCGCTCTCTAATGCGTCAATGCCAGTTGCACCCGGTCAGAATTGGCGCGACCGCCCGCGTCCCTATCGCACCAAAGACGGCACAGTGCTCACACAAATTTCCCTCAACCCCGAACACTACGGACGGCTCTATCGCTTGCTCCAAAAAAACATCAAGGTTGAATTGGAATTGGATATGGAAGTCGAGACCTACGACGCAAATGAATGTTTCAATACTATTGCTGAAATTGAAGGCACAGATTTGAAAGATGAAATCGTCATGCTCGGCGCGCATCTGGATTCGTGGCACAGCGGAACAGGCGCGACCGACAACGGCGCAGGCAGTTCTATCATGATGGAAGCCGTGCGCCTCTTAAAAGCCATCGGCGTTCAACCACGACGAACCATTCGCATCGCGCTTTGGTCGGGCGAAGAACAAGGCTTGCTTGGCTCTGCTGCCTACGTCAGAAAGCACTTTGGCAACACCCCCGATTACCTTGCCGTTAGCGATGAAGGCAAAGGCGACGACACGCTCCGCGTAACGCGCGACTACGAAAAATTTTCAGGCTACTTCAACGTCGATAATGGCGGCGGACACATTCGTGGTATCTACCTTCAACAAAACTCAGAGTGCCGTCCCATCTTCCGTGCGTGGCTCGAGCCGTTCAAAGAATGGAACGCCACAACCGTCTCGCTCTCCAACACAGGCGGAACTGACCATCTTTCGTTTGACGCCATCGGCTTGCCCGGCTTTCAATTCATTCAAGACCCAATGGAATATGGCACTTGGACGCACCACTCCAACATGGATACTTACGAGCGATTTGTCGAAGAAGACATGAAGCATAATGCGATTATCGTTGCAAGCTTCGTCTATCACGCCGCCATGCGCGATGAAAAATTGCCACGAAAGCCTCTTAAAGCCAAACTTGCTGTTGTGCCATAACCTTGTTGGACCATGATTATTCGCCTTGTTCGAATGCACTTCTCACCTGAAACCAGCGAGCGTTTCCTTGAAATTTTTGAGGAGATGAACCAGCACATTCGCTCTTTTGAAGGCTGTCAAGGGTTGGAACTCTATCGCGAAATTGATGACGCTCATTCGTTCACGACATATAGTTTTTGGGATTCAATCGAGCATTTGGAGACTTATCGCAAAAGCGACCTGTTCAAATCTACTTGGGCGAAAGTCAAGCCGCTGATGCGTTCAAAGCCAAGCGCAGTCAGTTACGAGCGTATTTATCCGCGAGAATCACTCCAACAAGAAAACTAAAAAAAATGACGGAAGCGCGATTAGACACAGAGTCCGCACGCGCACTTTTTCCAAGTGCAGCACGAGGCATTTATTTCAATCACGCCGCTGTTTCGCCCTTATCGCGTCGCGTGGTTTCCGCCATCGAAGCCTTTCTCAAAGAGCGAAGCGAAACCGATGTGGAAAATTACTTCACAACCTTAATGCCAACGCTCAACGCCTTACGCGAGCGACTTGCCCGAATGCT
>CALKXI010000097.1 GCA_938003965.1 uncultured Chlorobiales bacterium
AGCGCACGCAAACAGTTGGAAGTCTATCACAAAACAGGCGACATTAAAGCCGTCGTTGACTTTCTCATCAAGGAAACCTTAGCCGGTTTGCCTGTTGAATTACCCCAAGAAACCGAGCCGAAAGTCGCATAATCATGGTAATGCAGAGCGTTAAGAGTTACAGGCACTTAACGCTCTCAACTCTTTTTTTGATTACCACCCCGACAGCACTTCGTTGACGAGCAAATCTGTAAGTTGATTGCTTGCCGCCTGAATCGCTGCGTTTCTCCCTTGCAGGCTACCCACATCGTAATCTTCAAATCCGCTCAAGGTTTTCTGAAAGAGTTTCTTGCCTTTGACCAAGTCGCGATAAGTAACTTGAACATTGATGGTCAGACGGTTGCGCGTTGCGCGTTCATTTGTGCCACTGACAACGCTCGGCGCGTCAGTAACAGAGGTAATGACGGCTTCAATGACAGAGTTTGCGGCGGCACGATTTTGCTCAATAATGAGCGGCGTTTGCGCTTGAATTTTCTCCGTCGTGGCTTGCGTCAAGTTTTCACGAAGCAATGGAATCCCACTTCGCGATTCATCGCCGAAAACAGGAATTGCAATCGTTTTAACATGGGGCGGCAACGCATTGCCCGAGAATGAATAGCAACCTGCACAAACACACGCAATAAGAAGAAGCCCGAAAAGGCGTTGATGAAGACGAAAGAAAGACATCGATTGAAAGTTTTAATAGTGAGACTTGTCTATTCTGCCGAAGAATTTTCGGAAAGGATAACTCAAAAGCAACCACTGAGAGCGCGGTCGACTTAACGCAGAAAGAAAGACTTTTGTTTTGCCGTCGCTCCAAGTCGAAGCGAGTTTAACCGCAAGCCCTGCGGCGACGCTCGGCGGCTGTCCGAAAATATCGAGGACCTTCTCAAACGTTTGCATGCGCTTTTTGAGTTCAGGCGGCGGCGCATGCAAGCCCAGAATTTCCGTTCGCACCATGCCCGGATTGAGAAGCATAATCTCAACGCCTGTGCCTTTGTATTCTTCGGAGAGCGACATGGTGAGCCGATAAATTGCCGCCTTCGAAGAGCCATAGCCGCTGATGTAAGGCGTGTTGAAGCGTCCTGTGCCCGCACCCGCCATGTTGATGATTTTGCCTTTACCACGTTTGAGAAAATACGGTAAGACCGCACGGCAACCATGATATGTGCCTTTCAAATTCGTTTCAATCGGTGCATACCACGCTTCAAGCGGCGCGTTGATAATGCGCTCAAACGGCTCGGCAACGCCCGCATTGTTGATGAGAATATCCAATGCGCCAAATCGCTCAATCGCAAACGCAATCAAGGCTTCGACCTCGCTGTAGCGGCTCACATCGCAAGCCTTTCCCGCCACGTTTGGCGAGTTCATTTCAGCAAGTGCTTTTTCAATGTTGGCATCGTGGCGCGATGAAATCACGACCTTTGCGCCCTCGTCTAAAAAGCGTTTAGCAATCGCCTTTCCAATGCCTTTTGTTGAACCTGTAATGACGGCAATTTTTCCATCAAGTTGTTTCATTGGCTTGCAAGTGAATCGGGTTTGAAGAGGTCGTCGAGCGATTTGCCCATCGTCAAAAGTTCGAGCCGCGCTGATGGCACTAAATCGCTTTCAGGATAATTTTTCAAAAATTGTTCGTAGGCTTTGCGCGCTTCTGTCGTATCGCCCAACACATTGCTATATGCAAATCCAACAAGAAAACTTGCTTGCGCCGCTTCTTCGCTGTTTGGAAAGCGTTGAACTACCTCTTGATAGCGTTCAATCGCCGTTTTCGTTAAGCGATGTGCATCGCAGAGTTGCGCTGATTTTAGCAACGCTTTCGGAGCATTTGGCGACGCAGGAAACTCTTGGCTGAACTTCAAGAACTGTTCCGCAAGTTTGAGCGATTTTTCGCCCTGTTTGAAATGCTCGTCGACAGATTCTTTTTCAAGTTCTGCCCACGCCTCTTTTTCCGATGTGGCTTTTTGACAGCCTAATCCGAGAATTAGAAACAGGAACAGAATTTTGTAACGCATATTGGTTCGGCTTAACTTGCTTTGACTGCATTAACCATAATCATACAAAAATATGCTTGAACTCGATGACACCGTGTTAGTCATTATTGACGTGCAAGGCAAACTTGCAACCCTGATGTATGAACGCGAATTGCTGTTCAAAAACCTCTCGCGACTCATTGAAGGCGCGCAAGTGCTCGGCATTCCGATTTTGCTGACCGAACAATATCCAAAAGGATTAGGCGAAACCGCGCCCGAACTCAAAGCCTTAATGCCGAATGTGAAGCCGATTGAAAAAATGTCGTTCAGTTGCATGGGCGAAGAAAAGTTCGTTGAAGCCCTTGACGAAACAGAGCGAGAACAAATCTTGGTAGCGGGCATTGAAACGCATGTGTGCGTCTATCAAACCGTTTCCGATATGCTCGCCGAAGGCTTTGAAGTGCATTGCGTTGCCGATGCGATTTCCTCACGAGCTAAAGAAAATCGTGAGATAGGACTGAACCGCATGAAGGAAGATGGCGCGATTCTTACTTCAACCGAAATGTGCTTGTTTGAACTCTTGAAGGTTGCAGGCACATCGACCTTCAAAGCTATTTCTGCGCTGGTCAAATAAATTTTGACAATTCCTTGACAACTTTCTTTTCGCTTCAGCGCACAATGGCGTGTTCTTTCAATCAAAAAACATCGCATTATGAAACCATCTTTGTTCATCGCATCAATCCTCTTGGCTATGTCTATTACGCTTGAAGCGCAGGAACGCACGGTTGCCGTAACGGTCTATAACGACAATCTCGGCGTGGTCAAAGAAACACGACCGATTAACCTGCAACGCGGCGTCTCGGAAATCAAAATTTCAGATGTCGCCGCACAGATTGACCCAACGAGCGTCTACATCAAACTGAACGGAACGGTCGTCGAGCAGAATTATCAATACGACCTTGTGAGCGTCTACAAAGTTTTGGAAAAGTATCTCGACAAATCCGTTCAACTCATCAACGAAAAAGGCGAACTCTTGGAAGGCACACTGCTTTCAGCGCGAGATGGACAACTTGTCTTGCGCAATCGCAACGGCGGCTTAACAATGATTGGCGGCTTGGATAAATATCGAGTCAATGTCGCCGATTTGCCCGAAGGCTTAATCACAAAGCCCACGCTCGTTTGGAAAGTGGATTCGCGTGCATCGGGGCGACAAAATGCTGAAATCTCTTATCACACCGCTGGCATGAAGTGGCACGCCGAATATGTTGCCGTGCTAAACAAAGACGACAGCAAGTTGAACCTGAAAGCGTGGGTAAGCATTGAAAATCAATCGGGCGCGACCTATCCGAACGCAACGCTCAAACTCATCGCGGGCGATGTCAATCGCGTTCAAGAGCAAATGCCTGTTTATCCAATGGTGCGCGGCAAAATGATGATGCAAGAAGCCGCTGCTGCGCCGCAATTTGAAGAGCAATCACTGTTTGAATATCACGCCTACGCGCTTCAACGCCCAACCACGCTTGCTAACAACGAAACCAAACAAATTTCACTTTTTGAAGCGGAGAATGTTTCGGTTGTCAAGAAGTTTCAGCACAAGGGGGGCAAGAAGGTGAATGTGGTTGTGGAGTTTGAAAATAAGTCGTCCAATCAACTTGGCATGCCGCTTCCGAAAGGCAAAGTGCGCGTCAACAAAGAAGATAGAGGCGCAGTTGAATTTATCGGCGAAGACCAAATCGACCATACACCAAAAGACGAAAAAGTCTCGCTCAAAATTGGCGATGCTTTCGATATTGTTGCCGAAGAAGTGCAAACCGATTACCGACAAATCTCACAACGCTCGAGCGAAACGATGTGGAAAATCACCTTCAAGAATCGCAAGGACGAAGCTGTTACGATTGAAGCCGAGCGATATTTCGGCTACAACTGGCAAGTGGTGAATGCGTCGCATAATTTTGAAAAGAAAAACGCGACAACTGCAGTCTTTCGTGTGCCTGTGCCAAAAGGCAAAGAAGTCGATCTCATTTTCACCGTGCGCAATAGTTATTGAGCTTGCCTTTCGTTGCTGAAAAGTGCGTTGTAATTTACATGGTCCAAAGAGAAACCTCATGGCTGTGACTGATTACCTAGAAGCGTCGTCGCTCCGCACACCGAAGGAGATTTTGGACGTCATGCTTCAACTTCGACGCGATGTAGAAAAAGAGGCAAATGAAACGTTTGCATCTTGGCAGAAGTGTATTGTCAGAAAAGAGTTTGAGTACAGCGCGAAAAACTTTGCGTGCTATTTAGCCTTGCGTCGCCGTGACTTACGGCATTTGCAATCGGCGTTGCTTGCGTTGGGGCTTTCGTCGCTGGGGCGAAGTGAGGCACGGGTTTTGGCAAATCTTGATGCGGTTATTGCGTCGCTTCAAGCGGTATGCAACGAAAAAAAGAGACGCCCGCATCCGACCCTTGAAGAATTTTTCATGGGCGAAAACTTGCTCAAACAGAATGCGGAACTGGTCTTAGGAAAAGCCCCTGACCGTCGCTCCGTGCGCATGATGATTACCCTGCCACCACGAGCGATTGACGATTACGCCTTTGTCTCTAAACTTTTAGAACGAGGAATGAACTGTGCGCGAATCAACTGCGCCCACGAAACGCCTGACGATTGGGAAAAGATGATTCATAATATTCGTCGAGCTGAAAAATCGACAGGGCTCTCCTGCAAAGTGTTTATGGATTTGGCAGGTCCAAAAGTGCGAACCTCAACTGTTCAAAAGCCTCATCTGAAATCCAAAAAAGGCGATTTGATTTTTCTTTACGCCGCGCGTCCGTCCAATAAATTCAAGCATATTCAGCAAGTCAAATGTGCGTTGCCTGAAATTCTGCCACAAGTGTCGCAAGGCGATGAAGTCTGGATTGATGACGGGCATATCGGAACCGTGGTTGAGCAGTGCTTAGCCAATGGCGTGCTCTTGCGTGTAACCTCGGTTGAAGGCAAAGGCAAAGTCATCAAGCCTGATAAGGGCTTGAGCTTCCCGACAACCTCGCTCATCCTCAATCCGCTGACCGATAAAGACGTGCGGGACTTAGATTTCATTTGCGAATTTGCCGATGGCGTCAATTACTCTTTCGTTCAAGATGGAAATGATGTCAAGCGGCTTCAAGCCGAATTGGCTCAGCGTACGGCACGCCGAAAAACTCCCATTGCGCTCATTGCCAAAATTGAAACGCGCCGTGCGGTTGAGCATTTTCCTGAAATTGTGGTTCAAGGTGCAGGCAAGAATCCTTTTGGCGTAATGATTGCACGGGGCGATTTAGCCGTCGAAATTGGCTATCAACGCATTGCCGAAATTCAAGAAGAACTCTTATGGCTTTCAGAAGCGGCGCATGTGCCTGTGATTTGGGCGACGCAAGTGCTCGAAAGTTTGGTCAAAAAAGGAATCCCGTCTCGCGCTGAAATTACGGATGCAGCAATGGCGGAGCGTGCCGAGTGCGTGATGCTCAACAAAGGCGAATTTATTCTTTCGGCGATGGAAATTCTCGACCAAGTTTTGATGCGCATGGAGCAACACCAACGCAAAAAAACGCCCCAATTACGTGCGCTTTATTCGTGGCAATCGATTTAAGAATCTGCTGAAACGCCTTGTAGCAAGAAAAAATTTATGCATCTTTGTATGTCTGGCTACGGCTCTAACTTGCTGAGTTATCACGAGTTAAGACAAATTATGACAAAACTTAAATTCATCTAATGGGTTGCATAGGCTGTTCTTGTAGCAACAGTGGCTGTAAAACAGGCGTTTCGCTCGCGAAGTTTTTAGCCCGAACCTTCGGCGACGAAGTCGCCGTTGATGATTCTTTCTTCGATTATCCAATTCTCGAAGTTGAGTTCGCCACTCGTCGAAGCGAATTTTTTCGCAATACGCCCAGCCTCAACCTTCGCAAAGGCGAACAGGTCATTGTTCAAACTGACGGCAACGGCTACGACATTGGCATCGTTAAATCAATGGGCAAAACGGCAAAGTTCAGACTCGAGCAAAAAAACCTCTTGCCCGATTCGCCCGACATCTTGCCTGTGCTGCGCCGCCCTACCGATGAAGACCTTGCTCGCCACAAAAAGCATCAAGAGCAATTGCCCGAAGTGAAACGCTTTACCCTCTCCAAAATCGAAGAACTCGGTTTGGAGATGAAATACGTCGATGCAGAAATTCGACTCGATGAACAGCGCATAACGATTTACTTCACTGCCGACCAGCGCGTCGACTTCCGCGAACTTGTCCGCCTACTTGCCGCACAGTTCAAAACCCGAATCCAACTCACTCAAATTTCTGCTCGCGAAGAAGCCAAGCGCGTCGGCGGCATCGGCTCTTGCGGCAGAACCCTCTGCTGCTCAACATGGCTTCCCGATTTCGAACATGTCAACGCCGAAGCTGCAAAATATCAAAACCTCCCGCTCAACGCTACACGCATCAACGGACAATGCGGACGCCTCAAATGCTGTCTGAATTACGAACTCGATTCCTATCTGCAACAACTCCAAAAATTCCCGGCGATTGACAGTCGCGTCAAAACCGATAAGGGATTGGCTCGTGTCGAGAAAATCGACATCTTCAAAGAAGAAGTCTGGCTCCATCACGACGACGACACATGGCTCTCGCTTTCGTTGGAACGCTTTAACGCGCTATTCGTTAAGCGTTGAAATTAAACTTTTACAACGATGCACAAATTTGAGCGTTCCATTTTGATTCATGCACCGATTGACTCGGTCTTTCATTTTCACGACAATCCCGAGAACCTTCTCAAAATCTCTCCGCCCAACGTCAAAGTTAAACTCATTTCAGCCACACCTGCTGGCAAAGGTCAGCGCGTCATCATTGATGTTACGCAGTTTGGATTTTTCACGTCAAGATGGGAAGCGGAAATCACCGTCTATGAGCCGCCGTTCAAAATAGTTGATGTACTACGCAAAAGCCCTTTTCGTAGTTGGAAACAAACGCGCCTTTTCGAAAAAATTTCGGATACCGAAACCCGCCTGACTGACCAAGTCGAGTATGAACTTCCTCTCGATGCGTTTAGCAGATTTTTCGCGGGGTGGTATGTGGAGCATGAAATCGAAAAGATGTTTGCTTTCCGTCAGAAGAAAACAAAAGAATTGCTCGAGGCGCATTCTAAACAGCCTGCGGAAAGTGTGATGCTTTAACGCATTGTGCAATGAGCCTCCAATCACAAAAAACCTTATTGCTTCTCTCGCGTATTCCGAGCGTCGGTGCAACGCGCTTGCGTGCGTTGCTTGCCCGATTTCAAAGTGTCGATAAAATCCTCAACGCGCCTATCAGCGAACTTTCGCGCACGCCAAACATCGGCACAGCCACCGCTGAAAGCATTTCTAAATTTCTTCATAGCCCTGAACGATTGAAAGTAGAAGCCGATATTGACGCGCAATTTGATAGGCTTTCCAAATTCAACGCCGCTCTCATCACGATTTTGGACGAGCAGTATCCGACCCGCCTCAAAGAAATTTATGACGCGCCCGTTTATCTCTTTGTGCGCGGCAACTTGACGCCGCAAGACTCACGCGCACTTGCCATGATTGGCACACGCCACCCCACCGACTACGGAAAGAATGTTACTAAGAAATTCGCGACCGCCTTTGCGCGCAACGGCTTTACCGTCATTAGCGGTTTCGCCTTTGGCATTGATTCCATCGCCCACACTGCGGCATTAGATGCTGGCGGACGCACAATCGCCGTGCTGGGAAACGGCGTCGATACCATTTACACCGACCCCAAAGGCAAACTCTATCCGCGCATTTTGGAAAACGGTGCGATAATATCGGAAGAGTGGCTTGGCACTGCCCCCATCGCCGAAAACTTCCCAAAGCGTAACCGCATTATTTCAGGGCTTTCGCTCGGCATCGTGATTGTTGAATCCGATTTCAAAGGCGGCTCGATGATTACCGCGAAATATGCCCTCGAACAAAACCGCGACATCTATGCCGTTCCCGGGAGCATCTTCTCGCCCAAATCCAACGGCACGAATGCGCTCATTCGCGATAGCCAAGCCAAACTCGCGCTTTCCCCCGACGACATCATCGCCGACTATCCCGCGCACCACCCCGAACCCCAATCGCTTCTCGACCAATTCAATCAACTGCCTGACCTTACCGCCGACGAACAAAAAATTTACGCGCTCCTTTCTCACGAGCCGATTCATATCGATACTATCGCCGAACAAAGCGGACTTGACGTTTCTGATGTCTTGATTTTGCTTTTTGAACTCGAGATGAAAGGCGTTGTGCGCCAACTTGCAGGAAAACTGTTTCAACGTGCAGTCTAAAAACGTTACTCACAGGCATTGTTATTGTTATCTTAATCGTTGCTGCGCCCTACATTCTCACATTTTTTTGATGAGTATGCTCCCGGGTATGATGATACTGGGCACGATGTGGTTTGTATGTCGGCTATTTGTATCTTTCTTTTTCTAACTTTTATATTTTTGATGTTAACCTCTAAAACAATGCACACCAATGGCACACAATATCAGAGATTTCGTAAGCAGAAAAGAACATGCTTGGCATCAACTTGGCCACGTGCTCGAATCCGTCTCTTGGGATGACATTTTGAAAAAGGGCGGTTTAGGATATAATGTCCAAAAGGATGAAATTTACAGAGTTCCGAAAAACTTCGAAGATATTATTGAGTCGATGAAAATGAAAGGCGATATTAGTGCCGATAAAATCATCGCCGCACTTAATAAGATTGAGGGAAAGTTTGCTACCTATCGCACTGATGAACCCCGGCACACGCTCGGGATTGTTGGAGAAGATTACCAGATTTTTCAGAACGTGGAAATGAAACCAATCGTCGAGACGCTCCTCAAAGAAAGCGACATCGTTTATGAAACCGCAGGCGTTCTCGGAAACGGCGAAAAGTGCTGGCTTATGGCGCGACTTCCCGAAAACATGAAAATTACCGAAAATGATACCATCAATGAATACTTGCTCATTTCGCAAGGTTTTAATGGAACAACGGGTCTGCGTGTTTCTTTGACGCCGATTCGTGTCGTTTGCCAAAATACACTGAACTTAGCACTTAGAACAACGAAGACCTCGTATTCTTTCCGACATACAAAGAATATAAACGAGCAAATCGCTGATGCCGTACAGGCGTTGAAGATGGTCAACACGGCAACAAAGCATCTGCAAGATTTATTCAACGCGATGGCAAATTTCAAGATGAACCGTGAACAATATCTTGGCTATTATCGTGCGGTGAAACCTTCTGAACCAACCCAACCTGCCATATCTGACCTTCATCTCGAGTGGTTAGATAGTGCTATCCATGGCGCGGGAGCAGAAATGCCGCATTGTCGTGAAACGCTTTGGGGTGCCTATAACGGTTTAGTAGAAGCCATTGACTTTTCGCCAAGAACCATGAAGAAACCAGCAGATAAGCGGGTGTATTACACGGCTTTTGGCAGCGGTGCCGATATTAAAAGCACTGCTCTGAATATCGCTGAAAAGGTCGTAGAAAAAGGCTATTCATATATTGAAGAACTTTTGCATAAGCGAAATGTGAATCGCCTTGTGAAGGTATCTATGAACTAAGTTTTAGAGTAGTAGCCACCTCTACACTTCCAGCCTACTTTTGCGCTTCAGGAGATTTCCCCCATATCTCTGTTTAATTTTCGTTGAAAGAGCTATTGTTCGTCATCTCAATGATTTTGCATAAACGCTCCCGAATGCGGTTTCTGTGCGCGAGAAAGGAAGTTCTTTAGAAATTGCCCTGATAAGTTCTTCTTCTGTGCGCACCACGCCGTCAGACTTCACCCAATCTGCCAGTAACTTGAGTTCTTCATCGCTGTATTCGTTAATACTTTCGCGTTTAGTTAGTTCAGGACGCACGCCGCGACGCGTGCTAACACTTGCTTGCTGAGGCATAGAAGCGTGTTGCGACGGCGGCGAATATTGCACGGTGTCTTGAATATCTTCTTCTGCGATGCTGTCGGCAAGTTGAACGGCTTCGTTGTATGCCGCCGCGGCGCGCTCAATTTCTTGCTCACGGCGATAAAACCAATCTATTGACCAAATGCGATGGAATCGCCAGCCCATTTGCTCTAATTGCGTTTGCCGTAGTCGGTCACGGTCGCGTGCTGTGGGACTCGAGTGATAAAGAAGCACCGTCGCACTCAATCGCCAGCACAGGCTTCCCGAGTTTTTGTGGATGCATAGCAACAAGGTCAATCCGATAGCTCAATGAGCCGCTTGTGTGTGCGCCCGTTAAATGACGCAAGTGCAGGGTCAGATGCCAAAGCATGTTCCAGTGCGGTGGTCAGCCAAACTTGCTCAAAGTAGTTTGACTAATCTTCGCAGGCATTGCCTTCTTGCGCAGGTCATCTATGAAATGCTCTAACCCAAGTTCGTTGAAGCGTGAACGCCATTTCCATATTTCCGGCATAATAAACATAGGAATGCGGTTGTGTGCTAATTGCTCAACCTTATCTATGATTTCCTTCATCGGTAGCATGTCCGCAAGATGCATGAGCACGAATTGATTGAACTGCTCGAGTATGCTCGGTAAGGTTTTTAGTGTTTCGCCCAAACTCTCTTTGTTGTTGATGAGAATAGGCGTGCTTGATGTTGCGCTCAGCTTCTGCCATCGGTTTATTGTGTCTTCGATTTTTCTGGATTTCTCCAAGAGCGTCGTGGTCGGGGCTTGTTCGCGGCGTAATTTGAGCAAATGTCGCCGTGTTGCGCGATATTGGTTTGACAATCTCGACAGTTTAGGTCGGGAGTTGTTAGAATGCGCTCGGTATCAGTAGATAATAGCCTGAAGCGCAGCATCTTGATGCTTGCCATCTTTCATCGGCCACGGTGCTCGTGCAGATGCTGCAACGCCTTGAAAATCCAAGTTCAGGCTTGATGGGATTAAGCCGACTCGTTGGATTTATCTTCCAAAAGTTTCGGCTCCGACTTCTTGAACTTGGCAAGTGCATTGTCGAAGCCTGTGCGAAGTTCGGTCCAACTTTTTTCGAGTCCGACCTTCAATTCGCTCCACGCTTCTTCGCTGGTGTTCTTCAACTCTTCTGCCTTAACTTTTAGCGCGTCGCGCTCTTTTTCAAGTTCGGCAATTTTTTGCTTGACTTCCTCTTGAAGTTCATTTGCCTTTGCTTGAAGTTTGGGTTTGAGTTCCTCGATTTCAGCATCGAGCTTTTTGAGTTCGTCGGAAAGGCGAAGCAAGAACGACTGTTTGGTTTCTTCTGACATTGGTGTAGTGGTTAAAAGGTTAATGAAAAATGATGCGCCGTCATATACGACTTTTGGGCGAAAAGCATCTCGGATTTTTCGCGATGCTCAACATGACGGACACTGACAATACGAAACAAAAGCAAAATCGGTTACTGTTTCAAGATGAAGCCTGAACTTGCAGGAAGGCTAAGGTGCCCTTTCACAACGCCTATCGTTTCAAGAGGCGAAACCTTCTTGTCGTTTGCGATAATTTGCCATTCGCCTTCGGGCAAGAGAAAATCGACGGACTTTCGCGAGTGCCCGTTCATCACGACGAGAAAATCGTGCTCCGACTGTTTCTCGGCACTTGCGTTGTAGACTTGTTTATCCAACTTAAAGGCAACGACGAGCGTGTCTTTGGCATCGATAAACTTAACGGCAGATTTCGGTGCAGAACTGAATATCGGGTTCGCTTTGCGTAAGGCAATTAAGCCTTTGTAGTAATCAACAAGTTCGGCGTTGAGTTTCGCGTGCGCGTAGTTGATGTAGTTGGTCTCGTTATCTTTTTCGTAACTGTTGTGGTCAATTCTGCCGATGTGTTTGTCGGGCACATCGGTTTGAGCAATTACTTTGCTACGCGCAAACTCCTGCCCTTCGTGAATCATCACTGGACCTTGCGCAGTGAAGAGAAACAGCGCGGCAAGTTTGTTGAGCGCAAGTTGTTTGGGCGAAAGTTGTGCGTGTTTATCGACATTGAGAATAACTTCGTCGGGAGAGCATTCACGCAAGCCCAAGCGAATGAAATCGCCGAGCGTGTGGTCGTCGTGCGATTCAAGGTAGTTGATGGAATGTTCTTTTTGTCGGAACAAGCCGCCATCTTCGCGCAGCGTGCCTGTAACGAACGAGCGAAGTGAGCGCACATTATGTCGCCCTTGAAATTTTCCGAAAATAAATCCAAGTCCGTTTTCGGGGTTTTGTCCTTTGACGCCGTTGCGAATTTGGTCGTTCCAACTTGCCCAACCAATGTCGCTGAACAGGTCGGGTTCATATTCACCGCCGCCCCATGCTTCGGCAATTAAAATCACGTTTGGGTTAATCGCTTTGGCTTCTTTGTAAATGGCTTTGGCGGTCTCGAAATCAATCATCGCGGCAAGGTCAAAGCGAAAGCCGTCGATGTGATATTCCGTCATCCAATACTTGATGCTCTCGACGATAAGGCGGCGCACCATCGGACGTTCCGTCTTGAAATCATTTCCACATCCTGAAAGGCTTAAAAAATTGCCTGCCGAATCGGTGCGGAAGTAGTAAAACTTGTCGAGATACTTGAAGCAGTTGTGGTCGTATTGCGACACGTGATTATAGACGACGTCGAGAATGACCGCAATGTTTTCTTTGTGCAGGGCTTTGACCATGTCTTTGAACTCGCGCACGGCTCTGCCGTCGGTGCCGTTCATGCGGGTTGGGTCGAGCGTGCCGTCGGTGGCGTAGTAGGTTTCAGGCGCGAAGAAGTAACTCGTCATGTAGCCCCAGTGGTTGCGCGCGTAAGGATTCCAAGTGTTAATCGGATAGCCGTAGCGCAATACGGAACTATCAAGATAGGGAATTTCAATCGTGCCGAATTTGTGAATCGGCAAAAGTTCAATGGCGTTGATGCCGAGCGATTTGAGATAATCCAATCCGCCTGTTTTGCCTGTTTCAACAAGTCCCAAGTAAGTGCCTTTCTTCTCGACTTCGGAAGAGGAATGTGCAGTGAGGTCGCGCACATGGGCTTCGTAAATGATGAGTTCGTTATGATTTTTTGGAATCACCCAAGTGTCGCCTTCCCAGTCATAGCGCGTGTCGAGAATGAGCGTTTTGGCTTCGTGTCGGTATGTATTTTTCGTGGCGACGGCTTTTGAGTAGGGGTCGGCAACGACGATGTTTGGATTCCACATTTCGCCTTTGCCAGCGGCACCGTTGGCTTTATAGCCGTAAAATTTGCCGTAGAGTTCGCCTTGTTCGGTATGTTCCCAAACGCCGTCGGCGTCGCGTTTCATCACAATTTCTTTGCCCGTTTCGTCTTCGGCTTTATTAAAAATCACAAGTTTGACTTCGGTTGCACGCGGCGCAAAGACACGAAAGGTGGTTTTGCCTTTCTCGACAAGGCAACCGAGCGGCTTATCGGAATAGAGCGAATCAAGAGATGGAAGGCGTTTCATCGTTTGGTTCGGAGAACAATTTGTAAGAGCAAGTAATGCGAGAAAGAAAACGGAAATGAAAATTCCTTTCATGTCGGAATGGTAGTTGAATTGATGAGGTGCAAAGATAGGAACTTCGCGCTGAAAGTAGAGAGAAGCGAAAGAGAAAAAGAAGAGCGGCAGGTGTGCCGCTCTTCGTCAAGTCGGTCGTGGGTGCGCTAAAACTCAGCATATTAACTCAGCATACTAAGCATTGCGCTTGCTTGGGCGGAAGCCCGTTTTCCGTTCCGGAATTGAAAAATTCTGCGAAACGGTTTGAACGGATTCTTCAAAGACTTCGGAAATTTGCTTCTGGTGCTTGTGGGAAAGCAATTTTGCCGTGCGTTGAATCTCTTTAATGTGCGAGCCTGTGAAGCCTTTGTTGTAGCAAAGCGATTTTTGCTCGGCGGTTAAACCAGCATCTTTGAAGTAGAGATCGAGCAGTTGGTCGATTTCTTTCGGCGAAGGCAAATCGAATTTATACTTTCGGTTGAAGCGCACAGGGCGGTCGGCGATGGCTTCGTCCAAGTAATCGATGTGGTTTGTAGTTGCCACAAAAACGATTTTATCATCGTTTTCTGAAAGCCCCGAAAGGAACTGCAAGAAATCCGCCAAAGCGCGGTTCGGCATATACTCGCGGCTTTCCCCGAATGAATCAATGTCTTCCATAATCAAGATGCACGGCGAAAGAAACTTCGTCAGAAACTCGTTCAAGGCGGTATAATCGACGCGCGTGGTCAAAAAGCAAGTAGAAAAGCCTCGTTTCAACGCTTCAGAAATAATGGCTTGACAGCAGAGCGATTTTCCTGTGCCCGGTCTGCCGTGCAGAATAATGCCGTTGTTGCCTTCAACCGCCTCAAAGTGCAGAATCGTTTGGTCGAAGATGTCGGTCTTCATTGCCTCATCGCAAATCACGTCATCGAGCGAAATTTCTGGCGGCTTTTTGAACAAACATTCGTAATCGTAGCGTCCTCTATCGGATTGAACAATCTGAATATGTTTGTTGCGAAGCGGATTGTTCCACTTGATTTCATGGTTGATTTGTTCAACCAACTCGGAAATATCGTCGCTGCCTGTCAGGTTGCTGGAGAAGTGCCCAGGCATTTCTGTTTTTACGGTATAGAGGAAGGTTTTATTTTGATAGCTGAAGGCAATTGCCCCATTGACCAAAACAGTCGTCTTCTTTTGGTAGTCGTAAGTAAACTCAAGAGAACTTTCGCGACTCAAAACAATCATGTCGCTATGAATCTTGCGAATGAAGCGTTGAATGACAAACGCCAAGACGGCATGGGAATAATCCGACACGGCTGTCCACGTGTAAGTGTTCTTTTCCAAGCACGCTTCATCTGGCTCCAAAGGTGAAGGGTTCCCAAAATGAGAGTCATCAGATAAATCAAGCTCATGAAGATTTGAGAACACTGTGAAGTGAGGATCTTCAAAGACTTTGCGCATATTCATATTCGGTTCGTGGGTTAGGTTAGAATAAGCAACAACAAAATAAAGAGGGCTGCTAATCAGGCAGTCTGTTTTAGTAAGATTATGCCAAAGAACAAGTTGGTCAGGCACAACGACCAACAACCACTGCAATATAAGATACCGGAGCTTTCCTGCGGCTACCCCCTCTAAGGGTGCACGTGCAACAGCCCCGCCAAGCTAACCTTTCTCATCTTTTTCAGACGAAAAAGGATAGCCAAAAACGAAATTTGGATTTAAAAGTTTCAAGATGGCGAGTGTTGTGGGGGATTTAATCACAGAAGAGCAATAAGCGAGTTAATAGGATTTCTTGGAGCCGACTTTACTACGAATATCTGCCAAAAAATCGTTCAGAGGCAACTGTGCTTTGACTGGGGCGGCTTGCATGACTGTGTCCTCCTTGCGCTTGATGTTGTTAAGCGGATTGTCTTGATAAGCCATGTGCTTGGCAACGGCGTCTTCA
Organism: uncultured Chlorobiales bacterium; assembly: GCA_938003965.1. Classification (GTDB taxonomy): domain Bacteria; phylum Bacteroidota; class Chlorobiia; order Chlorobiales; family Thermochlorobacteraceae; genus JANWWM01. Next base: position 15,346 of record CALKXI010000097.1, read on the forward strand.
ATCGTTTCGCGGAAGACGTCGCGCGGGAACGGCTTAACGAGGTAGCGGAAAATTTGTCCGTCGTTGATGAGTTTAATGGCTTCTTGCGCGTCTTTTGAATCGGACATAAAAATCGTAACCAAATCGGGATACAGACTGCGAATTGCCGTCAGGAAAACGGTGCCTTTTGAGGAGGCAAGAGTGGAGTCGCAGGCAACAACCCCAATGGCTTTATGGTCGGCTAAAAGGGTATAGGCTTCTTCAATGGTCTTGGCGGTGTGGCAGGTGTAGGTGTTCTCAAAAAGGCTTTTGTAGCCTTGAAGGTGGGAGTCGAGTTTATCGATGAAGAGCAGTTCGACATCGGTATTGCTCATGGTTTCTGCCTTTTTGCCTTTGGCTTTCTCGACTTCTTCTTTCAAGTCGGCGTCGAGTTCGGCGATTTTGCAGGCGGTTTCTACGGTTTTTTTGAGTTTATCATTATCCCATGGCTTGGTGATAAAGCGATAGACTTCGCCTGAATTGATGGATTCAATCACATTATCTAATTCGCTGTAACCGGTGAGCAAAATGCGAACGCTTTTCGGCGAAAGTGCTTTGGCTTCTTTGAGAAACTCAACGCCTGTCATTTCGGGCATGCGCTGGTCGCTGACGATAACACCGAATGTTTCAGATTGAAGCAATTTAAGTGCTTCTTTCGTGCTCGTTGTGGTTTTAATGTTCCAACCGCGAAAGACAAGTTTGAGCGTCTCGAGAATTTGTGGCTCGTCATCAACAAAAAGAATTTTGGACTTTGGCGTGTTCATAGCAGATACTGAATTGAAGTTTATTTACCTCTTTTTTTAGTTGTCGATTTCGGTTTGGGTGGCTCGTCGTCGGAAAACGGAGAGGCGAGCGTTTCCGTTTTTTCCGCCTCAGAAGGTTGGGCAAAATCGACGCGCTCAATCGGGAGCATGACCGTAAAAGTAGTGCCTTTGCCGACGGTGCTCTCTACGGAAATTTTGCCGTTATGCTTTTCAACGATTTTATACGCAATTGAAAGTCCCAGCCCTGTTCCCTTTCCAACTTCTTTCGTCGTGAAAAATGGCTCAAAGATTTTGTTCAAGTGTTCGGGCTGAATGCCTATGCCGTTATCAGTGACTTTAACGACCACGTTTGTGCCGTCTTGGCGCGTGGTGATTTTAATTTTGCCTTTCTCGTGCGTGATGGCTTGAACGGCGTTCGTGATAAGATTCAAGAAAACTTGATTGAGTTGAGCGGGATAGGCGGGAATTTCGGGCAATGTTCCGAAATCTTTTTCAACCTTAATGCCTTTTTCGCGAATGAGGTGCGCGGCGATTTTGAGCGTTGACTCAATGTTCTCGTTCAGGTCAGTTTGTTTGAAATCGGCTTCATCTAATCGTGAAAAGTTTTTGAGCGAAGAGACAAGGTCTTGAATGCGCTCAATGCCATCGAGCG
>CALKXI010000098.1 GCA_938003965.1 uncultured Chlorobiales bacterium
AAACTTGTTCAAGCCGAGTATGATTCAGCAAGCGGTGAAGTGCGCTTTTTACCGATGCTCGCAACCCGTTGGGAATTTTCAAACGACGGCAAACGCGCCACATTTTTCCTGCGAAGCGACGCCAAATGGGAAGACGGCACGCCTATCACATCTGCCGACCTGAAATTTTCCTATCGCCTTTATGCTAATCCCGCCGTTGCCAGCACGCGACAGCATTACGTAAGCGACCTTGTTCGAGATAAAAACGGTGAGATTGATTTTGAACGCGCCGTCCAAACGCCCAACGACACCACACTAATTTTGAACTTCAAAAGTCCCCTTGCGCCGAACATCGTGCTCGATCACTTCTACGACCTCATGCCAATTCCCAAACACGTGTTCAAATCGATTGAGCCAAAACAACTGCGCGCCAAATCGGCTGAACTGCCGATTGTGTCGGCGGGTGCGTTCAAGGTCGAGAAATGGGAACGGCAACATGAGCTCGTTTTGGTGCGCAATGAATCAAGCGTTCTGCCTTATCCTGCCAAACTCAAACGGCTCGTCTTCCGCGTGATTCCCGACTACACCACACGACTCACGGCGTTCAAGTCGGGTGAAATTGATGCGATGATTGGCTCAGGCGGAATTGCGCCGAAAGATGCGGTCGCTATCGAACAAGAAAACAAAGGGAAGAAAATTTACGCGGTGAAAAATCGCCTCTTCGATAGCGTCGTGTGGCTCTGCGTCGACGGCGACTTCTATCGTGAGCGAAAGGAATTAAAACCGCATGTGCTCTTCGGCGATAAGCGCGTTCGCCAAGCCTTAACTTACGCCATTAACCGTGAAGCCATTGTCGACGGCTACATCGGCGAAGGCAAAGCCACAATCGTCAATACATCGCTCTCGCCTGCCTACAAAAAACTGCTGAACCCCTCGCTCGATGCTTACGCCTACAATCCGCAAAAAGCCTTATCGCTACTCAAAGAAGCAGGTTGGACGAAAGGCAACGACGGCTTTTTGCAAAAAGAGGGCAAGCGATTTTCCTTCACGCTCGCTGCGCCAAAAGGCAACGACCGACGCGCCTACGCGGGCACTATCATTCAGCAAAACCTGCGTGAGATTGGCATCGAGTGCAATCTCGAAACGCTCGAAATGGCACTCTTCAATCAACGTCAAAATGAATATCGCTTAGATGCGGCACTTTCAGGGCTTTCGGCGGAAACGCTTCCGTTTCAATTGGTGATTTGGGCGGAAGATTCGCCGTTCAACTCGTCGGTGTTTCGCCATGAACGATTTTCAAAAGTAATTGAGCAACTGGGCTTGCCACAACCGCCTGAAAAAGAATTAGCATTGTGGTATGAATATCAAGCCATTCAGCACGAGGAGCAACCGCGCACATTTCTTTACTACTACGACGAGTTCGAGGGATTTCATTCGCGCATTAAAAACGTGAAAGTGAGCATGCTCGCGATTCTCTTCAATGCGCATGAGTGGGAAGTAGAGAATTAACGTCGCTCGCCGAAAATTGCCGTGCCAATGCGCAGAAGCGTTGCGCCTTCGGCAATGGCGATATCGAAGTCGCCGCTCATGCCCATGGAAAGTTCAGTGATTTGTTCGGGCTTGGGCGCAAGGGTTTTGAGCTTTTCAAACAACAAGCGCATGTGTTTGAACTCTTGTTTGACTTTCTCGCGGTCAGGTGAGGCAATGGTCATTAAGCCTTTGAGCTCGATATGCGGAAGTGCGAAAATTTTTTCGGCTTCTGAAAAGAGCGCGTCAGGCGAAAGCCCGTGCTTAGAGGCTTCAGCAGAGATGTTGACTTCAAGCAAAATGGGAAGGGTGCGATTGTATTTTTTTGCACGCTTTGAAATTTCTTCGGCAAGCGAAAGTTTATCGACGCCGTGAATCATCGCAATTTTTTCCGCCACGTATCGAACCTTGTTGGATTGAAGATGTCCAACGAAGTGCCACTCAATCGGCAGAGTTTGCAAGGTTTCATCGGCAAATTTCGTGAGCAGTTCTTGCACGTAGTTCTCGCCGAAAACGCGATGACCTGCTTCAAAGGCTTCGATGACGGCAGAAGCAGGTTTGGTTTTTGAGACCGCAATGAGTTTAACGCTTTCGGGCGTTCTTCCCACACGCGCACAAACTTCGGCAATTTCAGTTTTGATGCGGTTAAGATTTTCGGCAATCATGTCAGTTTTCTTGTTGGAAAGTTTCAACAAGAGCAAAAAGTATGTGCAAAGTTACGGCTTCTTTTGAGAAAAGAGCCACGCGTAGAGTTCGTCAGTTGCGAAAGCAGGCGTCCAAGCGTTGTGTCCGACGTTCGGCAGTTCGGTATATCGCACAGGCGCGCCAAGGGCTTTGAGCGAATCGACAAGCGAGCGCGACCACTGAACCTTGATGACTTGGTCGTTGGAGCCGTGAAACACCCAAATCGGCAGATGTTTGAGGCGATGAACTTTTGTAACATCACCGCCGCCGCAAATTGGCACAGCCGCCGCAAATCGCGACGGGTGGCGCATGACGAGTTCCCACGTGCCGAATCCGCCCATTGAAATGCCCGCCACATAAACGCGCGAAGTATCGACGGCATACTTGGTTTGAATCGAATCAAGCAAGGCGATGATTAACTCTTGAATGATGGACGCCGTGTCAGAGAGGCGATAAGTGCCAAGTTCTTTTTGATAGGGCGACCACTTCATCTCTTTCGGGCATTGCGGCACAACGATGTAGCATGGGTATTGGCTTTGACGATTTGCGAAATCAAGTGCGCCGTTTTTGAGAATAATCTCGCTTCCGTCGTTGCCTCGCTCGCCTGCGCCGTGCAGATAGAGGACAAGCGGAAAGGTTGCGTTCGGCGAATGAATCTTCGGTTCAAATAAGCGATAGGGAATCGTTAATCCGCGATGTTCAAAAAAGCGAAGTGCGAAACGTGAGTTTTCTTGTTGGGCATAGAGCGAAAAAGAAACGCTTGCCAAAACGAGTAGGGGGAGTATTCGAATGAGCAAGCGTTTCGTGAGCATTGGACAGGCGGTCAGGTTAATGCACAACGCCTTCGAGGCGGTCTTCCAAGTCGGCGTAAAGTTCGCGCAGTTGGTCGATGGTTTCGGCGTCGGCTTTCCACAGTCCGCGTCCATTGGCTTCGAGCAGGCGTCCGACAATGTTTTTCATGGCTTGTGGATTGGCTTTTGCCAGTCGCTCACGCATGTTTTCGTCGAGCGCGTAAGTTTCAGCGGCTTTTTGATAAACCCAGTCGTCAACGCTTTTCGTAGTAGCGTCCCAGCCGAGCATATAGGTCATGCGGTTTGAAATTTCGGTCGCGCCGCTGTGTCCGTGAGCGAGCATGCCTTCATACCACTTCGGGTTCAAGAGTTTGGTGCGATACTCAACTTTGAGGGCTTTTCCGACGTCATCGATTTTCGTATCCGCCGTGAAAGATTCTACGTAATTGAGTTTGACGTCTTTGAGTTTAGGATTGCGCTTTTCTGCGCAGAGTTTGAGTGCGCCCGAAGTTGAGAAGTAGTGGTCGATATCCGAAATGCCGAACTCGACGGAGTCGACTTGATGCACTACACGTGAGACTGTGCCGAGCAAGTGTTGCAACACTTCGGTTTCTTTGACGCCGTTGCGCGAGCCGCCGTAGGCAAACGCATTGCGTCGGATGAATTGAGCGTCGAGGTCATCGTCGCTTTCCCATGCGGAGTCTTCAATCATATCATCGACATACGTGCCATAAGCACCGGGCGATTGCGTAAAGAGCCGCGCGGTTGCGCTTTCAAACGACAAGCCTTTTTGCAGGGCTTCATTGACATGCTTCTTGATGAAGTTCATTGATTCAGGTTCATCGGCTTTGGCGGCGGCTTTGACAAGGTTATCCAAATGATTCATCAGCAAGCCAAACGCATCACGGAAAACGGGTGAGAGTTGCATCAAGACATCAATGCGGGGACGCTTCAATTCATCGAGCGGAATAAGTTCGTAATGAGAAATTTTGTTTTGACCGTCGTAAGCAGGACGCGCGCCGATTAAGCGAATAACCGTTGCGACGGCTTCGCCTTTGGTTTTAATCGTGTCCAATCCCCATAACACTTCGGCGATGGTTTCAGGATACTCGCCGTGTTCTTCCAAGTGGCGTGCGATTAAGGCATCGGCGATTTGCGTGCCGCGTGCGAAAGCCAGTTCTGATGGAATCCGCCAAGGGTCAATGGCGTGAATGTTTCTGCCGGTGGGAAGCACATGCAAACCGTCGCGAATGAGGTCGCCGCCAGGACCAGTTGGCAAGAATTTGCCGTTAAGCACTTTGACAATCGCATCGAGTTCGTGGGTGTTATCGGCTAAGGCATGCACCATGGCTTTGCCGTCGTGCATGATTTTTTCTAAGGCTTCGGCAGTGTCGTGAGCAATCTCGTGCGTGTGAATCAAACTGCGCCAAACCTGCACAGGATTTTCTTTGCCGAAAATAGCGTGCTCAACGAAGGTTTTGCAAGCGTCATCAATTTTTTCGCGAAGAGAAATCGCGCGCTCGTCGCCTTTGCGTGCCACACTTGCCAGATGCGCATAGTGCTTGAAGGTGCCGCTGTGGTCGAGGGCTTTGAGAAGCAGACTTGGCAAGGTGGTTTCCATGCCTTGTGCTTTGAGGCTTTCGGTTACGGTGATGATTTGCGTTTCAATCGGTGCGGCTTGTCCGAAAATGTGAAGCGAGTTTGTAATCAGTCGGGTTTCAAGTTCGTTGAGATAGACGTAAAGTCGGCTCACATAATCGCTGAACGCTTCGCCGTCTTTGCGCGGCACGTCGTCGTTGAGCGAAAGCGTTTCGACTTTTTGCATAATGGCTTCTTCGGTATTGGCGTCGCCTTTGAGGTTGCGTTCGCGGTAGTCGTTAATCATATCGCGCAAGGCGGGCAGTTCTTTGTAAAGTCCCGAGCGTGAAAGCGGCGGAATTGCATGCGAAACCATTGTGGCGTAGCCGCGTCGCTTGGCAATCGATGATTCGCTCGGATTATTGACAGGGTAAATGTAAAAGTGCGGCACTTCCCCAAGTAGTGCGTCAGACCAGCATTTGCGGTTCATGCCAAGTTGCAAGCCGGGCATCCACTCCACTGAGCCGTGCATGCCGACGTGAATGAGCGCATCGGCGTTGAAGGTGCGGCTAATCCAACGATAAAACGCAAGGTATTGATGGTGCGGCGTGTTTTGCTTATCGAAGAGCAATCGCATTGGGTCGCCTTGCACGCCGATTCGTGGCTGAACGCCGATGAAGATATTTCCGAAACGAATTCCGCCGATGAAGACCGAGCCATCAGGCATCGGCACAATTTCACCTGCAAATCTTCCCCAGCGTTTCTCGATTTTTTCTTGTTCGCGCGCCGAAGAGAGCATATCGAATTCAGACCTTGTAACTCGAAGCGCGTCTTTGGAGTTGAACATTTTTTGATGGTCGGTCGCCACATCAAGGGCTTCAAAGAGGGCTTCAGGCGTTTCAGGGAGCGAGCCAACATTATAGCCTTCTTTTTCCAATCGCTTCAAAATGGCGAAAAGACTTTTGGGAACATCGAGCAAGGCGGCGGTGGCTTTCTTGCCTAAACCGGGCGGATAGTCATAAACCACAAAGGCAAGTTTCTTTTCATGATTTTTCTTGCGACGCAAGCCGACCCATTTTTGCGCAAGTGAGGTGAGACGCTCTAATCGGTCGGGAACGGTGGTCAATTTGCCGTTGGTAATTGCGCCTAAAACAACAGGTGCAACTGCGCCGTCCATTTCGGGAATGGCGTAAGTGATAGTGGATTGCATTGGCAAAACGCCTGCTTTTCCCCATTGATTGTAATCCTGCATAAAGAGCGGATGCGAGACGACATAAGGCACATCTAACTTCGTGAGCAACTCTTCGGCGACTTTGGCTTGTGCGCCGGGCTTGGTCGAGCCAGCAGGTCCGCCGACTAATCCAAAACCAATCATATTAACCAAAAAATCAAGGTGTTCTTTCATCAGCCACTCGCGCACGGCGACGTGTCCCTCAACGCCCATCACGAAAACAGGCAAGGTGAAGAAGCCTTTGGCTTCGAAGGCGCGAATCGTGTCGTCGATGTAAGTTCGTTCTTGAAGCAAATGCTTGCGAATAAAGAGCAGAGCAACACGAGGCGCGTGTTTTTCATCAATGCCGAGTTTTTGTAGATGTTTTTCTTGCCAGTTGCGGAAATGCTTGACATCTTTGAAGTATTCTGTGCCGCTGTGAATGGCGTCGGGGTGATACAGCCCCATCGTAGGAATATCAATCGGGGGTGGAACATCGAGTTTTTCGTCGAAGTATTCGCGCAAAATGAGTTTGAACATTGAGACGATATTTTCTACAACAGGCTGCGACCAGTAGGAGTAAATGCTCATCCAATTCTTAAAATCCTTCGCTTTGTTTGGAATGAGCGGGAGCATGGTGCGCATGAGTTTCAGGAGTTTCACATAGCCATAGAGCGCGTCTTCGTCGCGTCCGTGCACGAGAAGTTTAGCAACTTTCTTCACGCCTTCGGGCATGCCGCCCGATTTTCCTTTCAAAACATAACTGCCAACCTTTGTCAATTCCATTGCTTCGGGCATGGATTCAAAGACGAAGACGGTCTTTGCAGGCGACTGCTCGACTTGCGACTTGAGCCACTCGGCTTGATTTTTGAATTGAATCATAGAGGCAAATACACAGTCGGCTTCTTTGAGCGCGTCGGCAAGTGCGGGATTTTGTGTTTCAAGGTCTTGCTCAGAAAAATTCTGAAGGTCGGCGTGAGCGGCAAGATGCGATTTGACTTCCGTCCAAGTGCGGCGATTGTAGTTCTCCATTCCGAGAACGGCAACGATTTTCTTCTTCATAGTCTTCTCCTTCTACGGCTGAAAGGTTACTGCTAAAATGTCGGGAAAGAACAGTTCATTTTGAATGCAAGTAAGATAAGGATTTTTCCGTTACCATGGTCAAGTCCAAAGCCGTGTTGTTTGGAAGGCGTGAGAAGTCAGAAGCGTTAAGAGAGTTAAGAGTTGATGGTGAAGAGTTAAGAGTGGGTTCAACTTTTATCTTCACGCTTAACGCTCAACTCATTTGGATTCCTCACTTGTGTTCGGAATAACAAAAGAAGTTTCGTCAGTCTTCGCATTTCTTCGCACGCCTTATTATTTTGCATTCCGTTACTTTTTCAACGCACAAAACCAATTACACTATGAACATTGCAGTTTGCCTCAATCAAGTGCCTGACACATCGGCAAGAATTAAAATCGCACCCGACGGCAAAGGCATTGACCAAGCAGGCGTTACCTACGTTATGAATCCTTACGACGAATTCGCCCTCGAAGAAGCCTTGAAACTTAAAGAGAAATTTGGCGGCACGGTGAGCGTGTTCAGCGTCGGTGATGACTCGTTCCAACAAAACATTCGCAAAGCCTTAGCCATGGGCGCAGATAAAGCCGTGCTGATTAAATCACCGGTGAGAGATGCCAGCGATGTAGCATTTGTGCTTTCAGAAGCTATTAAAGCGCACTTTGGCGGAACGCCTGATGCCATTTTTCTTGGGAAAGAATCAACGGACTTCAACGATGCACAAGTTGGACCGATGCTGGCAGAACACTTTGATGTGCCGTGCGTGAGCGTAGTTGTTGGACTTGAAACCGACGGAAAAACGGCCAAACTCGAGCGCGAAATCGAGGGCGGAAAAGAAATTGTGGAAGTTACCTTCCCCTTTGTTTTGACGGCGCAAAAAGGATTGAACCTGCCGCGTGTGCCAAACATGAAAGGCATTATGGCGGCAAAGTCGAAGCCGATTGAAACCAAAGAAATTCCGCTTGCTTCTACCGCGAAATCTACCTTGCTCAATCTCGATAAGCCGCCACAAAAGCAAGCAGGAAAAATCGTTGCGTCTGCATCGGAATTGGTCAAATTGCTTCACGAAGAAGCCAAAGTGATTTGAAGCATGGAAGCAGGATTAAACAGATTATCCAACAACTTAACTCAAAAGATTTTAGCAATGCCAACTGTATTAGTGTTTATCGAACAGCGCAACGGACAAATCAAGCGTGCTTCGCTCGAGTCGCTTTCCAAAGCGGCAGAGTTGGCGCAAGGTGGCAAGGTCGTTGCCGTTTTAATTGGAAGCAACGTGAAAGGCTTAGCGGACGTATTAGGCAAATATGGCGCAACGAAAGTGCTTGCCTACGAGAACAGCGCGTTTGAACGCTATGCGCCGACAGCGTTTGCAAAACTCATTGTTAAATCCGTCAAAGAAGAAGCGGCAACGGTGGTGCTATTGGCGTCAACGGCGATGGGCAAAGACCTTGCGCCGCGAATTGGCGCACGGCTTGGTGCAGGTGTTGTTTCCGATGCGATTGACCTCAAAGAGGAAAACGGAAAACTTATCGCCAAACGCTACGCCTATTCGGGCAAAGCCATTGCGAGCGTCGTGCTGGAAAGCGAAGTGAAAGTATTTTCCATTCGTCCGAACTCTTTCCCCGTGAAAGATACGCATACAGGCACAGCGGAAGTCGTTGTATCGACTTACAATCCCGAAACTGCGGACTTGCGCGACATCGTCAAGGAAATTGTGGCATCGGCGGGCAAATTAGATGTAGCGGAAGCCGATATTGTGGTTAGCGGCGGACGCGGACTGCGCGACCCCAACGGCGAGGGCAAACAAAACTGGGAAAACCTCGAGCGCCTTGCGCAAGTCTTAGGTGGGGCGGTCGGAGCAAGTCGTGCCGTCGTCGATGCACATTGGCGACCGCACTCGGAGCAAGTTGGACAAACAGGCAAAGTTGTTTCGCCGAAACTCTATATCGCATGTGGTATTTCAGGCGCAGTGCAACACCTTGCGGGCATGTCGTCATCGAAAGTGATTGTGGCAATTAACAAAGACAAAGACGCTCCGATTTTTCAAGTTGCTGATTACGGCATTGTCGGCACAGCGGAAGATGTGTTGCCGCAACTGATTGAAGAGTTCAAGAAAGTCGTTTCGCATAACTAACAAAGTCGAGCACCCAAAGGGCGATTCAAATCGAGTCGCCTTTTGAGATTTGAAAGAATGCTTCTCGCATGACCAACTTTCTCGTTCAACGCCTGCTGTATTCGCTTCTTATTATCTTCGGCGTCATGACCGTTACATTCTTTTTGATGTATATCTTGCCTGGCGACCCTGCACGCCTCATGCTCGGACAGCGCGCCGATGTGCAATCGGTCGAAGCCATTCGCGCTGAATTGGGATTAGATAAGCCGATTTTTGAACAGTATCTTGCCTTCCTTGCCAAAGCCGCACAAGGCAATCTTGGACGTTCATTTGCCACCAACCGCGATGTCCTCGAGACCATTTTAGAACGCTTTCCCGCAACGGCATTGCTTGCTGTTTCTGCACTTTCGCTCTCTGCAATTCTTGGTATTGCGATTGGCGTTATCTCGGCAATTTATCGCAACACATTTTTGGACAATACAGTGATGGTGCTTGCGCTACTTGGCATCTCCGCACCCGGATTTTTTGCAGGACTTTTAATTGCGTGGATTTTTGGCTTCTTGTTGGATTGGTTTCCGATTTCAGGCTACATCTCCGAAGGCTGGGAACACTTGATTTTACCGATGTTCACGCTCGCGCTTCGTCCGCTTTCCATCAACGCGCGGCTCACGCGCTCGGCAATGCTCGAGGTGCTCTCGCAAGATTACATTCGCACCGCAAAAGCGAAAGGACTTTCGGAATGGGTTGTGATTGTGCGCCACGCCTTGCGCAATGCGCTTAACCCTGTCGTAACCAGCATTAGCGCATGGCTTGCAGGATTGCTTGCGGGCACATTTTTCATCGAGTTCATCTTCAACTGGCCCGGTATCGGATTGCTTGCCATCGATGCGATTCAAAAATTAGACTTCCCTATGATTCAAGGCGTCGTGCTCTTTACCGCTATCGTGTTCATCTTCATCAATATCGCGGTCGACATCATTTACGCCCTCTTAGACCCGCGCGTCAAATTAGGCTGAAACTTCGGCAAGCGGCTTGGGCTTGCATCGCCAATAAATCGTCGAGTTGAGAAACTGCCGCATGAACGGAAACGGACTGAAATCGGTCAAGAGAATTTCAAAATATCCTTGAACAAGGCGACGGAGTTTGCGGTAATCAAACCCTTTATGCCCGCGATAATACACATCAGGAAGGTTGTGGCTACACGCTAAATTTTTCGTCCGCCATAAAACCCCCGCCTCGAGAATTTCTCTGAACGAGTATGGCTCTTCATCGTTGTAAAAGCGATAGGTTTCATCGCACAAGCCGGTGATGTATCGCCCCGTCATTTTCATTAAAAGCGATGTGCCAACTTCAATCGGAACGGAAAGCAGAACCGTCGCGTCGGGCGCACAAAGTCGATGGATATTCGATAAGGCAAGTTTCGCATCGGATACATGCTCTAAGGTTTCTAAACAGACGGCTAAATCAAACTTGCTGTCAAGGTCGGGCGAAAGGTCGGTTGTTTTGATGAATTGAAACGACGGAATCTCAGCGAAGAGCGCGCGGCTTTTGGCTAAATCGTCGTCGTTGATGTCGACGCCGACCCCTTGCTTCGCCATGCCATTATCGTAAAGTGCTTTCAAAAACCACCCATCGGCGCAGCCATAATCCAGCACACGATTGAAGGTCGATTTTCCCGATGCGCGAATTAAAGATAGTGTTTTTTCAGCGCGGGCGTGATGCGAAAAGCGTGTCAGCGCGCTTCCTTCCTTGAAAAGACGGTCAGTGTAACTCATTGCAGGGTCAAACAAATTGAATCAAAAAAGATTCGCTAAAATAACGTTTGAAACGCAATGAATTATTGCACGTTCTCTACGGAATTGGCTATCGCGTTGCGCTCACTTTCCTTGATGGGATTATTGGAGAGGTTGATTTTTGTAAGGCTCGGCAGACGATAAATTTTCTCTGGAATATGTTGAAGTTGATTGCTTCGAACATCGAGCATGGAAAGCTTCGTGAGATTGCTCATCGTTTCAGGCAGTTGTGAGAGTTGATTGGTGCTCACGTTCAACTTTTTGAGGTTGGTAAGTTTACCGATGCTTTCAGGAAGCGAAGTGAGTTTATTGTGATGCAAATCTAAAAATTCAAGCTCTGTCAGATTGCCGATTTCATTTGGCACACTTTGAATTTCATTGACGCGCAGATGCAACTGCTTGAGCTTTTTGAGCGAGAAAACAACCTTTGGAATCTTGTTAAAGTAATTGTTGGAGAGATTCAACACTTCTAACTCGGTTAGGTTTGAAAGCGATTCGGGAAGGTCGCTGAGTTTATTATCGCTGAGATACAGTTCGCGCAGGTTTTTGAGTTTGCCGATGTCGCTTGGAATTTTACCGATTTTGGTTTCGGAGAGATTAAGTTTATAGACGTTGTCGGGCTGTTTCAGTGCGGCTTCGAGCGACTTGAATTCGGGGGCATTTTCAAGGTCAATCGTTTGAGCAGAAAGTGCAGATGAAAAAGACATCAAACACCCCAATACGAGTAACGCAATACTTCTCTTCATCGTCGTCAGTGTGTTTTTGTGTTATAGGCGAAAAGTGAATACAGTTTGTCTCACATAAATCTAACGCACGAGAAGAGAATGGAGTTGTAAAGAAATCGTTAAAAAGTGGCGTCGTCTTTGACCTTCATTTGTCCGCTGGCTTTGAAGATGCGATAATTTTTGAGGTTTTGGTCGCTCTCGAAGCCGTAGCCGGTAAGGATTTCGGTGGGCTTGGTGATGGTAACGAATTTATCGGAACGAATTTTTCTATCGCTTGCCGACCACTTCATATACTCGGTCGTTACGCGCGTGCAATCATCGGAGACGACGAGCACATTTTCGAAGGCTTCCATATCGCTATTGGGGTGGACTTTGGCGCGATTCGCTGTGATGAACGAGGTATGATTGCCGAACTCGTCGAAGAAGTCGACGCGAAAGGTGCTGTCCATTTGTCGCTCTAACGCGCCTTGTCGCGAGTACTGTGCGAGATAGGGCGTAACTAAAATCGCCTGCACGCGCCCTGAATCGCTAAAAATGATTTTCGCGTTCCAAGTCTCTTGCACGGGATAGTCGTCGCCGATGTAGGTCATGTCGATTTTCGGAGGCGTGCTTTTTCCGCCACAAGCTATCGCAAAAAGGGAAAGCAGGAAAACGAGTCGCTTCATATTGCCGCAAGACTTTGTATTTTTTCGTTCTATAAGTTATCAGAAAAAATCATTCCAACACTAATGGCAACCGAAAGCACGCTTCTTTTAGAACACCCACCCGAATTTTACGAGCGCGAAGACGCCTACAAAACCCTCTTGCGCAAACTCCAATACTTACGCGAGCAAGTCCACTTAGGTGGTGGCGCAAAAGCCATTGAAAAGCATAAAGCCAAAGGCAAACTGACAGCACGCGAACGCATTGCGAAACTGCTCGATGACGGCTCGCCCTTTTTGGAAATTGGAGAACTTGCGGCGAACGGCATGTATGAAGCCGAAGGCGGCTGTCCCTCAGCGGGCGTCGTTGTTGGCATTGGCAAAATTCACGGGCGCAACTGCATGATTGTCGCCAACGATGCGACCGTCAAAGCCGGCGCGTGGTTTCCCATGACGGCGAAGAAAAACCTGCGCGCACAAGAAATCGCAATGGAAAACCGTTTGCCCGTCATTTACCTTGTCGACTCCGCTGGCGTCTTTCTGCCGATGCAAGACGAAATTTTTCCCGACAAAGAGCACTTCGGACGACAGTTTCGTAACAACGCCAAAATGAGCGCGATGGGCATTCCGCAAATTGCCGCCGTGATGGGCGCATGCGTAGCAGGCGGGGCTTACCTGCCGATTATGTGCGACGAAAGCCTCATCGTCGAAGGCACAGGCAGTATTTTTCTTGCCGCCTCTCACCTTGTTAAAGCCGCCATTGGTGAAATCATTGACAACGAAACGCTCGGCGGCGCGACCACACAAACGGAAATCTCAGGCATTATCGACCACAAAGTTAAAAACGATGAAGAGTGCTTAGCGCGAATCCGCCAAATTGTTTCCACCTTTGGCGCAACTCAAAAAGCAGGCTTCGACCGAATTGAATCACAACCGCCGAAACGCAAACCCACCGACATTCTCGGCTTGCTTCAAACCGACTTAACCAAACCCTACGACGTGCGAAACCTGCTCGACTGCATCTGCGATGACGGCTCGCTCGTCGAATACAAAGCCAACTACGGCAAAACAATTCTCTGTGCCTACGCACGCATTGACGGCTGGGCGGTGGGCATTGTCGCCAATCAACGATTGATTGTCAAGAACGCAAAAGGCGAAATTCAAGTCGGCGGCGTGATTTATTCCGACAGTGCCGATAAAGCCGCGCGATTCATCATGACGTGCAATCAAAAGAAAATCCCGCTCCTTTTCTTGCAAGATGTAACAGGCTTCATGGTGGGCAGTCGTGCCGAACACGGCGGCATCATCAAAGACGGCGCGAAGATGGTTAATGCCGTTTCAAATTCCGTTGTTCCGAAAATCACCATCATCACAGGGAATAGTTACGGCGCAGGGAATTACGCGATGTGCGGCAAAGCCTACGACCCACGATTTATCTTCGCTTACCCGCATGCGCAAATTGCCGTGATGGGCGGCAAGCAAGCCTCTGAAACCTTGCTCGGCATTAAACTGGCGCAAGTCGAAAAAGGCGGCAAGCACATCAGCGATGAGGAAAAGCAAGCCATCCTCAAAGAAATCAGCGAGCGTTATGAAAAGCAAATGAACCCGCTTTATGCGGCGGCGCGGCTCTGGATTGACGGCATCATCAACCCCGCCGATACGCGCCAAATTGTTTCGTATTGTATTGAACTCGCCAATGAAAACCCCGACATGCCGAAGTTCAACGTGGGCGTGATTCAAACTTGATGAATCAAACTTGCTAAAAAAGAAAAAGCGGCTCCTGAACAAGAGCCGCTCTTCCTCAAAGAACAAAGCCAGCGAAAGAAAAGAAAAACTTTTTTACTTGACGAGCATCATCTTCTTGGTTTCCACGAAGTTGCCCGCTTGCAAGCGATAGAAATAAACGCCGCTGGAAAGACCGCTTGCGTTGAACGGCTGTGCATAGCGTCCTGCTGTTTGTTCGCCATTGACGAGCGTGGCGACTTCTCTGCCGAGCATATCATAGACCTTCAAGAGCACTTTGGCGCGTGTTGGCAGTTCGTAAGCAATCGTGGTCGTTGGGTTGAAGGGGTTCGGATAGTTTTGCATCAAAGCGAACTTGGTCGGAAGCGATACATTCACTTCAATAATCGGGCTGTATTCGAACTGACCGTCGAAGTCAACTTGCTTTAAGCGGTAGTAGACTTTTTCGGCGTTGAACGAATTGCGGTCGGTGAAGGTGTAACTTTGCGCTTCGGTCGTTGTGCCTGCGCCGCGCACAAATCCAATTTGCGTGAAGGCTTCGCGGTCAAATGAGCGTTCAATTTCAAACCCGGCGTTGTTCTGTTCCGAAGCCGTGCGCCACGAAAGAAGCACTTCGCCATTTTTGAACGTGCCTTCAAAGGCAGTCAGTTCAACTGGCAGTTGGTTGGAGGCGTCGCTTGCCAATCCAAATTCATTAGTGGGAGCAAGTGGAACAGCGTTTCGGATGACCGTCGGTGCTGTAACAGTGCCCGTGTTCGTGCCTGCTGTGCCTAACACGCTCCAAGGCGCAGTGTTCGTGGCACGATGCACAACGCGCAATTCGGGAACGCTGCTAATACCGCCAAATTCTCGTGGGTCAATGGTAACGTTTGCTGTGCCACCCGTTAAGCCATCGGCTTGTTCAACGGTCCAATAGCCGTCGGGTGCAAGATTGGTCAAGGTCAGTGGCGGGTCGCTAACAGGGAAGCCCGTGTTGCCGGGGTTAGACGAGATAAATTCTGCAATCATAGTCCCGCCTGACGTTGGAGCGACAGCCGCAGTTGGAAACGCAACGCTGATGTTTTGGCGTGCGGTTGCTGTGCCAACCGGGAATGCGGCGGCATTGCCCGTTGCAGCGGTTGCCGAGTTAAACCAACGGCGGAACTTGCCGTTCACGATGCGTCCTGTCGTGCCCGGTATAAGCGTGCCGCGCACAGTTGGGCTGATGCCAAGCGTGAGCGTATTGCCGTTCATGTCGAATGTCGTGGCATTCGTGCCAAACGTAAGCGTGCCGCGCACTTGCAAGTCGCCGCCCAAAATTTTAATCCCGCCTGTGTTGAATTGATAGGTTAGGTTATTAACCAGACGAGAGTTTGGAATTTCGTCCCCAGAGAAGACGGGTTGGGGCGTCGTGCCCGCAAAAAGCGTGTAGACAAGGTTGTAAGTCGCAGATGGACCAATAGTTAACCCGCCTACGACATTGCCAATACCGCGCTGAACTGCGCAACTTGCTGACGTAAAGCCGTCGTCTATAGTGTTGTCAATAGAAAGCAAGCCTTGGGTATTGAGCGCGCCTCTGACAAGGTTCAGCGTGGAAGAAATGTTGAATGGAGACGCAGTTGAAATCGACACCAAAGTTGGATTGTTAATTGCCATCGCCCGCACAACCCCGATAGTTGGACCTGTAAATGTGCCTGAACCTGAAATCGTCTGTGGAGATGTGCCGTTAAAGACGATAAAGGTGCCAAGACGAGATGCGGCGATAGTGCCATTGTTGACTAAGTTGCCACTTAAAGTAAGCGTGCGCCCTGATGTTCCGTTAAATAATTCTAATGTACCGCCTGGTTGCACATTTAAGTCGCCTGCAATCGTGAGGGTGTTACCCGCAACGTTGTTAAAATTGACAGTCGCGTTGGCACGGATAGATAACGCACTAATACCAGAGACGGGAATATCAATCGTAACGGTGCTGGCTGGCGACACTTCCACTCTGTCGCCCGGCAGTGGCACTTGACCGCCTATCCAAGTGGAAGGATTTGACCAGTTGCCACCTGACGCAGTCGCCGCAACCGTTGCGCCTTCATCGACAATTAAGCTATCAATCCAAGCGTCATGTGAACTCCATGCATTAATGGCTTCCAGACCGATGCGCGCATTAGGAACTTGATAGGCAGGTGGAATAGGTGCGCCGTTTTGAACCCAGTTACCAGAACCAGTTGGCGATGCGGTTCCAATTACTTCCCAAGTTGTGCCATTGTTAGAGGAAGCCAAGATGTTCAGCGTGAAAGAGCCTGATGCATAGAAATACTTAAACCGAACACGAGGCAGAGTAGAACTACTCAGGTCAAATGATGGTGAGTAAAGGCGGCGCACATTGCGTCCTGCTGTGCCTGATCCTGCGGCGAACCAGTCGTTAAACCACAGTGCGGTGGTGCCAGTAGGCGTGAACGCCGCAGGCGGTTTGGTGCCGGACGGTTGAACAATGTCATTCATGTAAAAATTGTTCGGGCTGGGGCGGCTAACCGTCCAAATTGTTCCATTCCATGTTGCAATTTCAAAGTCGCGGGCACCACTGCCACTAATCGTTGCAGGTCCGGCGGGAGAAGTGGGTGAAGTGCGATGTGTTACGCGTGGCGGCGTAGCAATTGGACTGGGGATTGTCGTAACGCGCTCTGCTGTCCACCCGGATGGGGCAACCAGCGAATCGGCAGGTGTGCCAACATCGGTCATGGCAGTGAAAGGCTCGGCAAAATAGGGGGTTTGGGCTTGCGTGCGCGAGGTGTTCATGAAGAACAGTGCGCTAAGAATCAGCAGAAGTGTGGAAAGTTGGTGCTTCATATTGTAAAGTTTGTTTTGTGATTTTAAGTGATAGATGTGAAAGAACAGAACGAACAAATATCCGATTGCGATAGATAAGTTCATAATGCGCAAGCAAGCGATGTTGCGCCAAATCACAATGCATGACAAATCTCAGAGACGTTGCGAAATTGCAAAGGCTGTGACGGTGGTCAAAAGTGCAAGAAGGAGTGAATGTCAGGTTCGTAAATCAAGCGCAAAAACG
>CALKXI010000099.1 GCA_938003965.1 uncultured Chlorobiales bacterium
ATGGCGTAAATCGGCTCTAAATACACGGCTTTCCAGCGAAACTCCTCTTCACCGAAAAGCGACATGGCTTGCGAAAGTGAAAAACTGCCAATCAAGAGTTGAAATGGAAACACAAAGACCATCATGAAATTGACCAAGTGATAGGTCATTAAAAAGAAGATGGAAGCAGGTGGATAGTGAAAGGCGGCTGAATAATGCCGCGCTTTTTGGTTGAGGAATTTCTCGAGCGTTGGTTGTGGGTCGGTCTCGACTTCGGCAGTCGGTGATATGAAATACTTGATTTTCATGCGCGTTTTTCGTGCAATGCGTTGCAGGAGCAAATCGTCGTCGCCGCTCAAAATGTGCTTGATGGCATCGAAGCCGCCGATGGTTTCAAAGACTTCTTTACGATAGGCAAGATTTCGTCCGGTTGCCATATAGGGCGCGTTTCGTCCGACCGCCCCCGCTGAAAGCATTGCGGTTCGGAAGCACTCGTAGCGTTGGAAGCACTCGATGAATTTTTCGTTTTCTTTCTTGCGAAAGGGCGAATAGCCAATGACGGCGGCAGTGCGTTTATCGAAGCATTTAAGCGTATCGGCAATCCAACTGGGAGATGGGCGGCAATCGGCGTCGGTCAAAAATAAAATTTCGCCGCGCGCCATGCGTATGCCCGTTGCGAGTGCGTGCTTTTTCGGCGAAACCCCTCTGGGCACATCTTTAATTTCCACAAACCGAATCCGAGCATCTTGAAAGAACCGAACAACCGCAGACGTGTCGTCCGTAGAGCGGTCGGAAACAATAATGATTTCAAGCAAATGATGCGTTTGTGCGATAAGCGCGTTGAGCAACGCAGGCAAATTCATTGCTTCATTTCGTGCGGCAACAATGACAGATACGAAGATTTGTTGAACATCGGGGTTTGGAAAAATAATCGCCGTCTTGGATTCATACTCAACTTTTGACAGCCCGATATACGCAATCACATTCAGGCAAATAAAAATCGTGCAGATGACGAATAAGAAAACCAACATTCTTCTTGTCGTTACTCGGCGCGAGAGAGCAGTTTGAAAATGTTGTTGATTCGAAGCACTAATTCCTCAGGGTGAACAGGCTTTCCGAGATAGTCATTTACACCCATTTGCAGAAACTTAATGCGCGTGCGCACATCGCTGTTTGCCGAAACGACGATGATGGGCGTATGTCGGTGCGATTTACTAGAACGAAGAATTTTGATAAACTCCGTGCCGTCCATGTTCGGCATCATCACGTCTGTGATAATCAAGTCGGGCGTGTTGCCGGCTTGAAGCCAGCGCAAGGCTTCCGCACCGTCGTTTTTTGCTATCACATCATATGAAGTTCCAATTGCCCGTGACAGCAGGGTGAGAGAATCAACTTCGTCGTCAATGATTAAAATAGTCCGCTTTTGCATAGTGGTTTTTGATGATTATCCCAAAAATAAGACTTTGCTCTCGACCGTCCACATAGAACTTTTCCAATTTCGATATATGTTTGGCTTGTAGCATCAATCACGCTTACATTTCACACTTATTGTTTCACGCTTGCGTTCAAGCACAATCACATCAAGCCTAATTCAACAAGCCTAATTACGCCATCAATGGAAGACGCAAAGACAAGCCCCAACGGTCGCGAGCCACACTCTGACACCCTCGCATCAGATTTACCGCCGTCGCCGTCGTTTTGGAGCCAGTTTGGAGAACATAATTACGCGCTACATCTTTTACTTTTTTTACTCACCGTGATTACGACGAGCGTCGCGGGTGCGTATTGGGTCGGCAGAGAAATCCCGCTCGATAGCCTTGCCAATGCGTTCAAGCAGTTGCAACACGGTTTTCCCTATTCGTTTTCGCTTCTCTTTTTCCTCACTTGCCATGAGTTCGGACATTTTTTTGCGACTATGGCTCACCGTGTTCGCGCCTCGCTTCCCTACTATATTCCGATGCCGCCCTTGCCGTTTCTTTTTCCGATAGGCACTTTCGGCGCAATGATTCGCATGAAGGAGCGCATTCCAAGTTCTAAAAGCCTTTTCGATATTGGCGTCTATGGTCCGATTGCAGGATTCGTCGTCGCACTTGGGCTTTTAATTTACGGATTTTTAACGCTTCCGCCGATTGAGTATATCCTTCAAATTCACCCTGAATACGAACTTTATTACAAACTTCACGGCAAGATTCCGGTTCGCTCGGGCGCGCTCTACACAGGCAAAAATTTACTCTATTGGCTGTTGGAACAAGCCTTCGCCAGCCCAAACCTTCCGCCGATGACCGAAATGTATCACTATCCTTATCTTTTCGCCGGTTGGCTCGGCTGTTTCGTAACCGCCTTGAACCTTTTGCCTGTTGGGCAGTTAGACGGCGGGCATGTGGTTTATGCCATGTTCGGACGACAAGTTCAATTCTATGTTGCGCGAATTTTCTTAGCGTTAATTATCTTGTTAGGCTTGCCGACCTTTGCCGAATGGATAGTGTTCATTTTCGCTTCATTTGCCAATCAACCGTTTTCGGGATTTCCTTACCCTGCTTGGGTTCGCGAAATTTCTTGGGCAAGTTGGATTATCTGGGCTCTGCTCCTGTGGCGATTTGTTCGATTAGACCACCCACCTGTTTTAGAAGAACATCGCCTCGACACCTCGCGCATGGCAATCGGTTGGATTAGCATTCTTATCTTTATCTTGTGTTTTACACCTGTTCCGTTCGGACAGTTGCCTTAACTTTGCGCTGATATTTTTGCGCTGTTTTTTCTATCCGAAACACATCACACATTCATGCATCATCAATCGTTCTTGACGATTCTCCTCTTCCTTTGTGTTCAGTCCCTTGTTGGTCAAACGCTGACTGGCACGCTCGAAGGCGTTGTGCGCGACCGCGAAACCAAACAGCCTATTGTGGGCGCAAAGGTTTCCATCGTAGGCACAAAACAAGGTGCAATAACCGATGCCACGGGCAAGTTCAAAATCACGGAAATTCCCGTAGGCGTTGTGCAGGTCAAGGTTGATGCGTTTGAATACAACACGCTCACCAAAACCGACATCGTCATTAAAGCCTCAAAGCCGACCTACCTTCCGCTCGAGCTGAATGTGCGCTCGGCACAGGCGCGCGAAGTTACCGTCGTCGATAATCTTTTTGAGCGCGCCGAAGATGCAAAGGTTTCGACGAATAAACTTTCACAAGAGGAAATTCGCCGTGCGCCGGGCGCAAGCGAAGATGTAACGCGCATGATGCTTCTTTTGCCGGGCGTTGTGGTCTCGTCCGACACACGCAACGACTTGATTGTGCGCGGCGGAAGCCCTGCCGAAAATTTCATTTTGATTGATGGCATTGAAGTGCCGAACATCAATCACTTCGGCATACAAGGCACAGGCGGCGGCGAAGTCGGCATGCTTCAAGTGGATTTTCTGCAAGATGTAACGTTCAGCGCAGGCGGCTTTTCGAGCAAATACGGCGATAGACTTTCTTCCGTGATGGATATTCACTTTCGCGAAGGCAATC
Source organism: uncultured Chlorobiales bacterium (assembly GCA_938003965.1). GTDB lineage: Bacteria > Bacteroidota > Chlorobiia > Chlorobiales > Thermochlorobacteraceae > JANWWM01. The sequence goes on from CALKXI010000099.1 coordinate 3,486, forward strand.
GGAACAAAGGCGAAAGCCGCGCCATTTTGGGCACGGTCGGCGCAGGCGCGATGACCGAAGGACCTCTCAACGGCGGCAAAGGCGCGTTCATGCTTGCAGGTCGGCAAAGTTATTACGACGAAGTGCTCAACCTTTTAGACCCCTCGTTCAAAACCACGATTCCGAACTACACGAACTTCAACCTAAAACTCACCTACGACCTCGATGCCAATCATCGCCTCGCATTCATCGGCGTTGGCGGGCGCGATAACATTCGCCAATCTTCAAACCCAAGTGCAACCGACCTCAACGAAAATAACCAATGGCAATATGTGCTCGGTCTTTCGCACACTTGGCTCTTGAACAAGCAGTCGTTTATTCGCACATCGGTTTCCAACGCTTACTACACCTTCTTCACGCGCACCGTGCAACCGAGCACACAAGGCACACCCGAAGACAAATACCGCAACGAATCGTCAGAACGCGAGTTCGTTTTGCGCTCCGACCTTTCCTATCGCATTTCAGGCGACGATTTGTTTGAAGCCGGCGTTGTGGCGCGCCAACTTTCCGCACGAAATCAAATCAACATTCAACCTTATTTTGACCCTTTCACCGTTACACTTCGTCCTGCAGTAAATGAAACGCGCAATGCGTCCGCCATTAAGTTCGGCGGCTACGCGCAATACAATAAACTTTTCCTCAACCGATTCAGCCTCACAGCGGGCGCACGCTTTGATTATTTCAGTTACATTGATGAGCCGTTTTCGTTTGCACCCCGCGCAGGATTGAGCATCTATTTGCGAAGCAATCTTAAACTCAATGTTGCCTACGGCATTTATTACCAATCGCCGCCGATGGTTTGGACGATGGCAAAGCCTGAAAATCGCGCCCTGCAACAGTTGCGCGCCGACCACTTCGTTACGGGCTTAGAATTTTATCCAAACGATGATTTGAAATTCACTTTGGAAGCCTTCGCGAAATCGTATCGCAACTACTCCGCCTCTTCTCAAATTCCTGCGCTCTCTATGGCGAACTTAGCGACCGAATTTGGCACATTTGGCTTAGATGAACGCCTCACCAACGGCGGCACAGGGCGCGCCAACGGCATAGAACTTTTCGCACAAAAAAAATTCACCGACAATTACTACTTCATTGCGAACTACTCGCTCTCACAAATCGAGCACGCAGGGCTTGATGGCGTCTTGCGCGCAGGCAGTTTCGATTTTCGCCACGTCGTTTCGCTAACGGTTGGATACAAGATTGATGAGAACTGGGAAATCGGCGTGCGGTGGCGTTACTTGGGCGGCAAGCCTTACACGCCGTTTGATGAAGAGACTTCGGGCAATGTCGGCGGATTTTTAGACCTTTCGCAACTGAATGCGCTTCGCTATCCTGAATACAGTCGCCTCGATGTGCGTGTCGATTATCGGCTTTTCACAAGCGATGTTACGCTCACGGCTTTTGTCGATTTGCAGAATGTTTTGAGCAATCAAAATGTAAGCGGACAAATTTGGAACACGCGCACGCGACAAGCCGAGTTTGTTTATCATATTCCGTTCTTGCCTGTTGTCGGCATTCGTGCTGAAATCTAAACTTGCTTCAATTATATGCCGAACTATCCGACTTTGCGTTTTTCGCTTTTTACGCTCTTCACGCTTGGCGCAGTTGTGTTTCTTGCCAGTTGTAAAAATCCTGCCGCGCCACGAGAGCCGAACAAGTTCACTTCACAAGCAACCTTCATTCGGCGATTGGATTCGATTCGCGTTGAGAATGCGACCATTACGCTTTCGGGCGGCGCGATGCGCAACGCGCTTTCCTTGCCAAGTGGCGACCTTTTGTTCGTTGGCGAGTTGCAACGCACAGGCTCGCTGTTTCGCAGTGCGTTTGTGATTCGCACCAATGCGCTTGGCGGCGTGCGTTGGGCAAAGACTTACACGGATTCAATCGAGACGCTCAACGCAATTACGCCGATTGCAGGCACAAGCGACTTCGTTGCCAGCGGTTCTGTGTTTTCAGGCTTCAATCAAACCAGTGGCTACGCGCTTCGAATTGATTCGCTCGGAAACATGCGTTGGTCGCGCGTTTTTACGGACAGTTCGCGCAGTGCGCGCTTTGCGGGCGCAGTTTCACAACCGAACGGCAACCTTTGGCTCTATGGACAAACGCGCCGCACGCTTTCTACAGGATTTTCTTTATTCATCAACGATGGCTTTGTGGTTAAAATTGATGCAAATGGTCAGCCACTGTTTCAGCGACGCCTTCGCTCGCTTGGCTCGCTTTCCAACACGGCAGGTGCTGATATTGGCTTCAACAGCGGCGTTTCTTTTGGCGAGAGCGTTATCTTAGCAGGCTATTACACGCCGATTTACGACTTCGTCAAATCTGGCATTCGTCGTTTAGTTGCGCGCGACCTTTATTTGCTCACTTTCAATGCGGCGGGCGACACCACAAAAAGTTTTCTTTATGATGCACAATATCCCGCAGGCGATGTGATTGACCAATCGGTTTCTTACAACGGCAAACTCAACACTGCTGACGAAGCCTTCACGATTTTACCGATGCCTGACGGCAATTTTGCCGTCTTCGGACGCACGAACTCGACTTTGTTTATCCTTTTTGTTAATTCATCGCTGACGAGCGTCCTAGAGCGTCTTACGCTTCCCAATGTGGCGTCGCGCTCGCTTTCCCAAGTGATGTTATCGCGCGATGGGCATTTCGTCTTCGTTGGGGCAAGCACAGAAAAAATTACCTTTGAAGGCACGCGCTCGCCTGCGCCGGGCGGCAGAGATGTGTATATTGCGAAAATGTCGGTTCAGGGAAATTTGCTTTGGGAAATCACACAAGGCACTTCCCTTGACGATGAAGGCTTATCCATTCAACAAACTGCTGATGGTGGCTACATCATCACAGGCACAAGCAACGACAAGCCGCTCTTGCTCAAAGTCGACGAACGAGGCTTATTGGCTGATTAAACTATCATGATTAAACTATCAATCCTATGAAACATTTACACTATGTTATTTTCCTTTGTTGCTTACAGGTTGGCTGTGCTCACCGTTACACATTGCTGACGCAGAGCCGCACCACCGAATATGAATGCGAACGACTTACGCTCAGCGGCGACACCGTTCTTTGCCACAACGATTCAAAGCGACTTGCATTCCACACCGATTCTCTTGTTCAAATCAATCGACTTCCGCGTCTTGGCGGCACGCTCGCTTTCGGAAGCCTTGGGGCTTATTTCGGCGTGTTCGTTGGAACGGTTTTCGGCGCGCTTGCCGCGTGGAGCTCTTCAAGCAAACAACCCGACCGTTATGTTATCGTTCCGGCTCTCGTTGGTGGCACGATTGGCTTTTTTTCAGGGAAATTTTTTTGGGAACTCATCGATAAAAAAACGCTCTACCCAATGAACTTTCCTACTGACAAACGCCAGCAAGAAATTGAAGCCTTTACCAAATAAACCAACACACGTGCCAAAACCACTTTCAAAAAAAGAGATTCAAAAACGCGCGAGTGCACTCAAACTCGTGCTGACCGACAACGACGGCGTGCTGACCGACACTGGCGTTTATTATTCCGATAGTGGCGAAGCCTTCAAACGATTTTCTATTCGCGACGGCATGGGCGTTGAACGCTTGCGCGATGCGGGCATTGAAACCGCTATCATTACGGGCGAAACGTCTATGAGCGTTCAAAAGCGTTCGGAAAAGCTAAAATTACCGTATCTTTACCTTGGCGTTAAAAATAAGCGCGCCAAGTTAGACGAGATTCTGCGCGAAACAGGCTTGACAACGGCGCAATTAGGCTACATTGGCGACGATGTCAATGACCTTGAAATTATCGCTGAAATCAAAAAAGCAGGTTTAACGGCTTGCCCGAACGACGCAATGCCTGTGGTGCAAAGAACCGTGCACTACAAAGCCAAAGCCAACGGCGGCTATGGCGCATTTCGCGATTTTGCCGAATGGATTTTAGCACATCGAATGGCTTAAAACTTTCAGTGCGCGCTTCTCGTTTAACCGACAGATTTTCACAAACAGAAACCTTCAGACAATGGCTCAAGTTAAAATCGGAAACAAACTCGTCGGAGACGGTCAGCCCGTTTTCATCATCGCCGAAATTGGCATTAACCACAATGGCTCGCTTGAGATTGCCAAAAAAATGATTGACGGTGCTGTCCATGCAGGTTGCGACGCGGTCAAATTCCAAAAACGCACCCCCGAAATTTGTGTTCCTAAGGACCAATGGAACATCGAGCGCGAAACGCCTTGGGGCAGAATGACCTATCTCGAATACCGCTACAAAGTTGAATTCAACAAGGAAGATTACGCCGAAATCGACCGCTATTGCAAGGCAAAAGGCATCTTGTGGTTTGCCTCATGCTGGGACGAGCCCTCGGTTGATTTTATGGAGCAATTCGACCCGCCTTGCTACAAAGCTGCTTCTGCCTCGCTAACCGATATTGAGTTGTTGAAAAAGAAAAAATCCACCGGTCGCCCGCTCATTATTTCCACAGGCATGTCGACGATGGAAGAAATCGAGGCGGCGGTTGAAGCCATTGGCACCGATAATCTTCTGATTGCGCACGCGACTTCAACCTATCCTTGCCCGCCCGAAGAACTGAACCTTAGAATGATTCACACGCTTAAAGCCAAGTATCCAATGTGCCCGATTGGCTATTCAGGACATGAGACAGGGCTTGCAACCACGTGGGCGGCTGTGGCTTTGGGCGCAACGTTCGTCGAACGCCACATCACGCTCGACCGTGCCATGTGGGGCACTGACCAAGCCGCTTCGGTTGAAATCGGCGGATTAGAACGCTTAGTTAGAAATATACGCGATATTGAAAAAGCCTTAGGCGATGGCGTTAAGCGCGTTTATGATTCAGAAATCGGACCGCGCAAAAAACTTCGCCGCGTTCAATCAACCGTTTCTGCCTCTTAAATTTTAATGAGTATGTCGCTAGAAATTCTTTCGCCTGCCGTTATTGTCGGCTCTGCGCTCTTGTTCATAGTGCTTGAACGCTTGTTTCCTTATACCAAAGGACAACGGCTCTTTCACGAAGGCTTTTTCAGCGATTTGTTTCTCTACACATTTCTGCAAAGTTATGTGCTGGCGTGGGCGATTTTCGGATTCATTTATTGGTTAGATAACCTTTCAGGTCTTTCACGCTTGCGCCTCATGGCGGATATTCCCGTTTGGGCGCAAGTCGTTTTCTTTGTGATTACGCACGACCTTTACATCTACCTCTTTCACCGATGGCAGCATCGCAACAAGTGGCTGTATCGCCTTCACGAAGCGCACCACTCGCCGCGCGAAATGGACTGGATTTCAGGCTCGCGCTCGCACTCGCTTGAAATTCTCATCAATCAAACGATTGAATTTGCACCGATTATTATGCTCGGCGCTGCGCCCGAAGTCGTTGTAATTAAAGGCATGATCGATGCAGTTTGGGGCATGTATATCCACTCCAATATCAACGTCAAATCAGGTGCGTTGCAGTATGTGATTAACGGTCCCGAAATGCACCGATGGCACCACGCCAAAGGCAAAGGCAATAGCGTCAATTATGCCACGAAACTCGCAATTTGGGATTGGCTTTTTGGCACAGCGTATCTGCCGAAAGGTGAAAAACCGAAAGTATATGGCTTAACGGACGATTCGTATCCGCTCAGTTCACCAGACTTACCTTTTCTTCAACGGCTATGGGACGAAACGAAAAGTTACGTGCTTCAACATGCGGTAGCCTTTCGTCCATTCAAGCGCACTGCTCCGCCTTCTGCTCCAAAAGTAAAGCCTTCTCAAAGACTGGAAGAGGTCGCCTTGTAAAAGCGACCTTTTTTCTTTTGAGTAGGGAACGATACAGGTATTTTTTGCCTTGCAACAGCGTTTTTTTCTTGCAACTCATTTTCATACTTGCAACCTGATAATTTGACATCATAACTTCTGAATTTTTATGCCAACCACTCCAAATTCCGTTAAACAAGGCTACTACCGTCAGCCATCTCTCCACCAAGAAAAAGTTGTGTTTGTTTCCGAAGATGACCTTTGGGAAGTCAGTGTCAATGGTGGCATTTCCAATCGTCTTACGGCGTCGCTCTCGGAGTGCTCATCGCCTTCAATTTCGCCTGATGGCAAATGGATTGCTTTCACAAGCAAAGATGAAGGACACCCCGAAGTTTATGTGATGGAAGCCGATGGCGGCAACCCGAAACGCTTGACCTTTCTTGGCGCAACGCTCATGCGCGTGCTGGGTTGGCATCAAGGGCAAATTCTCTTCACAACCAACGCTAAACAAGCCTTCCGCAAATTTCAGTGCGTCATGAAAATTTCGCCTAACGGTGGCGAACCTCAGTCGCTCAACCTTGGACATGGCGTCGCGATTTCTTTCGGAAAACACGGCGGCTTGGTGCTTGGCAGAAACAGCGTCGATGCCGCACGATGGAAACGCTATAAAGGCGGCACGGCAGGCGAAATCTGGATTGATAAAGACGGCTCTGGCACATTTGAAAACTTCAGCGCAAAGCTCGGTTTCATAAGCAATTTTGTTACGCCCATTTGGCTCGATACGCCCAACGGCGCGCGCATTTACTTCGTTAGCGACCACGAAGGCATTGGCAATCTTTATTCGGCTTCGCTCGACGCCACCGACCTTCAACAGCATACCTTTCACACCGATTACTACGTCCGCTATCCGCAAAAAGACAGCGCAGGAAGCAATCGCATTGTTTATCACGCCGGTGCCGATTTGTTCATCTTCAATGCCGAGCAAAACTCTACCCATAAAATTGACGTCCAATATCGCAGTCCGTTCACGCAACGCAACCGCAAGTTCGTCGACGCCCAAAAGCACCTTGAAACCTACTTCCTTCACCCCGATTCCGAACATATTGCTATCACCACACGCGGACATTCATTCGGCATGCACCTTGCCGAAGGTGCGGTAACGGAATTTGGCAAAGACGATGTCGCCCGCTATCGACTCGCTCAATTTTTGCACGATGGCAAAACGCTCGCGGTCATTTCCGATGCATCAGGCGAAGAACGCCTCGAGTGCTACACTGCCGAAGACGGAAATCTCAACACTTTTATCAAACGCTTTGAAGGCCTCGACATCGGTCGCGCCGTGATGATGGTGGCATCGCCAAAAGCCAATCACATTTGCCTTTCCAATCATCGCCAAGAACTTTTGTTCATCAACATCGACACAGGCGAAATGCGCCTCATTGCGAAAAGCAAGTTTCAACGCATTGGGGGCTTTTCGTGGTCGCCTGACGGCAAGTTCATCGCCTACGGCTTTGCGTTTTCGCCTGAAAAAAGCGCGATTGAAATTTATGATGTTGAGAATCACAAGTCGCACCGCGTTACTACGCCTGTTTTAATTGACGAGCAACCGTGCTTCGACCCCGAAGGCAAGTATCTTTACTTCCTTTCAAAGCGCGTCTTTAATCCTGTTTATGACGATGTGCATTTCGATTTGAACTTCCCACGCGCCACAAAGCCGTATCTCATCACGCTTCAAAAAGACCTTGTATCGCCCTTTCTTGCTGAGCCGAAACTCTCGTTCAAATCACTTTCTGAACATACTTCCGAGAAAAACGGCAACCACAGCGAAAATGAAACAACTCATGTTGTTGTGAACATCGACTTTGACGGCATCACAGAGCGCGTCGTAGAGTTTCCGATTTCAGAAGGTCGTTATGTGGCAATCGGTGCATCAAAAGGCAAGGCGTATTTCTTGAACGCCCCTGTGAAAGGCTCGCTTTTGGAAGCCGACAGCGGCGGCACGCTCGAGCAATTTTCGCTTGATGAGAAAAAGCATGACGTTTTGTTTGAAAATGTTGAGTCGTTTGCACTCTCGCCTAACGGCAAAACGCTTGTGTTTAGTCAGAAAGGTAAATTGAACTACGTTCAAACGCATGCGCTTTCTGCCAAGTCCAAGGAAACAAAACTTTTAGACTTTTCTCGCGTCAAGCTCTCGATTGTGCCGCTTTACGAATGGACACAAATGTATGGCGAAGCATGGCGATTGCAACGCGACCAATTTTGGACCGAAGATATGTCGAATGTCGACTGGAATGGCGTTTATCACCGTTACCTTCCGCTTTTGGCGCGTGTGGCTTCGCGCGCGGAGTTTTCGGATTTGATGTGGGAAATGCAAGGCGAATTAGGCACGTCGCACGCTTACGAAATGGGCGGCGACTATCGTCCTGAACCAAAGTATTCGTTAGGCTTTCTGGGTGCGGATGTCGTCTTTGATGCCGCTGTCAATGCCTATCGCATTACGCACATTCCTGACGGCGACCATTGGGACGAGAAAAACGGCTCTCCGCTTAAAACCCCCGGCGCAAATCTCAAAGTCGGCGATTTAATTTTGGGCGTCAATGGCACTCACGTGAGCGCGCATGTGCCGCTGGGCGAACTGCTCGTGCATCAATCCTCCTCGCCTATCACGCTGACCGTTGCCGATAAAGACGCTACCAACCGCCGCTCTGTGGTTGTCAAAACGCTTGCAAGCGAAGAGTTGCTCCGCTATCGTGATTGGGTCAATCGCAACACGAAGTGGGTGCATGAAAAGTCGGACGGAAAAGTTGGCTATGTTCATGTGCCGAACATGGGTCCGTGGGGCTACTCCGAATTTTTCCGTGCCTACCTTGCCGAATACGGCTACGAAGGGCTTATCGTCGATGTGCGCTTTAACGGTGGCGGGCACGTCTCGCAGATATTGCTCGAAAAACTCAATCGCAAGCGGCTTGGCTACGATATTTCGCGCTGGAACGAACAGCCTGAACCGTATCCTGCATATGCAACCTTTGGCAATGTCGTTGCGCTGACTAACGAATTTGCCGGTTCAGATGGCGATATTTTCTCGCATGCGTTCAAAATGATGAAACTCGGCACGCTTGTCGGCAAACGCACTTGGGGCGGCGTTATTGGCATTTACCCACGACACCCTCTTGCAGATGGCACCTATACCACGCAACCCGAGTTTTCCTTCTGGTTCTTCGACGTGGAGTGGGGCGTCGAAAACTACGGCACCGACCCCGACATCTTTGTCGACATCGCGCCGCACCACTATCGCGACGGCATCGATACGCAGCTCGAGAAATCGCTCGAACTCGTTTTGAAGATGATTCAAGAAAATCCGCCCAAGTTGCCGGACTTCAAACAGCGTCCGAACCTCGCGCTCTCAAAATGAGTTGAATCAAGCACATGGATTTGACGGATTCAACTGGTTTTCACAGGTTTTTCATTTGCAAAAACGCTGTGAGAATCGGCTGAGTCCGTTTAATCCTTGTTCCAATTGTCTGCTCTCGCAATGTGTTGCATTTTTGCGACACCTCAATCAAACTTTCGTTGCCTATTAGCAACAGATACCCGCTCTCTCTAATTTTTCCGCTATTTTCAGTTCATTTTGTTTTGGCACGACTTTGGATAAGTTCGTTATCGTTTGAGTTTAACTTTTTTTAACTTAACACGCCGTTTGCACGGCTATCCACTTAACTTAAACAACGCTATTCTATGAAAAAACTTTTCGCTTTTCTCGTCGCACTGCTCTTTGTGCCTGCAATTTCCAATGCCCAACTTTATGTTACGGGCGGCATTTCTGCTTTCGGCGGCGACGCCTTTAAAAACTTAGGAAGCAACAATCAACAACAGCAAGCCCAAGCCGCCGCTGAAGTCAGTGCAGGTTTCAACTTTGGCGTGAAATACAAATACAAACTGCCCATTCCGCTCTTCGGCGTGAACGCGGTCGGGCACTTCAACTACGCCACAGGTAAGTCGCAAGCAGGCGTCAAATCTCTTGAAACGAACATCACGGCACTTATGTATGGCATTGGTGTTGAAGTTATTCCGATTGGCTTCCTGCCGATTATTGACCCCTACGTGAGCCTCGACTACACGCTAAACTCCGTTACGCGAAAGAGCGACGCCGTTACATTTCAAGGCAACACCATCTTTCCTGCTGTTGAGTCCAGCGTTTCAGGAAGCGGGCTTGGGATTGGGATTGGCACCGGCATTAAGTTGCCCGTCCTTCCTATCATTTTTGACGTGGAAGTAAAGTATCGCATGCTTGGCAATAGCCAAAATGTGGTGCTGGCAAACTTGGGTGCAGGCTTGAGCTTCTAATCTTGGCATCCTATTATCTCTTAGCCGCCTACTTTGGGCGGCTTTTTTAT
>CALKXI010000100.1 GCA_938003965.1 uncultured Chlorobiales bacterium
CGCGTTAAATCTGCGATTGGCATTGGCGCATTGCTAGAAGATGGCTTAGGCGATACCATTCGCGTTTCGCTCACCGAAGATCCTGTTAATGAAGTGCACTTCGGTTTTGAATTGGTCAAGAAATACAACGACAAACTTTGGATTAAGGCGGAAAACGTCGGGACTTTCGTCAAGCAATTCGCGCAACCCAAAGAAGAAGAGCCGCCGTTCACACCGTTTGAGTTTAATCGCCGTCCATCACAAAAAATTGTTGTTGGAAATTTGGAAGTTGGGGGCGACGCTGTTCCGCGCGTCGAGTTGGAGGTCAAAGAGTCGCTCTCCAACGTTGAGAAAGTTCGCGATGAAATCATCTTTTCGGCGAAGCCTTTTCTTTTAGAAGGGGCAAAGTCGGAGTTCACATCAATTACGACGGATTTTATTGATGAAGTCAAGGCTATTCAGACTGCGCTTGATGAAAAATTCGTCTCGCCGATTTTATCTGTTTCGGTGAGCGATATGCTGACGGCGAAGGCTCTCGTGAATTCGGTCGATAAAATTCGCTTGAACATCAAGCGTGGCGATGCGCCGTTTGAAGCCGAAGGGTTAAAGCATCTTATTGGAAAAGCGGCGATTGAATTTTCGTTTGTCAAAGATGAAGAATCCGACAATGCGATTGCTGAAATTCTCGTGCGCATTGCGGAAAAATGCCGTGCGGTTGGACTCGAGCGCGCTATGTTCTCGATTCAATCAAAGGAAATGATTTATCCTTATCGCCGTTTGGCGCAAGCCTTCAAAGCCGCACAGATTGCTTTCCCGATTGTGCTTCGCTACGACGCACGCCATGTTCAACCGACGAACAATCCGAACGCTAAAATTCCTGACTCCACCATTGATGCGGCAACGCTCTGCACCGTCGCTGTTCAACTTGGCACGCTCTTGTGCGATGGCATTGGCGATGCGGTCGCGCTTCGCTCGAATCTCTTGCGCGGCGATGAGCTGAACTTGGTCTATAACATCTTGCAAGCCACGCGCTATCGAATGACGAAAACCGAGTTCATCTCTTGCCCCTCGTGCGGACGCACGCTCTTCGATTTGGAAGAAGTTACTGCGAAAATCAAAGCAAGGACAGCGCATTTGAAAGGTTTGAAAATCGGCATTATGGGGTGCATTGTGAATGGACCGGGCGAAATGGCAGATGCCGATTTCGGCTATGTTGGCACAGGCGTCGGACAAATCTCGCTTTATGTCGGAAAGGAAGTTGCGCGACGCAATATCCCCGAAGCCGAAGCCGTTGACCGCTTGGTCGACCTCATCAAAGAGCACGGCAAGTGGCGCGAACCCGAAGCGGTCGCCACCGAAAGCGAAGCGTGAGTTTCATTTAACTTTACTTGTTGGAGTTGATTCAAAAACTCGCTATCGGGATAGTCCTTTCCCTTTTTGCGTCTGCACTTGTGGCGCAAGTTCGCTTGGAAAAATTCAGCGAAGCGCGAGAGACAATTCAATCCGACACCATTCTTAAAGCCGACGGCACGCTTGAAGTGGTTCAGGTTTCAAAAGCCACCGTTCGCTTCAAGGTGATTCCCGATACAGGATTTTTTTACACCATTACGCCCGCGGCGTCCATCGTTCAAAGTGCCTTTCGGAATTGGGTAGAGGGTGGGACAAATGCGCTGGCGTGGTCGATTGGTCTTGATGTGGCAACGCGCTTTCAAACGCGCAAACTGATTTGGCGAAACGATTTTGTCGGGCGATTCGGACAGACGAAAAACGAAGGTCAAACGGTTCGCAAAACGGTTGATAATTTTGAAATCATCTCGCAGTTGCGCTACAACCTTGTCCGCTCAAATGTTTTTTACCCACAACTTTCTATGACGCTCCGCTCGCAATTTGCCGCTGGTTTTGACTACACTCGCCCCGACGAGCCGCAAATTTCCGCCTTCTTTGACCCCGCCTACGCCGTGCAAAGTTTAGGTATGTTTTACGAAGAGCCGTCGCGCACCTTCAATGCCTCGATGGGCTTTGCCTTTCGCCAAATCATCACCAGGCAGTTTACTTCGTTCAGCGACCGCCCCGAAACCCCTCAAATCGAGCGCGTCAATTTCGCCACCGGCATTGAAATTAAATCCTCTTGGACGATTGATTTCAACGACCGCACGCGCTATCAAAGCCGTATTCAACTTTTTTCTTCCTTTGAAAAATTAGGCACTTGGGACGTGAATTTTCGCAACACTTTTTCTATGAAAGTTTTTGAATCGCTTCAAATTCAATTTCTTTTTGCGCTCGTCTATCAAGAGCAGATTAGCCCCAAAGTCCAACTTTCTCAAACCCTTGAATTAGCCTTTCGCTATCGCATTACGAACAACTAACTATGAAACGCATCGGATTTATTTTTGATATGGACGGCGTGATTATCGACAACATGCGCACGCACGAACAGGCATGGCTTGCGCTCTTTGCTGATTTAGGCGTCAGCATTAACATCAAAGAATTTCACGACCAAACCGCAGGCATGAAGGCAACCGAAGTGTTGCGATACTTTCTCGGCAATCGCTTCACAAAGGCTGAACTCGAGCAATTTTCCGCGCAGAAGGAATTTCTTTATCGTGTTCTCTTTCGCAAGAAACTCAAAGCCACGAAGGGACTAATGACCTTTCTCAAAGAGGCTCAAAAGCGGCACATTCCAATGGGATTGGCAACGGGCGGCGGCAAGCTAAACATTGACTTTATTTTGGACGGGCTTAACATTCGGAAGTATTTTCAATCTATTCTCGGTGCAAACGATGTGAAGCACGGCAAACCTAATCCTGAAATTTATTTAAAGTCCGCCGATGCACTTGATTTATCGCCTGATGTGTGTTTTGTTTTTGAAGATGCGCTTCCGGGCATTGAAGCGGCAAGGCGTGCGGGCATGAAGGTTGTTGGTATTGCAACGACGCATCGAATTTCATTTCTCCGCAAAGTTCCGAGCGTGATTCTTGCCGCCAAAAATTTTGAGTCTCTTTCTCCGAAACAGTTTCTCTCAATGGCTGATTGAAACTTAACTTCCAAGCGAACGATAGAAAAACTGTAACCTCTCATCGTACTATCAAACACAAACTGACTAAAAAGGAGCAGTTATGACACGCGGACAAGCCATCACAATCGGTGTTTTTTCTTTCTTAGCGGGCGTCGCAGTTGGATTTCTCTTTGCGCCGAAGAGCGGCAGAGAACTTCGCAAAGACTTACGCGAAAAACTTGAAGAAGCCACCGACCTTTACAGTAATATCAATTTTTCAAGTTTGACCGAAGCCGAAGTCGAGCGCGAACTCACCCAAAAAACATCGCGATAAATCTGACGTCATTTCTAAAACGCAAGTAGACTTTATCGGTCTTTTTGCCTTTTCAGCGGTTGGATAAGTCGTTGTGCGAATTTCTTAAAGTAGGCTGATACTTTCTCGAGCAACCTAGGTTCAGAAAAAAACATCGGCTCATCACTTTCAAGGTAGCGGTCGCAGTATTCAAGGTAGTGAAGTTCCATGTCCGATTTCAATCGCTTGTAACGCGCTTCTCCGATAAACCTCATGATTCGCTCTTCGCTTGCTTTCTTTAATGATGCAACAGAGGCGTTGTCGCAGAGCAGTTTGGCTTCTGTCATTTCTTGCACGCGCTCGCGTAGGAAAGCGATTTCGCGCGAGGTGAGTTCTCCTGAATGGATATAAAGTTCAGAGAGTTCAAGAAAATCAAAGTTCGTGAAGGAAATGTTGCGCAGAATCTTCTGATTGCGTCGATGAATTTGTCCTGTCATTGTTTTACTCCTTTTTCCGTGACGGTGGTCGTTAATTCGAATGTTGGTTTGGATTCTTCTCACGCTTGAAGTTACAAACTCTTCTGTGAAGTCAAAACGATTGAACGTTTTTTGATAAAACGGTTTTTCATTTGCAGTAAAACAGCGATATTTCGATTCAAATTTTAATCCATTCAAGCATGGCAAAAACGCCTCTCAAAAAGAAAGAGCGCGAGAAGAAAAAAAATCTCACCGAGCGTCTCAAGCGCGAAGCCCTTTACAGCATGCCTCTTCAAAAAGAAAATTATCTCTTCATCGCTATCGGCTTTGCTGTCATTCTGCTTGGCTATCTGCTTATTGGCATTGAGCGCGATGTTGATGGATTCCTTTCGCTAAATGTCTCACCGATTCTCATCATTGGCGGTTTCATTTGGATTATCTACGCGATTCTTTACAAACCAAAATCAAACGACAATTTTACCAACGCTTCTTCACAATAAACTATGCCATTGCACAAAGCATCTCTGCCTCTCAACTGGGTCAATGTTATTTTTCTTTCCGCAATGCCGCTTCTCGGAATTGCAGGCGCAATCTGGTGGGTTTCAACAGGACAGTTCAATGTGTTAACTGCTGTCTTCTCTTTCATTTATCTCAATCTTACAGGTATCAGCATTACGGCGGGCTACCATCGTCTTTTTGCACATCGCAGTTACGACGCTGCAAAGCCTGTTCAGTGGGCGTTTGTTGCATTGGGAAGTGCCTGTTTCGAGGGCTCTGTTGTAGACTGGGCAACTGACCATCGTGTTCATCACCGCTATCAAGATAAAGACGAGGATCCTTACGCGATTTTCAAGGGATTTTGGTTTGCGCACATCGGTTGGCTCTATACGAAAAATTGGCGCGCCGACGGCTCTGCTGTCCCTGACCTTTGGAAAAGTACGGTGATTCGCTCTCAACATCGCTACTTCATTCTTTGGTCGGTCTTTATGGGATTTATTGTGCCGATGTTCATTTGCTCGCTGTGGGGTGATGTTTGGGGAGGCTTGCTTATTGGCGGATTTCTGCGCATTGCATTGAACCAACAATTCACTTTCCTTATTAACTCCCTCTGTCATTTTGCTGGTTCAAAGCCTTATTCCGATAAAATCACTGCACGCGATAATTGGCTAACCGCAATTTTCACTTATGGTGAAGGCTATCACAACTACCATCATGCATTTCCAGGCGACTACCGTAACGGAATCCGCTGGTATGATTTTGATATCACGAAGTGGCTCATCTATGGTTTGTCAAAAGTTGGACTGGCATGGCGCCTTCACAAAGTTCCCCCTGAGCGAATCCTGCAAAGCCGTGTTGCTATACAAGAAAAAACTTTACGCGAAAGACTTTCACTTCAAAAAGTGAAATCGCCTGCTTTGATAGAGCAAATTAACAGAACTATTGAAACTGCCAAGGAACAGTTGGCGACTGCATCGGAACGGCTGGCACGGATTCGTGCTCAATATGAATCACTCAAAAATTCAAAAAATCAAGTGATTGAACATCAACTCACAGAACTTCGGGCTAAATTTCACGAGGCTCAACGCGAATTGAAATATGCTTATCAACTCTGGAAAGCTATGCTTAACGGATACATGAAACTAACGACGATTTAGTTTCTTGCTGTCATTTTTT
Source organism: uncultured Chlorobiales bacterium (assembly GCA_938003965.1). Lineage (GTDB taxonomy): Bacteria > Bacteroidota > Chlorobiia > Chlorobiales > Thermochlorobacteraceae > JANWWM01. The sequence continues at coordinate 5,417 of CALKXI010000100.1, forward strand.
CTGGTCGTTAAATTTACCCTTTTGCACCCATGAAGCCGAACCTAAAAATTAATGCTGAAATCAGCATTGACCTCTCGCTAATTGCATACTCCGACGATGCGATTATTATCACTGACACACAAGGCAAAATCATCTGGGCAAATCCCTCCTTTGAACGAATCTCGGAATTTAGTTCGAACATGGTTTCAGGTCAACCTGTTACTTTTCTGTGCGGCACTTTTACCGACCGTGAAGTCATCGATCAAATTCATCATTCCATTCGTGAAGGTCGTTCATTCGCCGGCGATGTGCTTCAATATCGCAGAAGTGGAAATCCGTTTTGGATTTCTCTTAGTCTTACTCCTGTCCAACATGAAGGTGCGGTTACTCATTTCGTTGCTGTTCTGCGCGATATAACGGCTCGCAAGGAGATAGAACGGCAAATTGCTCGTTTGCAAGCACAACTTTCGGGTATGAAATACTTGGAGGGATGGATTACTCAATGCGCTTGGGATAAAACCGTGAAAGATAAAAAAGGGAATTTCATTCCACTAGAAGACTTCATTGAATACTATACTGACGCTCGTTTTACACATGGCATTTCTCCTCAGGCACGCAAGCGCATCAAAAGGGCGAAAAAATCATAAACTATTCTTTTTCTTACCTTTTCACTATCTGCTTGTCCTATTAACAATATCATCTGCCGACATTTTTTCAGGCTTTTCTTCATACTTGTTGCGATAAATTGTTCGGAGTGCGTCTCCGCTGACAGCCTCCGATAAGTCTCCGAATCTTCCGAAATCAACCTTTATGTCAGGATACATTCTATCAACAACAAATTTTGTGCGTGGCGTTTCTAACTTGGTTGTGATCGTTCGTTCTTCTAGGACTGTATCAGAAGCATCAATAGGTTTTTTCTTATCAGTCGCTGTTGTTTTACTCTTACTTCTTGATTTACCTTTACTTTGCGCGGACGCACTTTCAGATAACAACATGATTGATAAAAGCCCGACGAAAATTGCAAAGATGATTTTCATAGTCGTAATAATTTAAAAATTTTAGCCGCCTTCGCTCCTGATTTGCTGTTGCTGTGCTTTACGCTTTTTGAGAATGATATTTTTCATCTTTCTCAATTGGTCATCTGTTAGTTCTCCAAAGTAAGAATAATATATCATCATTTTCAAGCCGTCGCTTGTTTTGAGTTCTCCCGGCATTTTCACCGCAATGATATTTCTACCTGTCTGCAACTTAGAGGAAATTTCATACATTACTTGCCGAGATGTATCAATTTTATTATAGAGCGTTGAATCAAATCCAAACTGTAACTGATCGCCCAGCAGGTCGATAAGCAATTCGTTAACATACACCTCCATCTGATCTAACGGCAAGTCTTTCGGAAGCACAAGTTGCGCTGTTCGGAAAGCCCCCTTAAACTCAAATTCTTTTCTGAAATATACAAACGACGGAATTCTTGTAATTGAGCGTGTTGCTTGCGCTGATACTGTTGTATCCGTTGTTGCTTGCATAGAGACCGCCACACTATCTACCCCTGCTCGATTTGTATCCGTTGGCACTGATTCTTGTGCATAATAAGATGCTCTTAGTTCCAGCACAATTTGTTTCAGTGGATTTATACCCCTATATCCAGTCTTTCCGGTCGTATCAGGCACTTGCTGAACAGGTTGCTCTGGCGCTGGCACTTGCTGAACAGGCTGTTCTGGCGCTGGCTGTTCTGGCGCTGGCACTTGCTGAACAGGTTGCTCTGGCGCTGGCACTTGCTGAACAGGTTGCTCTGGCGCTGGCTGTTCTGGCGCTGGCACTTGCTGAATAGGTTGCTCTGGCGCTGGCTGTTCTGGCGCTGGCACTTGCTGAATAGGTTGCTCTGGCGCTGGCTGTTCTGGCGCTGGCACTTGCTGAACAGGTTGCTCTGGCGCAGGTGCTTGTGGCACTGGCTCAGGCGTCGGTGTTGGCTGAATCGGTTGCTTTGGTGTAGGGGCTTGCGGCGCAGGTGGTGCAAGCGGTGCATACCAAATCGGTGCTACGCTTGTCTCTCCAACAGC
>CALKXI010000101.1 GCA_938003965.1 uncultured Chlorobiales bacterium
GGGAGCCGGGAACAGACGATGCCTCAAACAGCCCTTGGTCTTCGCAAGCATCAGAGTTTAATTCAGCGGGCGTCAATGGCGTAGAACCCACAGCGGCAAATCCGGTTATCATTCAAAACAACCACACGGTGAATGTTACGGAAAATGGCAGAACCGCCGCAAGCGTGGAACTGCAAAACGGAACAACCTTGAACATCGCCACAACGACCGGTCATAACTTCGGGTCGGGCATTACAGGGCAAGGCACTTTGAGAACCGAATCGGCAACGCTTCCAACGATTGCCAGCGCATTTAGAAATGCCGGCGGCGGAACGGTTAATTTCGCAGGTGCAGACTATAACATCACGGGTCCGCAAACCTTCAACAACTTGACCATATCGGCAGGCTCAAAAACAATTGTAACGGATAACTTAACCATCAACGGCGACCTTTCCGTTACAGGCGGCACGCTGGTGATGGGCACTTTCTCAGCAAACCGCACAAGCGTTGGCGGCACCATGACGGTTGCGGCAGGCGCAACGGTTAGTTTAACGGGTGCAAATAATTTCCCGCAAAACTACGGCACCTATTCGCTTGCGCCAACCAGCACGGTCGATTACAATGCCAATGGCAATCAAACCGTTGCGGCAGTAACCTACGGCAATCTGACCTTCAGCGGCACCGGCACCAATAATCGCACCCTCGCAGGCGCAACAACCGTTCAAGGTAACCTGACCATTGGCGCGGGCAAAACACTCATTACAAGTAACAACGCCTTGACGGTCGGCGGTAACTTTAACCTTGCGGCAACAACATCAAACTTTACGGGTGGCACCTCAACTGTAACCTTCAACGGCACGGGGGCGCAAACCATCACGCGCACTGGCGGCGGCACGCTGACTTTCAACAACATGACCGTCAACAAATCTGCCGGCTCCTTGACGCTCGCAACGGCGGCGGCAACCACCACGCTCACGATACCCGGCACGCTCACGCTCACAAGCGGCGAGTTCACCATCGGCGGAAGTGCATCGGTGCCAAATACGCTGGCAATCAATGGCACGGTTACAGGCTCGGGCACGATTACAGGCTCCGCAAACTCGAACCTGACAATTGGCGGAACGGCGAACACCTCAGCAGGAACCCTCAACTTCACAGCAGGCGGTCAAACCCTGCGCGACCTCACCATCAATCGCGGCACCACCAACGCAGCAGAGGTTACATTCGGAACAAATTTGACCGTGCAAAATACATTCACGCTCACCAATGCGCGCGTGCTGATGTCGGGCTCAAACACGCTGACCTACACCAACACAGCGACAAACATTTCGGGCGGAAGCAACAACAGTTTCGTCGATGGACGCCTTGCCGTTCAAATTCCAACTTCAGGTGGAACAAGAATTTTCCCAATCGGCGACGGCTTCAACTACCGACCTGTAAGAATTACGACCACATCAGCGGCAGCAGGCTCAACGGTTCGTGCCGAAATGATTAACACTGCACCCACACCCGGAAGCCTTGCCGCAATGAACAACATTTCAGGCGTGCGCTACTACAGCATCGACCTGACCGCGGGCTCCTTAACCTCGCCGCAAGTCCGACTCGAGTATCAGCCCGATGAAGTGGTAACAGACCCGAACGACTTGGTTATTGCTCGCTCTACGGATAATAACAACTGGACAAATGAAGGACGCGATGCCTCAAACTCATCGACCTCAACGCCGACAGGGTTTGTAACTTCAAATCCGACGATCATTGAGCCAACGACCTTCTTCTCGCTTGGCTCGCTGACGCCCGATAACCCACTTCCCGTCAGCATGCTCTCGCTGAATGCCATCGCGAAAAACGGACGCACCGCCGTTATTCAATGGGAAACGGCGTCTGAACAAGACAACCTTGGCTTCGTGCTCTATCGTAGCGAAACCGAAAATGGCAACTTCGAGCAAATCGCCTCTTACCAAACCACCGATAAGTTGCGCGGACAAGGCACAAAACTCACCGAAACGAAGTATCTCTATGAAGATAGCCACAACACGCTACCGGGTAAGGAATACTTCTACAAACTTGTCAGCGTCGATTTAGATGGCACACGGCACAATATCTCGCTTGGTGGACAAAGCGTGTGGGGCGTTCAACTGCCATTTGAATACGCGCTCGACCAAAACTATCCGAACCCGTTCAATCCTGTAACCACGATTCAGTTCGCGCTCGAGAAGGCAGGAAAAACGACGCTCGAGATTTACAATGTGCTCGGACAAAAAGTTGCCACATTGGTGAATGCTGAGTTGAGCGCGGGTGCCTATCGCTATCAATGGAACGCGAGCGGATTTGCAAGCGGTATTTACTTCTACCGATTGAGAAGCGATAACTTCGTGGCAACGAAGAAAATGCTGCTTGTGAAGTAATTCACGCAGAAACGAAAAAGACAGGGCGGATATAAATCCGCCCTTTTTGTTTTGTGCTGATGTCGCGACGTGCTTATTCAAACGTGTGAAAGACAAGGCGAATCCCAAAACTGAACCAAATCGGAAGCGGATTATCGCCGCCGATGCCTTTGCCGAACGTGCCATCAATTTGAACATCGTCGCTGAAAAAATGACGGAAGCCGACTTGATACGAAATCCCCGAGCCCGGCACGTAGGGGTCGCCTGAAAACACTTCTGCAACCAAGTGAAAGCCGCCTAAGGTGCGCAACTGCGTGCCGAATCCCCAAGTGAGAAGCCACTTTTCAGCGAGCGAGCCATCGAGGTAGTTTGTGCCGAGATTGAAGTGCAAGAGCACATCGTTAAGTTTTCCAAAACATTGTGTGATGGTGAGAAAGGTAAACGCGCCATAACCTTCGGGTTTGAGTGCGCCGCTTCCCGATGGAAGAAACGAGCCAATCACTAAGCCAACACCCGGCAATTCGTAAGGCAAATAATCCTTAAACAAAAACTTCGCCTGCACGAGCGGAACGCCAAATGTAAATTCATTCGCGGTTGGCAGACGCTCCGCGCCAAAAATGCCGCCAAGCGTGAGTTCAAGCCAGCGCGTTGGACCGTAAGCCGCTAAAACCCACTGCTCAATGCCAAATTTATCTTGGCGATACCACGACTCAATTTGCGATAGCCGATTGCCCACCACGCGCGCATCGTCCGTAATGAACGGGCGAACATGCTGTGTCGGCTGTGCGCTACGGTTGAAAGAGGTCTGTGCAAAAACATTAAAAGGCAGGGAAAAGACAAAGAACATGATTGCGGCAAAAAGTTTTGTCGTCATAAGCGATGTGTTAAGGTTGAATGAAAGAAGAAGAGGCAAAACGGAAATGCGAGACAAAAATAAGCATTTCGCAGGACTTCGCTGAACCCAGTTCTAATGAGTAGCGAGTAATGAGCAGTGAGTAATGAAGAACGAATTTGTTTTTCTGAACGGAGCGTTAAGGAGTTAAAAGTTGATAGTGAAGAGTTGAGAGTAAGCATGTGTGCTCAACTTTTAATTCTTCACTCTTAACTCTCAACTGGTTTGGCACTATCCTTTTGCGATAAACAAAAGTCCTTCATTAGCGCGTAGCCTGACGGAAATTCCGCCTGTCCATAACTCAAACTGCGGGCTATGTTTCGGCTCGGTGGTAATGACTTCAACGTGTTCGTAGCTTTCTACGCGGTCAAAAGCATCGGTTGAGAAATACACTTCTTTGGGCGAATCGGTGAGATTGACGAGCGTGAAGGTTTGCGCAATGTTTGCCCCGTAGAAGCGCGTAAAGCCAATAACTTCGGAATCGCCATTGAGATGGAGTTGTGCGAATCCGCCGCAGGTAATAGCAGGATTA
>CALKXI010000102.1 GCA_938003965.1 uncultured Chlorobiales bacterium
TTTTCGCAGTCTACCTTTCCCTCTCTTTTCTAACATTCAACGACTTGTCTGCACAGCAACGTCGCTCTACACCAAAACCCGAACCCGAAATTGCTCCCGATACGCTTCGCATGATGCTTAGTACAAAAGGCAAAGAAGCAACGCTCCATACGATATACATGCGCCATGTTACGAACCAACTGAATGCTATTGAAAGCGACTACATCAAACTTGGCTACGACGGCAAGCGCGTCAGCGAATTGGTCGACAGCACCATCAAAGCCAATCCGAAAGAAGCCGACGCCATCATCGTCGACCTTTCGCTCGGCAAACGCATGGAAGTCAAGCCCATCACGAAACCCACGGGCAATTTTGACGGTTACCTCAGCCCCAATGCAGAACGCATGATTTTTGGATTGCAATGGGAAACCAAAAACAAACCCTTCCTAAAAAATCTCAAAGAAGGCAAGTTTCCCGACTTCGACCGAGATATGGAGCAAATTCTCATCAACGAAGCCAACACCAACAAGCTGGTTGAAGAATATATGCGCACCGCTATTTTAGACCGCGTGCGTCAGCACATGGGAAGAAAGTTCGTCTTCGCGCTCGATGCCAACGACCCACTCGCGCCGAAAGTTGGAGAAAGCGTCGAGACATATTTAATCAACAATCTTCGCACCGTATTAGCAGGAAAAAACATCTCGGAACTCACTCAAATGATGAGCGTTGTAGATAAATTCTTTGACTGAAACCGAATATCATAGCAAAGTGTGTTAACACGGATAATGCGATGGCGAAATAGAGCGGTCGTGTTATCCGTGTAACTTTTTCAAGAAACATCTAATGAGTTTATCACAAGTCAGTATTCAGCGTCCTGTGCTCGCGATTGTGATGTCAATCGCCGTTGTGCTTTTCGGAGTCATTGGGTTTCTCTTTCTCGGAGTGCGCGAATATCCGTCTGTAGACCCGCCTGTCGTAACGGTAACGACGAACTACACGGGAGCGAATGCTGAGGTGATCATTTCGCAAATCACCGAACCGCTTGAAGACGCAATTAACGGCATTGCAGGCGTGCGCTCGATTTCATCGACGAGTAGCGACGGACGCTCGACCATCACGGTCGAGTTCAATCTCGAGATTGACCTTGAAGCCGCCGCTAACGATGTGCGCGATAAAGTCGCACAAGCCGTTCGCCGATTGCCGCCCGACGCTGACCCGCCCATCGTCGCCAAAGCCGACGCCAACGCCTCGCCTATCCTTATTCTCAATCTCAAAAGCAACGCACGCAATCCACTCGAGCTTTCCGCCGCCGCCACGAACATTCTCAAAGAACGCTTGCAAACCATCAACGGCGTGAGCGAAATCCAAATCTGGGGCGAAAAAAAATACTCGATGCGCCTATGGATGTCGCCTGAAAAACTCGCCGCCTACGGCTTAACGCCGCTCGATGTGCAAGCCGCCTTGAACCGCGAAAATGTCGAACTTCCGACAGGTCGGCTTGAAGGCGATAAAACCGAACTCACCGTCAGAGTACTTGGACGGCTCACTAAACCCGAAGAATTCGAGCAAATGATTCTGCGCGAAGACGCAGGAAGAGTGATACGCTTTCGCGATGTCGGCAGAGCGGAACTCTATCCCGAAAATGAGCGCACTGTGCTTCGGCGTGACGGCGTGATGATGATTGCTTGCGCGATTATTCCTCAGCCGGGTGCAAATCATATTCAAATCGTTGATGATGTCTATCAGCGTCTCGAGCAAATTCGTAAAGAACTGCCAAGCGATTTAAGCGTTGCGATTGCATTTGATACCACAAAATTTATTCGTGAATCTATCAATGAAGTCATCGAGACCATTTTCATTGCGTTCGGTCTCGTGGTGCTGATTATTTTCCTCTTCTTGCGCGATTGGCGCACGACGCTCATTCCCTCGCTGGCGATTCCTATTTCGCTCATCGGCACGTTTTTCATCATGTATCTCTTTGGCTTTTCCATCAATGTGCTCACGCTTCTTGGGCTGGTGCTGGCAATCGGGATAGTGGTCGATGACGCGATTGTCGTTTTGGAAAATATCTACGCCAAAATCGAACAAGGTGAATCGCCTATTCAAGCAGGCTTCAAGGGCGTGTCGGAAATTTTCTTTGCGGTTGTGGCAACAACAGTGGTGCTCGTGGCGGTCTTTCTACCGATTGTATTTCTGCAAGGCATTACGGGACGGCTCTTTCGTGAGTTTGGAATTGTAGTAGCAGGTGCCGTAATCATTTCATCATTTGTCGCACTCACGCTCACGCCGATGCTTTGCACGCGCTTACTGAAAAAGCAAGCACATACGGGAAAGTTTTACACGACGACGGAACAGTTTTTTACGTGGCTCACAGCGCGCTATCGCACGTCGCTCAATACCTTCTTGAAAAAGCGATGGCTCGCGTTTCCAATCGTCGGATTTTGTTTTGCTTTGATTTTTTTATTCGGCGCGCTTGTGCCGAGCGAACTGACGCCCAGCGAGGATAGAGGAGTGGTGCGACTGTTTGCCACAGCACCTGAAGGCGTGTCGTTTGAATATATGGACGCCTTTATGCTCAATCTTGGCAAAATGATCGAAGAACTCGTGCCAGAAAAAGACGCGGTTATTACGGTTACATCGCCCAGTTTTGGACTTGCTGCTGCCAACACGGGCATCGTGCGGATATTTCTCAAACCCAAAGAAGAACGCGAACGCTCACAGCAAGAAATCGCTGATGAACTTTCAGCAAAAGTGCGCGTGCTCTCACAGGCGCGAACCTTCGTCTCGCAAGAACAAGCCGTTTCAAATCCGCGTGGCGGCTTGCCGGTCCAATTCGTGCTTCAAGCACCGAGTTTTGAAAAGTTGAAAGAAACTCTGCCGAAGTTTTTAAGCGAGGCACGCAAAAGCAACGTGTTTAGTTTTGTCGATGTGAATTTGAAGTTCAACAAGCCCGAACTGCAAGTTGAGATTGACCGCAATAGAGCACGCGCGCTCGGCGTTTCGGTCGGCGACGTCGCGCAAGTCTTGCAGTTTTCATACAGCGCGCAACGCTTCGGGTTTTTCATTATGGACGGCAAGCAGTATCAAGTGATTGGACAAATGGAGCGAAAAAATCGCAGCGCGCCGATTGACTTGCAGTCGCTTTATGTGCGCAACAATCGTGGCGAACTCATTCAACTCGATAACCTTGTCAAACTCACCGAGCAAAGCAGTCCGCCGCAACTCTTCCGATACAACCGCTACATTTCCGCAACGGTTCAAGCAGGACTTGCTCCGGGAAAAACCATCGGCGATGGCATCAATGAAATGCGCCGCATTGCCGATAACATGCTCGATGAAAGTTTTGTAACTGCACTTGATGGTCCTTCAAAAGATTTTGAGGAAAGTTCATCGAGCCTGCTCTTTGCGTTTTTGCTGGCACTCGTGCTGATTTACCTTGTGCTTGCGGCGCAATTTGAAAGTTTTCGCGACCCGTTCATCATTCTCTTCACCGTTCCGCTTGCGCTTGCAGGAACACTCTTCGCGCTCTGGTATTTCAACCAAACCCTTAACATCTTCTCGCAAATTGGTATCATCATGCTGGTCGGATTGGTTACGAAAAATGGAATTTTGATTGTCGAGTTCGCCAACCAACGTAAAGCACAAGGGCTCTCCAAAATCGATGCTGTCGAAGATGCCGCCGCGCAACGCTTCCGACCGATTTTAATGACAAGCCTCTCGACCATACTTGGATTTCTTCCGATTGCGCTTGCGCTGGGTGCAGGGTCGGAAAGCCGCGTCTCGATGGGGATTGCCATCATTTTTGGCATGCTTTTCTCGAGTTTCCTCACGCTCTACATTGTGCCCGCGATTTATTCGTATTTCTCAACAAACGAGTGTGTGGCAATATCCAAAGTAGAAATTGAAGCGGTAGAATCAGTAGTGGGAAGCAAAGAGGTGGGCAGAGTACTGTGAAATAATTTTCAGAAGCAATTAGGAAACCCTTTGTGATTGCGCTATCTTTGCGATGCTTTGTCAAAAAGCAAATTTGCAAGACTCGCATTCGCCGGGTAAAGATTGATGCAGAAAAGCACCGTAATGTTCAACCCCAATTCACCGCCGCCTTTTCGCCTCGCCTTTGAATCCAACTGAATTCAGCGCGTCTCGCTATTATTTACAGCACTTAACATCATTTTCAATGTCATTTACCACACTCGGACTTTCCGACGCGCTGGTGCAAGGGATTCTTGCAACTGGCTACACTGCGCCTACTGAAATTCAATCACGCGCGATACCGCTTGCCGTTCAAGGGCAAGACCTCATCGGACTTGCACAAACAGGAACAGGTAAAACCGCCGCCTTTGTGCTTCCCGTTTTGCATAAACTCTCGCTTGCCGAGCCGCCACAACCGCGACACGTGCGCGCTCTCATTCTGACGCCAACGCGCGAACTCGCCACACAAATCGAAGTCTCAATCAAAAACTACGGACGATTCATGAAACTCTTTTCCGCCACGATTTACGGCGGCGTGGATATGTTCCGTCAAATCTCGCTTCTGCGTCGCGGCTTTGATATTGTGATTGCAACGCCCGGTCGCCTCATCGACCACTTGAACCGCCGAACGATTGACCTCTCCAAAGTTGAAACCCTCGTCTTGGACGAAGCCGACCGAATGCTCGATATGGGTTTTGTTAATGACGTCAAAAAAATTATCGCTCTGCTTCCAGAGGCGCGTCAAACCTTGCTCTTCTCGGCGACCATGTCGCACGGCATTAAGACCTTGACCGCGTCGGTGCAACGCTCGCCAAAACTCGTGCAAGTCGGCGAAGAGCGCAAACCTGCGGATTCCGTTACACAAAAATTCTACAAAGTCGAGCAAGACCAAAAAACGGCACTGCTCTTCCACATTTTGGATACGGTTGAAATGGATAGCGTGCTGGTCTTTTCACGCACGAAGCACGGCGCAGATAAAATCCAACATCGTTTGGAACAGCGTGGCGTTAAAGCCGTCGCGATTCACTCTAATCGCACGCAATCGCAACGCGAAAGAGCATTGAAGGGATTTCGGCAGAAGCATTACAAAGTGCTCGTCGCCACCGACATCGCCGCACGCGGCATTGACATCGAAGGCATTTCGCACGTCATCAACTACGACACGCCGAACTTTGCCGAAGACTATGTGCATCGCATTGGCAGAACGGGACGCGCCGCCGCCACAGGCGACGCCATCACCTTCGTCGCTCGCGATGAATACAAGCATTTCCGACGCATCGCCGAATTTATCGGCAAACGCCTGCAACTCGAAAACTATCCGAACTTTTCAGGCTCTGAAACCGCAGACCTGCTCAAAGAAGAAGGCATTTCGCGCTTCAAACCCGACGACGACAAAAGCGAGCGGCAACATCGCCATCGACGAAGCGAGCACGAAAGGCAACGTCCATCCAACTCCTTCAAAACCCATGAAGGCAAGAAAAATGGCACGGAACAGACACACTCAAAGCGCACTGAACGCTTCGGCAAACAAAGCGAAAAGCCATCGCGCGACTCCGCCCAAAAGCGACGCGATTCTAAACGCGATTTCAAAAGCAACGACTTCAAGAGCAACGGCTCCAAAGGCAGTGATTTCAAGCGTCGCGACTTGTCAAAGCGTAAAGCAGGCTCAAACGGCGAATACACGCTTCGCAAGAGCGAAACCACTTGGAAAAAACTCTTGAGCGACGAAGAAGCCTACGAAAAAGTGCAGCGCAAATCAGGACGCGATTAAATACGCTCAACGAAACACTGCTGAAACCTTTTATCGTAAAAAAACGATAAGACTTGCCGACGAAAATTTTATTTTCAGCATCATAAGTTTTATCGTTATCACTTTCATCGTGAAGTAAAAGTTGTTTCAACTTTCAAACTTAAACGCAAACCATCATGTCAAAATATCTCACCGTGAGCGATGCTACCTTCGAGAGCGAAGTACTCAAATCAGACAAGCCTGTTTTAGTTGATTTTTGGGCACCTTGGTGCGGTCCGTGCCGTATGATTGCACCGATTGTTGAAGAATTGGCAAACGATTACGAAGGCAAAGCGAAAATCGCCAAAGTTAATGTTGACGAAAACCCGCAAGTTTCAATGCAATTTGGAATCCGCTCTATTCCGACCTTGCTCATTTTCAAGAACGGAAAAGTCGTTGACCAAATCGTTGGTGCTGTGCCCAAAGGCGTGCTTGAAGGAAGATTAAAATCGCAACTCTCCGCTAGTGTTGCTTGAAATCAAAGAACCTGAAATCAAAGAGCCTGAAATTGAAGAGCGAAGTTCACTCAAATGACTTCGCTCTTTTTTAATACACTGCAAAGTTATGCCAAAACCAAAAAAAATCATCATGTATTCGACCTCGTGGTGCCCTGATTGCCATAGAGCAGAACGCATCTTAACCGAACGGCGCATCGACTTCGAGAAAATCGACATTGAAAAAGTTGAAGGCGCGGCGGAAATCGTCATGCATCATGCCAATGGCAAGCGAAGTGTTCCGACGCTTCTTTTAGAGCACGAGAGCGGCGAAACCAAAGTGCTCGTCAATCCCCGACCTCAACAGCTGCTCGACGCACTATCACTTTAACAAGAAGGACTGCCTCTCCGTGCAGTCCTTTCTTCATCATTTTTTTACTATTTCTTTACACTGAGCCTCCCGCTCGCTCGGTATCTTTAAGGCTTCACAGAATCTCTTAACTCAGAACCACACAAAGGGTATGCTGACGCGAATCGCCTTTCTTGGTATCGTTGTTTTTTCATTGTTTGCACTTTTTGGGTGCGGCTCTTCAAAGAGCACGACGTCTCTCTCTTCACGATATAAAACCATCAAGATTATTCATTGGAACGACTTTCACGCGCAGAACACGACGCGCACCTTGCGCAAAGAGGGCAAGCCCTATCGCGTTGGCGGAAGTGCAATTTTGAAAGGCTATATCGATTCGCTCCGCAACCTTGCGCCCGACCGCTCGCTCGTGCTTTTTGCTGGCGACGATTTTCAAGGCACGCCTGTCTCAACCTTCACCAAAGGACGTTCGCAAGTCATTCTAATGAATGAAATCCAACCTGACGCCGTTGTGCCCGGCAATCACGAATTTGATTACGGCAAAGACAATTTCATCTCGCTCTTATCCGAAACGAAGTATGATGTGATTTGCGCGAATTTAGTCGTCTCAAAAACAGGCGAACCGCTCTTTCCGCCTTACAAAGTCGTTCAGCGTGGCGGACTCAAAATCGTCATCATTGGATTGATTACCACCGATTTACCGCTGGTGTCCATACCCGAAAACATTGAAGGATTGGAGGCGAAGGATTATAGCATTGTGCTAAGCAAGTATCTGCCTGAAATCAAAGCCAAAGAAAAGCCCGATGCGATTATCGTGCTAAGCCATATCGGTTTGCTCAATAAACTTGATTATGTCGACGACCTAACGCTCTCGCGCATTTATCCTGAAATTGTGGCGTTCATTGGCGGGCATTCGCATACGCCACTCTTTGAGCCAATTCGCAAAGGTGGCGGCGTAATTGTTCAAGCAGGCTCGCGTGGGCAGTATGTTGGCGAGTTGGAGTTAGTGATTGACCCTGTCGGCGATTCGCTCGTGAGTTTTTCGGGCAAATTGATTGAAACATATGCGGATAGCATCACCCCTGACGCGCGCGTGCAGGCAATAGTGGATTCAATGGAAGCCCCAATGAAAAAAATGATGGATGAGCAAATCGGCACGCTCAAAGCCGATTGGAAATCAAAGTTTGGAGAATCGACCAACATTGGCACTTGGCAAACCGACGTGATGCGCGAAGAATTGAAAGTTGATATTGCTATTCAAAACAGCGGCGGCATACGCAAGTCGCTGAATGCAGGACCCATTCGCATCAGAGATATGTGGGAAATTTCGCCCTTCGGAAATGCTTTTGTGGTCTTTGGAATCACAGGCAAAGAATTGCGCGGCATGTTGGAGTGGCAAATCGACGGACGCGGCGAGTTCTGCGATATGTCGGGCGTTGTGTGCAAATACAACGGCAACTTGCCCTACGGAAAACGCATCAAGGAAATTACTGTCGGCGGAAAGCCACTCGATGAAGAAAAGGTTTATGTTGTCGCAACAAACAACTATGCGGCGGCGCAATTAGGCGCGCTCTTCGGCTTGCAACGCGAAGTGAAAATCAACGGCACGCCATTTGTCGACCACGACTTCTTCATCGAAGCCGTCAAAAAACGCAAAGTGATTTCAGGTGAAAAACGTGAGTGGCTCATCAATGTTGCCAAGAGCAAATCGGAATAATCAAAGAGAAACGTGCATTGAGTAATAATTGCGCTGTGTCGTAGCAAGAAGTGAAACTATCGTATCGCTCCTTGTATGCAAATAATCATATCGTGAAATTGAAGTTCTTTGGCGACCAACAAGCAGAAGTGAAACTAAATATGTTCGCATCTGCCAATTGCCGAAAAACAGTCTGTCTTCTTTGAGCACGCATGGCGGCACGAACTCAAGCAAGGACTCAATGCAGATAGTCTTCATCGGTCTTCGATTATGTCTTCAAGCAATACTTGAAAGTAAGGCGGGTCTGCAATAATCAGTTGCGCAAAGTCTGCAGGTAGTTTTGCCAACTCTGAAAGCACATCGTCTTGAATGAGTTTGTGGGTATGTGTTGCTCAATGAGTCTTTATCGTGTGTGTCGTGCCAGTGCGGTTTTAATTTCTTCGGTAATCCTTTCCGCAACGAAGAGCGCGCGCCGCGCCGCTTGCGAATCGACGCGAATTGGCTTGCCGTTCAAGATAGATTCAATGAAACACGTCTGCTCTTCTTTAAGCGCGTTGAGTTTCGGCGGTTCGGGCGAAAGATACTCAATCGTTTTGCCGTTCAGCGCGTCTTGAATATCGCCGAAAAGCGAGACGATTTTTTGCATCGCAAATTCTTTCAGCGTTGCTTTCCTTCCCGACGGCGCATCAACAATTCTGAAAATTTCCGACTTCCCCGAACTCAAATCGAGCGACGCATAACTGTTCGGATTCTGACAAAAGAAACGCATCTTGCGAACCTTGCTCCGACTAATTCGACTTGCCGTTACCGTTGCCACCGTTCCGTTCTCAAATTCCAATCGTGCGTTGGCAATATCCAGTTCATTTGAAAACACCGACGCGCCCGACGCCGCCACCGACCGAACATCAGACTTGACCAGCGAGAGAATTAAATCAATATCGTGAATCATTAAATCGAGCACGACCGACACATCGGTTACCCGTTTTGAAAAGCCCGACAACCGCTCCGCCGCAATAAACACAGGCTCGCCGAGATACGGCTCTGCCGCAACAAGCGCAGGATTGAATCGCTCGATATGCCCAACTTGAATTTTCGCGCCGTATTGTTTTTCCAATGCGATGAGTTCATCGGCTTGTGCAATCGTTGCCGTGATGGGCTTTTCAATGAACAAGTGAATACCGCGTTCAAGAAGTGGTTTGGCAATGTCGTAATGTGCGCGGGTTGTCGTGGCTAAAATGACGGCGTTGCATGTGGCTTTTGCGGAATCCAACGAATCAAACGCGCGAACTTTGTATCGTGCTGAAATGTCCTGCAAGCGTGCTGTGCTTTGGTCATAAATGCCAGCGATGGAAATATCGCCGCGCTCTGCCGAAAGTTCTTTGAGCAACTTCAAGTGCAGTTCGCCCAACTTTCCAACGCCGATGATTCCGATAGAGAGCATGTCGTTTGAAGGTTTAGAAACGCGAAAGAATCAAGCCTGCGCTTAACAGCACGCCGTAAATGAAAAGCAGTTTCGCTGTTCCGCCGAGTGCAGGGTTCAAGGCTTTGCCACGTTCAATCGCAACAATTCGCCACTGCTTGAACGCAAACGGAAGCGAAAGAAGCGCAAGCAAGGGTGCGTAGCCATATCCCATCAGGGCTAAGACAAACGGCACAGTGTAGGAGACGAACATTAACCAATAATACATTTGCCGTGCGAAGCCTTCGCCAAAGCGCACGGCGAGCGTTCGCTTGCCAACTTCGCGGTCGGTAGGAATATCGCGCAAGTTATTGACGCCCAGAATGTTCATCGCAATCACGCCTGCACCTGTTGCCACAACAACCGACGAGAGCGAAAACGCCTGATGATGCAAGTAGTATGTGCCGCATACTGCCGCCAATCCGAAAAAGAGAAACACAAACACATCGCCGAGACCGAGATACGCCAGCGAATACTTTCCGCCTGTATATGCCCACGCAAAGAAGAGCGACGCCAGTCCGATGGCTAAAATCACCCAGCCTGTGCGCCAAACGAGAATTAGCCCCAAAAGCAATGCAGTGAGCATCACGATAACGATTGCGCGCACAAGTTGCTTTTCAGTGAGCAAGCCTGCGGTTAAGGCTTTTTTCGCGCCGAGCCGTTTTTCATTGTCGGCACCTTTGCGGAAGTCGTAAAGGTCGTTGATGATGTTAGTCGCAATTTGAATGAGCAAGGAGCATATCAGCGCAATCGTGGTGGAAAGCCAATCCACAGTGCCATCGGCGTAGGCGAGTGCCGAGCCAAGCATGACGGGAACAACGGCGGCAGTGAGCGTGCGCGGTTTCGTTACGAGAAGCCACCCTTCGAGTGTAGATGAGGATTGCGTTTGAGTCGACATTTACCTTGCAAGTTTGAAAATTCGAACTGCACCTTCGATAACGAGAATGAAAATCAGCGCGCCGACAATTAAATCAGGAAGAGGTGAGTGAAAGAAATACACAAGCCCCGCCGCCAACATCACGCCGAGATTTGCAATCACATCATATGACGTGAAAATCAAACTTGCTTGAATATGCGCTTCCTTGCTTTTGGCTTTTTGCAAGAGCCAAACGCAAGTGGCGTTGGCAATAAGCGCAAGCGAGGCAACCATTAACATCGTCGAGACATGTGGCTCTGACTCCGCACCGAAAAAGCGTCTGATGACTTCCCAAAATCCAATAATTGCCAAAAGCACTTGTAAGACACCTGCCACACAGGCGACCTGTTTCTTGCGTTCAATCGCGCCACCGACAGCATAAAGCGCAAGCCCATAGACCAGCGCGTCTGCAAGCATATCCAAACTATCCGCAATCAAGCCCATTGAGTCGCCCAAAATCCCCGCAGTGAGCTCGAACAAGAAAAATAAAAAGTTGATGAGGAGAACGAGTTTGAGCGCGGTTCGCTCTTGTGATTGCGCTTGAATGGAAACATCGCGAATTTCGGTTTCGGATAGAAGCGACGCCTGTAAGTTCATGTCGCCAAGCAAAGAGAACACTGCTTGCGAATCGTCATCGAGATAGACGCGCAGATGCCGATTCGTCAAATCCGTTTCAATCTGGCGCACGCTGGGAAGCGATTTGAGTTTCATCTCAATCAAGGTAGCATCGGAAGGGCAATCCATCTTGGCAATGTGAAACGTGATTTTCTTCATCGACAAGTGTGGTTAAGAATTCGGCACGTCGTTGTTTTCGCGCAGTCGGAATTTTTCACCCAAATAAAGTTTGCGCACGACGGGGTCGTTAGCAAGGTCTTCGGGCGCGCCTTGTCGCAAAATTTCGCCATCGAACATAATGTAAGCGCGGTTTGTGATAGAAAGCGTTTCATCGACGTTGTGGTCGGTAATTAAAATGCCGATGTTGCGTTCTTTGAGGCGCGCAACCGTGTGTTGAATGTCTTCGACGGCAATCGGGTCGACGCCTGCGAAGGGTTCATCGAGCAAGATGAATTTCGGCTCGAGCGCAAGGGCACGTGCAATTTCGCAACGCCGACGCTCCCCGCCTGAAAGCGCGTATCCCATCGATTTACGAATGTGCGTAATGCCAAACTCTTCAAGCAGTTGTTGGGTGCGTTCCAATTGCGCTTTGCGCGGAAGGTTTGAAAATTCGAGAATGCCTAAAATGTTTTCTTCAACCGTGAGTTTCTGAAAGACGGAACGCTCTTGCGGCAAGTAGCCAATGCCAAGCCGAGCACGCTTATACATTGGCAAACGAGTAATATCAGTATCGTTCAAAAAGACCTTGCCGCTGTCGGGTTGAATGAAGCCGACAATCATGTAAAAGGTTGTCGTTTTGCCTGCGCCGTTTGGTCCGAGAAGCCCAACGATTTCGCCTTGTTGGACTTCAAGGGTTGAGTTTTTAACGACGGCGCGTTTTTTATAGACTTTTCGCAGCGATTCGGAGCGGAGAATGGCACGAGATTCAGAGTGCATGTAGTCAGCGTTCAAAGGTTGATTTTTCGCGAATGAAATACGCCGTGATGAGCGCGGCAAGTTTGGCAGTGCGTCCGTCAATATCGAACTCGGGATTGACTTCGGTAATTTCTAACAACTTACTGCGTTTATGTTTTCCTGCAATGCTGGCAATGTGGCAAATTTCTTCGGCACTGAATCCAATCGGCGAGGGCGCGCTGACGCCCGGTGCATCGCTGGCACGAATGCTATCCATATCAATACCCCAAAAAATCGCACGCGGCGCAGTAAAGTGCCGAATAATATCTTCAAGGCGTTGGTCAATGCCATATCGGCGAATGCTCTCGAGCGGATGAATTGCAACGCCTTTCTCCATCAAGTAAGTTTGATAAGCGGCGGAATTGGCAAACGGTTGAGAGCCAATTTCAAAAAAGTATTCGGGCGAAAGAAGATTCTCCTCCAACAGTTGGCGATACGGTGTGCCGCTGTTGCAAGGCGTGTCGGCGCGAACATCAAAATGCGCATCAATGTTGAACGCCATCACTTCTGAAAAGACTTGGCGCAGTGCTTTGCAATCGGGATAAGAAATATCGTTGCCGCCGCCAAAGACGATGACGATTTTGTCATCGCGCAAGAGTTGCTCAATCACTTGGCAATGCCGCTCGTGAATTTGCTCTAACGAGCCTTGAACAAGCGTGTTGCCAATATCAAAAACATCGCCCTCCGAAATCGTATTTGGAATTGGCAGTTTGTAGAACGCGCGTCGAATTTCGTCGGGTGCGCGTCGCGCTCCTTTGCGTCCCTTATTACGCTTGACGCCTTCATCTTGCGGCACGCCAAGAATGACAAACTTTGCCTTGCGATAAAACCCAATGTCGGCTTTAACGATTTCGCCGAAGCGAACGTCGTTAGCATCGTTCTTCTGAAAGAAAAGAGATTCGTCGGGGCGAAAGGTTAAATCGAAGAGTTTTAGCACGTCCATACTACAACGCCATTTTTGATAACGGTTTTTGAATGATTGATTCCGAAGAAATAAATCGCCTGCTCGAAAGTGGGCGTGTCGAGAATGACAAGGTCGGCGTGTTTGCCGATTTCAATCGAGCCAAGTGTGTCAGAAAGCCCAAGCGAATAAGCGGCGTTGAGCGTCGCCGCCGTTAAGGCTTCATTTGGAGAAAGCGACATCTGCGCGCAAGCCACAAACATCACCAGTTGCATGTTGAGGTTCATCGCGCTTCCGGGATTGAAGTTCGAGGCGATTGCGACAATCGCGCCTGAATCTATCAAGGTTCGTGCGGGCGGATAGCCATAGCCCAGAAAGAGCGAAACGCATGGCAAGAGCGTGGCAACGGTTTCCGACTGTGCAAGCAAGTGAATTTCTTCGTTCGAGAGTTTCTCTAAATGATCGAGCGAAACCGCACCAAGCCGAAGCCCTAACGCCACGCCACCGCTCGATGAAAATTGATTCACATGCAAGCGCGGCAGAAGTCCGAACTGTTTGGCTTTGCGACAGAGCACTTCTGTTTGTTCAAGATTGAAATAATTTTCTTCCACGAAAGCGTCAATGAACTTGGCTTTGGTCGCAACGCGCGGCAAAAGCCGATGAAGTAAGTCGAGATACTCCGACTTCGTGCAATCGGGCGGAAACGCATGCGCGCCGAGAAAGGTCGGCACAAGCGTTATCGGCTGTTCCGCATTGAGTTCTTCAATCACATCGAGCAATTTGAGTTCGGTTTCTTCATTGAGTCCGTAGCCTGTTTTGACTTCCATCGTCGTCGTGCCGTGCGCTAATGCCAGTGAAAGGTAGCGAGCGGCAATAGATTTGAGTTCATCTTTTGAAGCCTTGCGTGTTGCTGAAACCGTTGAAAGAATGCCGCCGCCTTGCGAGGCAATTTCTTGATAGGTCGCGCCTGAAAGTCGGAGCGCAAATTCTTTTTCGCGCGAGCCTGCGAAAACGAGGTGCGTATGTGAATCAATCAAACCCGGAATAACGGCGCAATCTGTTGCGTCAATGACTTGTGAAGCAGGCGGAAATGATTGTTCAAGTTCAAGAGGCGAGCCGATAGCGCGAATGATTCCGTCTTGAATGTAAATCGAAGTGCGTGCATAAAGGCGTACGTGGTGCATGTCTGTGCCGCGTGCGTAACGCCCTGTGGCAGTAGCAATTTGGGCGGCGTTGTGAATCAATAGCGATGCCATTGGCTACTCGAGTCCGCTTAAAATGTCGTCGATGTTAATCGTCTTTTTTCCGGCGGCACTTTTGTGATGAGGTTCGACGGGAACTTCGATTTTGACCGTTTGCGACGGCGTTGGTTCGGGAGAGAGTGTTTCTTTTTCAAGACTCTGCATTGGGGCAGATTCAGCAAGCGGCTTATTGAGCGAATCGGGTGAAGATTCTTGCGACACGGGCGCGGTGGCGGGCTGTGTCGGTGTTTTGGGCGTTTGCGCGGTTTTCTGTTCTGATAGAAGTTTCTTGTTAGCGAATTGTTGGAGAATGAAACTCTCTTCGTCGTCGCTGAACGCATTTAAGAGTTCAAGTTGAGAAGAAAGGAGCATGCGAAGTTTGGCAATGAGTTCGCGCTTTTGTGCCTCGAGCCGCCGAACGTCGTCGCCCATAGCAGAGACTTCAAGTTTGGCGCGTTCAATGAGTTGTTGGCTCTTGATTTCGGCTTCTTGGCGAATGAGTTCGGCTTCGCGCTTGGCATTCTCGATAACGCTGTTGGTGCTTTGCTGGGCTTGCGCGAGGGTCTGGTGAAGCATCGACTCGACATCTTTATACTTGCGAGTTTCTCCTTCCAATTCGGCAATGCGACGCTTGGCGCGGTCGAGTTCATCTAAAAGTTCTTCCCATTGGCGCGAAACGGTATCTAAAAACGCTTCGACTTCTTCGGGCACAAATCCGCGAAAGCCGGTATTGAAAGTATGTTTTTTTATATCAATCGGCGTGAGTTTCATCTGCAAGTTCTCTTTTTGGAAGGATAATGAAAACGGCGAGAAGATAAAACATTTGTGCTGAATCGTGAACACAGAGAGAGTGTGTGGGGGAATGGCAATCAGCGTCAGTTATGCAGGCAAAATTTCTTTCAAAACTTTCTGAACGAGACTGCCATCGGCTTTGCCTTTGAGTTCTTTCATCGCTACGCCCATCACTTTGCCCATCTCTTTTTGCGTCGTGGCACCGACTTGGCTGATAATGCGTGTCAAGACGTCCTTGATTTCGGCTTCTGAGAGTTGCTTCGGCAAGAACTCTTGAATAATGGCAAGTTCTTTTTTTTCTTTTTCTGCTAACTCGACACGACCTGCGTTGGAGAATTCCTCGAACGCATCTTTGCGGCGCTTCGCCATGGCGGTTAGGACTTCGATTTCCTCTTCAGGCGTCAGGTCGCCGCGTTGGGCGCGCTTTTCAGCAGTTTCTTTTTCAATGATGTATTTCTTGATGTCGCGCACGGTTTCAAGGCGCAACTTATCTCCGCTTTTCATAGCGGCTTTGATTTCTTCGTTGATTCGTTCTTTGAGTGTCATGTCAAAAATGAAGGTTTGATTTGAGAGGCAAAGTTACAGTTTTTACGCTGACAGTTGATACGCCTCTGAATTTGGCGAGTAAATCGAGTCCTTGCGTTCTATACTGGCGGTCAGGACTTCGTCATCATCATTGAACAAGGCTCATCGTCCACAAATCAAAAGGGTTGGTTCAGGCAAGAGAGCGTAAGATTGAAAACAGACTGCTCACAAAGAGCAAAGCCCGCTTTTCAACGGGCTTTTGCAAGATGAAGATAGCAAACAGATTTATCCGCCGATGTATTCTTTGAGCACGTTGCTATACGGTGAGTTGCGCAAGCGGCGAATGGCTTTCTCTTTGATTTGTCGGACGCGTTCGCGAGTGAGTTTGAACTTCTCGCCGATTTCTTCGAGCGTGAGAGGGTTTTCCATTCCAATGCCGAAGTAAGAGCGAATAACATCGGCTTCGCGCGAAGTAAGCGTCGAGAGCGACCGTTCAACCTCGATGCGGAGCGATTCTTGAATCAAGCTATGGTCAGGGCGTTGCGAGTCATTTTGAAGCACATCGAGCAAGCGATTATCGTCGCCTTGTGCAAAGGGTGCATCAACGGAAATGTGCCGCCCGGCGATTTTGAGCGTATCGGTAACTTCCGAAGAATGCATGTCCAAGAGCTGTGCAAGTTCTTCGGTGCTGGGGTCGCGCTCGTATTCTTGTTCTAATTGTGAAAACGCTTTGCCGATTTTATTGAGCGTTCCGACACGGTTGAGCGGCAAGCGCACAATGCGCGATTGCTCGGCGAGAGCTTGCAAGATGGACTGACGAATCCACCAAACTGCGTAAGAAATGAACTTGAATCCGCGCGTTTCATCAAAGCGTTTAGCGGCTTTGATAAGTCCGAGATTCCCCTCGTTGATTAAATCGCCAAGCGAAAGCCCTTGATTTTGATACTGCTTTGCTACTGAAACGACAAAGCGCAGGTTCGACTTAATCAGCTTCTCTAAGGCTCTACGAGCTTCCTTGTATTCGCGAGAGTCGACCGGCTTTCCTTCGCCACGCTTGATTTTGCGCGTCAGTTCAATTTCGTCTTTTGGGGTTAGCAACTCAAACTTGCCGATTTCTTGCAAGTAGCGGTCGAGCGACGCGCTCTCGCGATTGGTAATTTGCCGGCTGATTTTCAGTTGGCGCATAGTGCTCCTTTCAAAAAATGATGTGACTAAAAAATTGAGTTTGAAACAACTCGGATTGAATCCGACAAGGTTAAACTTTGCAACTATTTCGGAGCGGTTTGAACGCTGATGCGGTCAATGATTCCCACAATGGTAGCATCGGTCGGGATAAGTTTCAGACGCTTACGTGCTTTAATTGGAATGGCCGCTTCCGAAGAAGTAACATACATCACAGTTTCACCAACGCCTGCACCAATTGTGTCAACGGCAACGAGCGGTTTGCCGACCGAAGCACCGCCCGCATCAATCGGCTGAACCAGTTGCAGTTTCTCGCCGATAAGAGATGGATGTTTTTGCGTTGCCCAAACCGTGCCGATGACTTTTCCAAGATACAAGGTCGAGACTTTCGTTAAAGACTTGAAGGTGGTTTATCGCTAATCAGCCACATCGATTTTGTCGACAATTGCCATAATGACGGCATCGACAGGCTTATTTTTGGTGATTTCTGTCATGCGTGCCGAGCTGCCAGTGGCAATCAAAACAATTTCGCCGACTCCGGCGCCGACAGAGTCTACGGCAATGAAAAATCCTTCTTTTGTCTGTAAATCCAAGCCCACTGGTCGCACGATTTGAAGTTTCATGCCCACAAGACCGTCGTCTTTGCGCGTTGCCCAAATCGTGCCGATAACTTTTCCAAGCGTCATGCTCAGCGTCAGATTTAACGTTAAAAAACACAGAGCGTACAGCTCAAAATTTCACTTAAAAAACTTTTACGCAATTTCCGCCTGAATTTTGCGCATGATGCAGGGCTTTTTCTGCTCCTTCAAGCCAAAGGTCAAGGTCGGCTTGTTCATGGCGCAGTCTCGCCAGCCCGATACTTACCGTTGCTAAAATGGTGCGGAACTCGTCGTCCGTTTCAAATGGAAAATTGATAATTTGTTCTCGCACTTTTTCTGCCCAAAATCGAGCGTTTATTTCAGTAATGCCGTTTAAGCAGACGCCGAAGCGCATTTTGCCAATGCGCCCAACAAGGTCGTAGTTGCGAGCATTGGCGACAATCATACGTGCCGTTGCTTGCAGAAGATTAACAAGCGCAGTTGGATTATAGTTGCTTCGAGCTTCTATGCCTTTTTGGTCGTCAAATTCAATTAAAAGCAAGACTGTTTCGGAGCGCTCGCGTGTGGCACGGTTTATTTCATGACGCAGACGTTCAAAAAACGCTTTTGCCGAGAGAAGTCCTGTTACTTCATCAAACGGTGAGACTTGCTTGATGCGGTCTTTGAGCAAGAAATTGTTAAGCGAAAGAGACAATGCATTGACAAAAAAGCGCGCTTTTTGTGCGCTCTCTTGGCTGAAAAAGTGTTTGTGAGACGATTCCAGCGTTACAACGCCTGCGGTCAAATCGCCGAGTTTAATCGGCATAATCAGCATAGAGCCTTGTGCCGGCGCCAGACCAGCCTGGAGTTCCTCAGGGAAAAAACGAGGCAGGCTGCCGAGCGAAGAAAGGTCGTCAATGATGCCTGAACCGCCGTGCATCACTGCTTGCCCAACGGCCGAATGTTCTAAATCGACCAACGCGCCTTCAGCCACATAACTGCTCTTGGTGCGCACATTGCGAATGCGCAATTCCGAGCGCGAATTGATAAGTGAAAGCGCAAGATGGTCAAAGTCAATCACGCTCTGAATAGCATTGCAAAATGCCTGAATTTGCGGCTCAAGGTGTGGTTCTTTGTAAAGCGAATAAACAAAAGCAATTGCCGGCTCAACAAAGCGTATCGACTCCAAATGCCCCGCTTTGACAGCATAATTATCAATGAGTGAGGCACAAATTTTTCCGAACCGATTCAAAAGTTTAACGTGCCCCTGACGAAATGCGCCCTTCTGCAAACTATCGGCAAACAGAACGCCGTAAATCTGCTCACGATGAAACACCGGCACGCCCATAAACGACTTGATGCCCAAAGGAGTGCGATAGTATCGAATCAGTTTGGGCTCGTCTTCTACGCTGATTTCCGTGTAAAGTTGTCCGTTTCTGGCCAAAACGACTTGTGTAACCGCATCGCTTCCGAAGGCAAGCCATTTTTCAGTCGTGAAAAACTCGGAAGAAACTTCTTTGTGTGCAAAGTAGATTTTTTTCTTGTTTGTGCTGACCCATGCAAAACAGACACAGTGAGCATGAACCGATGCGCTAATAGTGGCAAGAATCTCGGAAATCAGCGACCCTAACTCTTCTTCAAGGCTCAGCGATGCGTCGCATGGCAAAGTGGAATCAGGCTCAGCAAAAGGCTCGAGTTCAATTTTGATGGTCTGAGAAGAGGTTTTCTCGGGTTTGTATTTACGGACATTGATGACGCCCTCGCCCAAGTCCATCGAAACAGTGTAATTGCCTTGCGTTTCCAACGTCAAACTGCCGATTTGAAAATTATGGGAATCGCTTTTTCCGAAAAAGACACAAAAGTAACCATTTTTTCTCGAAGCTCAAACCCCAGAGCCGAATCCTTGCGAGAGCGCCGAGCCAGTCGCGAAAAATCATAACGTTTTCCGAATATCTCTGTTTAATTTTACACCGTAAAGCGGTGCTCAATTTCGCAGTATAATTTAACTCAGATGAGATATGACCGAACCACATTTTTTACACGAATGTAATTTGCATTTGCCACTATGGAAGTGTTTGGAGATGGGGTGCAAAGCACAGTATGAAGAATTGCAACGATTCATCAATGAAAAATCGCAGAACCCCGATAGCAAAGAGAGCCAAGAGGTGCTTGAAGCCTTGTATTTGCTTAGCACCTACTTTCCCGAAAGTCCCATTTTTGATTGCACAGAAACGAAGCCTGCGACGCACGAGCCACCTGCTGATGTTCATCATCCATAATTATGGCGAACGATGCCCGAACTTGACGAACAAACTCAACCGCTCTCAACCCTCGAGCTGAACTCGCTTTTAGAAACAAGCAAAGTGCTTGTGGCGTCGACAGATGTCGACCAAATGCTTTCTCATGTGTTGCGCACAGTGATGGGCAAGTATGTGCTCTCGCGCGCTGCGATAAGCATTATCGAGCGTCAGGAGGAAAGTGAGTACTATACCCTTGCCAAGTATCGTGGGCTTGCTTCGCCGCCGAAGCGGTTCGAGAATTTAAGTGCGTTCATGGAAGCAAATCAGTTTGAGCAGTGTGTGCCGCTCGTTTCGCAGACACGGCGAATTGGCTGTTTGCTTCTGGGAAAAAAAATCACGAATGCGCCCTACACCAATTCTGAAATAGCCTTTCTCGAATCACTGGCTGCACTGACTGCAAGCGCGCTCGAGAGCGCATTCACGCTTCAAGAAATGAAGCGGCTCAATCGCAACCTCGACCAAACCGTTCAAAAACTTAAAACCCTCTTTGAACTGACGAACTCCTACACGGTTTGGCTTTCGCGTGAGGAGATTCTCAAAATTTTTTCGCGCTCTGTTTCAGGACAAATGCTTATTCGAGCGTACATCGTGGTGATGATTGACGAAAGCGGCAAGCCTGTTACTGAACTCTCGCTTGGCATAGAACTGCAGAACCTTTCCCAAGGTCAGCAATTTCAATACGAATTAGAAAAAGCGTTTCAGACGCAAAAGCCGATGAACATTACGCACGACGACTATCCTATGCTGTATTTGAGCGGTTTGCACTACATCGTGCCGATGCGCAACAATGACAAAACGATTGGCTTGTTTTTATGTGGAGAGCACGTAACAAAACAACCCTTTTCAGAAACGGACTTGGATTTTATTTCGCTTGCAGCCGCACAAGCGGCTAATGCGTTGGAACAAGCGCGCCTGTTCAAAGAAACGCTCGAAGTGCAAGCGATGGAAAAAGAGCTGCAAGTTGCCAAAGAAATTCAAACCGCCTTGCTCCCGAAAACGTTGCCTGTTATCTCAGGCATTGAATTGGCAGCAAAAAACATCCCGACCAAGCAAGTCGGAGGCGATTACTACGACATCATGATGCTCGACGCGCAACACCTGTTTCTTGCAATTGCTGACGTGACCGGCAAAGGCACACCAGCCGCACTACTGATGGCAAACTTGCAAGCCTCTATCAAAGCCTACATGAACGCCTTCAATCCTGAAACTTTCAATCTGTCCAAAGTCGTCGGAAAAATCAACAACATCATCTACGAAAATACACCTGCCGATAAGTTTATCACTTTCTTCTGCGCAGTGATTAACCTTCAAACGCGCACAATGATTTCTATCAACGCTGGACACAATCCGCCCTATCTTCTCAAAAAATCAGGTGCGGTTCAAAGGCTCACAAAAGGGGGCTTGATTCTCGGCGTCATTTCAACTCTCATGCCTTACGAAGTCGAGACCACTGTCTTGGAGTCAGGCGATGTGCTCTTGCTTTTCACCGACGGCGTAACCGAATCCATGAACCGAAAACGAGAAGAATTCGGCGAAGAACGACTCGAGACAATTCTTAAAGCACATGCCGATAAACCTGCATCATCACTCATTGAGAAAATCATAGAGGAAACCGCACGATTCCAACCGATGGGCGAACAGCACGACGACATCACCCTCGTCTGTATGAAACTGTCTGTATGAAACTCTCCTGAAAACAAAAAGCCGACTCTTGCGAATCGGCTTTCACTGGTCATAGAACAGCAACCCTCAAGCGACAGTCCAAGTCTCTTTGCCACGAAGCAGTGCGTCTAAATCGCCTTCACCTTTTTCTGTAGCGTGTTGGATTTGGTCAATCAGAGCGTCTTCATAGCAGAATCGCGCTTCGGAATAGAACACCCCGAACGGACGTGGCATGTAGTGTTCAGAGCCAGGCTCATCGAAGAAGCGCGTTAAAATGTCCGCTTTGGTGCGGTCGTGTTCGTCGTGAATCCAAAGGTCATCTTTGGAAACGTTTGGAAGTGTAAGGTCAACAACGATGGGCTTCAGCCCAAAAAGTTTAATGCCCTTGTCGTTGTTCTTGCCAAAGACGAGCGGCTTGCCGTGCTCGAGGAAGAGGTCGTTTTCAGCTTTGACGTCTTTTCCCGTGAAGTCCTCGAACGCACCGTCGTTGAAGATGACGCAGTTTTGATAAATCTCCAAGAACGAAGTGCCTTTGTGAGCGTGAGCACGTTTGAGCATTTCGCGCAAATGTTTGACATCGCGGTCCATGGTGCGCGCGATAAATGTGCCGCCAGCTCCGAGTGCAAAAGCAAGCGGATTGATAGGATAATCAACAGTGCCGTAAGGCGATGATTTCGTAACAAAACCAGTGGGCGATGTTGGCGAGTATTGCCCTTTGGTCAATCCATAAATTTCGTTGTTGAAGAGCAGCACATTGACGTTCAAATTGCGTCGGAGTAAGTGAAGCATATGATTGCCGCCGATGGAAAGCAAATCCCCATCGCCACCGACAATCCATACATCAAGGTCAGGGCGCGCGACTTTCAAGCCGGTGGCAATCGCCGCTGCGCGTCCGTGAATGCTGTGAATGCCGAAGGTTTCCATGTAGTATGGGAAGCGCGAGGAGCACCCGATTCCCGACACAAAAACAATGTTTTCGCGTGGCACGCCGAGTTCGGGCAATACGGCTTGAACTTGCTTCAAGATGGAATAATCGCCGCACCCTGGACACCAGCGCACTTCTTGCTCCGATACAAAATCTTTCGGCGTCAAAACGGGCAAATCCATGTGCTTCCCGTTGCCCTGTAAATCTAATGCTGACATACTTACTTCTCCTTTTGATTTAGGGTTGCGATGATTTTTTCTTTGAGTTCCGAGACCGTGAACGGCATGCCTTGAACCTTGTTGAATTGCACGGCAGGCACAAGGAATTTTTCACGAATGAGCCGCGAGAGTTGCCCCATGTTGAGTTCAGGAATCAGAACTTTGTCGAAGTTGTAGATGAGTTCGCCGAGATTTTTCGGGAACGGATTCAGGTAGGTCAAATGCGCGTGTGAAACGTCGTAGCCTTCGTCGCGCAAATCGCGCACGGCGGTTTTGATTGAGCCATAAGTTGAACCCCAGCCCAAGACGAGCAATTTGCCTTTGGTTGTGCCGTTGTCAATGGTTTGAAGCGGAATCGCATTGGCAATTTTCTCAACCTTTTCGGCGCGTAGTTTCGTCATGAGTTCGTGGTTTTCGCCGTCGTAAGAAATGTTGCCCGTTTCGTGTTGTTTTTCCAATCCGCCGACACGATGCTCCAAGCCTTTTGTGCCCGGAATTGCCCATTCGCGTGCACCGTTTTCCTTGCGCTTGTAAGGCAAGAAAGGTGGGTCGTTCGGGTTGCGCGGTGCAGCAAACTTGACCTTGAAGTCAGGCAACTCGCTTGTCGTTGGAAATCGCCATGGTTCTGCACCATTGGCAATGTAGCCATCAGTGAGGCAGATAACCGGCGTCATAAATTCAACGGCGAGCCGAGCCGCTTCAAAGACAGCGTTGAAGCAATCGGCAGGCGAATTTGCCGCAATAATCGGAACAGGCGATTCGCCGTGTCTGCCGAACATAGCCATCAAAAGGTCGGATTGCTCCGTCTTCGTTGGCAAGCCTGTTGATGGTCCACCGCGTTGCACATCAATAATCACAATCGGCAGTTCGAGCGAGACCGCAAGCCCGATTGCTTCTTCTTTCAAATCCATGCCCGGACCTGAGGTAGAAGTCGCTGCAAGATGTCCCCCATACGCCGCACCAATCGCTGCACACATGGCCGCAATTTCATCTTCGGCTTGGAAGGTCTTAACGCCAAAATTTTTATGCTTCGAGAGTTCGTGCAGAATATCAGACGCAGGCGTGATAGGATAAGAGCCAAGGAAGAGCGGCAAGCCCGATTTCTTGGACGCTGCAATAAGCCCATAAGCTGTGGCTTGATTGCCCATAATGTGGCGGTAGGTGCCCGCAGGCAACTGTGCTTTTCTGACCTCATAGCGCGTGGTAAAAATCTCCGTCGCATCGCCGTAACTGTAGCCCGCTTGCAGGGCTTTGATATTCGCTTCGGCGATTTCAGGCTTCTTTTTGAATTTCTCGCGAATGCTTTTGATGGTGTAATCGAGCGGACGGTTGTAGAGCCAGAAGAGCAACCCGAGCACAAACATGTTCTTCGAGCGGTCAATCTCTTTGGTGCCTAAGCCTGTGCCTTCGAGTGCCATGCGCGTGAGTTTGCCGATTTCAATGGCATAGACGTGATACTTCGTCAGCGAACCATCGGTGAGCGGATTGGTTTTGCAATTCGCTAATTGAAGATTTTTCTCATCGAAGCCGTCGACATTAGCGATGATGATTTTACCTTCTTTGAGAAATTTCAAATTGGCTTTGAGCGCGGCGGCGTTCATGGCAACGAGCACGTCGATTTTGTCGCCGGGCGTAAAAATTTCTTTGCTTCCGAATTGAACTTGAAATCCTGAGACGCCCGCAAGAGTGCCAGCAGGGGCGCGAATTTCGGCAGGGTAGTTGGGAAACGTGTTGAGGTCGTTTCCTAAAATCGCAGTGGTTTCGCTGAACTGCGTTCCGGTGAGTTGCATGCCGTCACCTGAATCGCCAGCGAAAAGAATCGTAACATCTTGCTTCGTTTCAACATGAAGCGGACGATTTTTGACTTCGCTCATCGTTATTCTCCTTTACTTCTTTAATACTGAAAAACACACTTGCCCGAAATTTGAGCGATATGCAAAGAACATTCGGACAAGCGGGGTTTGATAAAACTGTTACAAATGTATGCAATCTAATTCAGATTTCCTACTTGATGTATCGGCCTACTTGAAGTGGCTTGTTTCATTTGTTGTTGGATTCCAATCACAATCAAAAGGTTGCTCAGCGTCAGCAGGCTTTCGGCTAAACCATGCAGAAGGTCGTCGTGTGTGAGCGTTGGATAGCCGCGCACTTTTGAGAAGTGCATGCAAACAATCGTAACGCCAATAAAGACGAGCACAAACCAAAAGCCGAAGACCGTAACGGGTGAGAAGATGGATTTATCGCGCCGGTAAACGAAAAGAAGCGAAATGAGAAAGCAGAAATACACGCCACTTGAAATTTGAAAAATCATCTCGATGAACTTGGCGCGCCAATAGAGTTCAGGAAGGGTTTGAACCGATTGAAACACGATTAGCAACAGAAACGCCGACGGGCTTAACGCCTCACGCTTGATTTTGCGACCGAACAGGAGCGAGAGCGAACCGTAAAGCAAGCACACACTTCCAACGAAGTTGACGACCTTGGAAGCCTCGAGCCAAAAATGAATTTCATCACTTGTGAGATGAAAGGCAATCACGCACCAGCCGCCTGCCCAATGCGGAAGCATCAAGAGTGCAAACTTCTTGATGTCGTTGCGCCCAATCAAGTTTCCGTAGCGATAAAGCAAGAGCGCAGCCAGCCCCCACTCAATCATAGAGGAGATGTGAACAATCCAAGTTGGAATCGAGAGCAACATGACTTCCTCTTACTTTCCTATCGCCAAGTGGTAGAGATTTTTCGCGGTGATTTTCAGTTGCACCCAAAGCGGCGCAGGCACCATTTTTTTGTAAAGGTAAGAGTCAAACGAAATTTGTTGGACGTGCTGGTCTTCTAAAATCGCAACGAAGCTTTCGCGCAGGCGGTCGTTGCGATAATAAATTGACTGCATCAACCCGAGCCCTGTGAAAATAATGCCAAACTGCTTGCGGAAATTTTTTTCATACTTCGAGAGCGGCGAGCCTTTGCCTTTGAGATGATCGACAAGCGTTTCGGCGGCCATTTTCCCTGATTTCATTGCAAAGAAAATGCCTTCGCCGTTAGAAGGCGTAACCAGCCCTGCTGCATCGCCAACGAGCATAGCATTGCCTTTGACAAAGCGTTTGCGCGGGTGCATCGGAATTTTAGCAGCCTCTTCGTAATATGGCTTCGCTTGAATACCAAGTTTCTCAATGAATCGCGCTTGAAGATGTTTGATATTGGCTTTGCCGTCTTCAGTGCCTGTGCCAATGGCAATGTGGTCGGCTTTCGGAAATACCCAAGCGTAAAAATCAGGTGAGACTTCGCCGTCATACCAAATCTCGACTAAGTTTTCATAGCGGGCAAGTTCCTCACACAAGTGAAAGCGTTGTTGAATGGCAACGGCTTTGAATTCATTTGGCGGAAAGGCTAAATCGAGCGCAACTTTGGAGTTTGCGCCATCTGCACCAATCACATACTTTGCCTGGACTTCCTCTGTGCCGCCCTTCACATCAATCAAGAGCCGATAGTTACTGTCGGTTTCTTTAATTGTTCTGAATTTACCCTCGAGAAGCACTGCACCGTTTTGTGCCGCACGTTCGCGCAAGAATTTATCGAAGCGCTCACGCCGAACCATGCCCACAAATCCGTTCGGCATGGACATTGTAACCAGTCTGCCCTTAGGAGAGCGCACCGCCATGTGCGTAACTTTACGCTCAACTAAAAAGTCAGGGATTTCAAACTCTTCAATCAGACCAAGTGGAATTGCGCCGCCGCAGGGTTTGGCGTTGTTCAAATTGCGCTCAATGAGAATCGTGGAAAGCCCTTTTTTGGCAAGTTCATTGGCGGCTGAGGCACCGGCAGGTCCGCCTCCGACAACGGCGACATCGACATTCATACAGCTTACTCCTTTTGGGTTACTTCTGAAAAATACCTAAAAGAAGTTAGGGCTTTTCGGTATTCTGGTGCAGTCGTTTTCGCCAATCAAAATGGTCGTTTCGGACGATTTATCGCTCAATCTAATTCAGTGAGCAAAATGCGAACAAGATTTAACGCCGATTGGGTGAAAAGTTCTTTATTTCGCAATCGGTCTTCGGAGAAAATAAAAGTTTTTGCACGGCGAATTCGCTCGAATTTTTCGTTTGTGCCAACCGCAATGCAAACCATTCCAACAGGCTTCGTTTCTGTTCCGCCTTTCGGTCCTGCAATGCCTGTTGTTGCAACGGCAATATCTGCGCCCGATAGGTTCAAACAGCCCTCGAGCATCTCGAGCGCAACTTCTTCGCTCACCGCGCCAAAGGCATCGAGCGTTTCAGGCTTAACGCCTAAGGTTCGAATTTTGGCTTGATTGTTATAGACGACAAAACTTTGAGAAAAATATGCCGATGAACCAGAAATGTTCGTAATGCGATTGGCGATTTGTCCGCCCGTGCAACTTTCCGCTGTTGCCAAAACCATCTTTCGCTCTGAGAGCATTTTCCCAACAATTTCCTCGAGCGTCGTATCGCCTTGTGCAAACACGAATGGTTTAATGCGCGAGACAATCGTGTTCACGATGCGTTCATTTTCTTCAAGCACGCTTGTGCGATCAGTACCGCGTGTGGTAACGCGCAAGCGCACGCCCATCGTGTGCGGCAAATACGCAAGGGTCGTGTTCGGTGTTAAAAATTCTTGTTCGTTACCGATAATATCAGCCAAGTGAGATTCCCCAATGCCTGCCGTCATAATCACGCTATGCTTGACGAACGTATCCGAGAGCGGTGAAAGAAATGGGATAATATCTTTTCTCAACATGGTCTCCATTTCGTAAGGCACGCCAGGCATAAGAATGACCATTTTCCCTTCGTAGCCTTCAAGGTCTTTGAGAATCATGCCCGGCGCCGTGCCTTGTGAGTTTTGCACAACGATGCATCCTTCAATCACTTCGCCCTGCGAGCGACTAACTTCAGGCATCTTCAGTCCGCGCCGCTCAAATAGATACTTGCAATTTTGAAAAGCCTCTTCGTTCCACGCCAAGCCGCGTCCGAAAAATTCAGCGACGGCAATTTTGGTAACATCGTCGCTTGTCGGACCTAAACCGCCCGTAATAATGACAACATCCACTTCGGCTAACGCATTGGCAACTTCGGCTTGAATGATGGCTTTCTGGTCGCCTGCTGAAACAATGCGGCGAACTTCTATGCCGATTTCTTCAAGTTGTTTGGCAATTTCTGTGGCGTTGGTATTGACCACTTGCCCGATGAGCAATTCATCACCGATACAAAGAATTTCTGCTTTCATAGTTGAGTTTAGGTGAAGATGTTAGGTTCAAACTTTGCGGATGTAGTATACGACGCTCGATGCCTGTTCAACATCGGCGCTGGCGGCAATTGAACCCTTGATAATGGCTTTTACCCATTGTGCTAATCCGCCCAATTGCCCGTTCGCCCGAGCCACGATTCTTTCCGACAAAAGCGCGTTGTAATAACAATCAAGCGGAAGCGCATGCAT
The DNA here is from genome assembly GCA_938003965.1 of uncultured Chlorobiales bacterium. GTDB lineage: Bacteria > Bacteroidota > Chlorobiia > Chlorobiales > Thermochlorobacteraceae > JANWWM01. The sequence goes on from CALKXI010000102.1 coordinate 27,951, forward strand.
ATCAACAAGTTTGAAGTGATGTTGCAGAAGCAACTTGGCAAACACTTTCGGCGTGAAGTGATAAAGGTGGCGCGGCGCATCGTAGCCATTCCAATACTTGCCATAATGCTGCGCGTCCCAACTGTCAGGATTCGGCATAGCGACAACGAGTAGCCCGTTTGGCTTCAAGATTCGATGCAGTTTTTCCAGCGTTGCGTTCAGCCGTAAGACGTGCTCCAACACATGCCACATCGTGATTAAATCAAACTCGACGCCGAAGTCCACTGTCAACAATTCACCTTTCTTGGCGTAAAGGTCGTGTTCTTCTTGTGCAAATCGGACGGCTTTTTCCGACATTTCAATTCCATACAACTCCAACTTCACATCTTTTGCATGGCGTTTGAGTTCAGCGGAAAAATCGCCTGTTGCACAGCCAATATCCAACGCTCTGTATCGCTCGCCCTGTTGAAATTTGGCACGCTTCAAAACCGATTTGGCTTTGTAGCGAAGCGTGATGAATCGGCGCAAAATGGTGTAAAGTCGGTCTTGAAATGAGGGCGTGGGTTTGAGCGAAATAAACGGGTCATAATCCATCGGCTCGTAGTATGTGCCTATCGTTTCAGCGGTCGGACGCGGATTGAGAAAGATGAGTCCCGAAGGCTCGGCACGAACCAACTGCCAGACATCGCCTTGCGATAAGTTAAATCGGTCAGGCAGGCGAAGAAACGGCACAAGCCTTTCGCTAGCATCAAGTGGTGAAGCAATCGTCTCAATCTGTAAGTTTTCTTGTATGAAGAGTTCACTCATAGAGAAGATGTTTTCGCATTTTGTAGTCGTCCATCACAAACCCGCCGCCGATGTCTTTGACGACCTCCTGCTCAATCGTGAATCCAAAACGCAAGTAAGCCCGAATGGCTTTTTCGTTGCGCTTATTGACAAAGAGGTAAATCGATGCTGCATGTTCGGCGCGTGCTGCATCTTCAATGTGCGTAAGCGCCGCGCGACCAAGCCCTTTGCCGTGCAAATCAGGATTGAGGTAAAGTTTTGAAAGGAATACGCTCGGCAGTTCAAAGCGATATGACGCATAGCCTATCGGTGCATGTTCCAAAAACAGCAGTTCGTAGCGCAAGGTCTTGTCAGAGAGTTCTTGCGCGAGGATGTCGTCGCCATACATTCGTGGCAACATATATTCAATTTGTTCAACGGAGATAATGCTTGGATAATATGCATGCCAAATTTGGTGCGCAAGGCGTTGAATCAGGGGAATATCGTTCGCCGTTGCGTTACGAAACGAGAGTGCCTGAAGCGTAGAGTTTATCTGCATCGTGATAAGTCTTGTGTTACCAAGCCGTCCAGCCGCCGTCGACGACGAGATTCGCGCCCGTCATATACGCCGAAGCGTCAGAAGCAAGAAAAACGATTGCACCTTTGTAGTCGGTCGGCGAAGCCATTCTGCCGAGCATAGTTTTAGCAGAATAATTTTTCACGAAGTAATCATCTTGTGCGTTCTCGACGCCGCCGGGCGAAAGCGTATTGACGCGCACGCCCTTGTTGCCCCAATATGCTGCAAGAAATCGCGTGAAGGAAATCACCGCGCCTTTGGTGGCAGGATACGCCGCCGATTTCCAAAACGACTGCGTGCCATCTTCCTTCTTGTAAATCGATTGGTCAGGCGCGACCATGCCGTAGGTCGACGCCACATTGATAATGCTTCCCGAACCACGCTTCGCCATTTCAGCACCAAGAATCTGCGAGCACAAAAAGACGCCCGTAACATTCACATCGAGAGACTTCTGCCAAAGCTCGAGCGGATAATTCTCAAACTTTGAAAGTTCGGCGGCGGCTGTCGGATTTTCAAACATATCGTTGATAGCGGCATTATTGATGAGCACGTCAAGTTTTCCAAACGCGCTCAAAATCGCGTCGCGCAGGGCTTTGAGCGAATCGGGTTTTGTAATATCCGCCGCCACGCCGAGCATCTTGCGCTGAAACTGTTTTGAAAGTTCATCGGCAAAGGCAACGCATTTTTCTTGATGCATGTCGGTTACCACAACATGTGCGCCTGCTTCGGCGAGCGCGTAACAATGCTGTTTGCCGATTAAGCCCAATGCGCCTGTAACCACAGCGATTTTCCCCTCGAGTGAAAATAACTTCATAATATTTTCATGAATAGTTTGAAAGGCACGCAAGTTACGAAGAAAATCGATTTGCACGACTTGCAAAAGAGGCACACCCTGCCTGATGGTCGATGGTCATTCTGAGCAAAGCGAGGAATCCAAAGGGCTTGAGCGTTAAAAGCGACGTGTCGCGAAGTGTAAAAAATCAAAGTGATTTCAGTATAACTTGCTAAAAACTTCAACTGCAATGAACACATCTGAACCAAGTTTGTTTGACATTTTAGGTCCGATTATGATAGGACCATCGAGTTCTCACACAGCGGGCGCAAGCCGAATCGGATTTATCGCGCGTCGCCTCTTAGGCGAATCGCCGCGCCATGCCGTCATTACGCTTTACAACTCGTTTGCCCGCACGCACAAAGGGCATGGCACCGATTGCGCAATTATCGGCGGCATTTTGGGCTTTGCGCCTGACGACGAGCGCATTAAAGATGCGTTTGACATTGCGCGCTCAAAAGGACTTAACTGGCAGTTTAAGTTTCAAGGCGATGCCGAGCGGTTTCACTCCAATGCGGCACGTCTGCAACTGTTTGGAGAAAAAAATAAAATTGAGATTGTCGGCGCTTCGCTTGGCGGTGGAAGAATTAAAATCGAAGAAATTGAAGGCTTCATGGTGGAATTTACAGCGCAACTTGACACGCTGGTTGTGATTGCGGAAGATATTCCAGGAAGCATTCAGCACATCAGTGCAATTATTGCCGAAAGCAAGGTGAACATTGCGCAGATGTTTGTCTCGCGTAATAAAAACCAAAAGCCGCCAATGGCAAGCATGGTCATAGAGTTGGATAATCCACTGCCAACGGCAAGTGTAGAAGCAATTGGCAGGCTTGGGTGGGTGAAATTCGCACGGTTGATTGAATCCATTCAAGAAGGAAGTTCAATGTATGAAAAGTAAGCCATAGTTAGTTCAGGTCCTTATCTCTTTCTCGTTGTTCTTCAAAGGCTTGTCGGCGCCTCCACTGATTGGCTTTGGCGTAGGTAGTAACACCACGATAGATGCCGTAGAGAAACATCACGCTCATTAGGACATTGCGATACTCGACCGTCGCCCACTGTGGCACGAGCGCACCAAGATAGACCATGACTCCCAAAACAAAAAACATGAGCATCACGCTATATCCGATAACTTCATTGGTGGTTAAACCGAACCACATGCCATGCGATGTTTTTCTGCGCACAGGCTTTCGGGCAAGGTCGCGTTGAATGTTGCGCAGGATTTCATCAGTTTGGCGCATATTAAAGTCGTCATCGTCATTCTTTCTTGACCCATTTTGATAAAATTCGTCGCTGTTCATAGTTGCAATCAATTTGATTAGCGAAAACAGATGATAGGTTCTCGAATAAAAAAGCCGACGTTTGAGATGCGTCGGCAGAATTTGCTGCTGGAACTTAGCGTGTGTTGAGTTTGAAACTAAACGGCACCATTAGCCATACTTTCACGGGTCGTCCGTTTTGAATGGCGGGCGTGTAAGTTGAACTCATCACAGCGTTGATGACAGATTCATCAAAAATATCCGTTCCCGGGTTTTTGATGATTTGTGCTTTTTCTGGCTTTCCGTTTTTACCGACCAACACCTTAACAATGACCTTTCCTTCGATACCGGCTTTTCTTGCCATTTCTGGATAGACGGCTTGAACGCGGTTGACGAATTCAGGATCTTTTTCGACGGCGACAAAATCAGGTGGGTCGCCTGCATCGTCTGCAGGTTCAATGGGTCCGCTACCAGCGCCGCCAGCAAAACTAATGTTTGGGTCGGAGAGCCCTGTGGTATCGCCTTCACCAAAGGCACCTTTTGCAGTGGCTTTTTTGATAAGGTCTTGGTCAGCGAATGTTTTTTGGCGAGGCGCTTCTTCGTCACGCACCTTTTTGATTTCGCCGACGTCTGGCGCAGCAGGGGGTTTGAATGCAGGCGGTGGGGGTGGTGGCGGTTTTGTTTGGTCCATCGGCGGCGGCGGTTGCAAATCCGAGATAGAAAGCTGGCGTGGCTTTACTGTTACGATTTCGTCATTTGAGGCAGTTAGAAGTTGCTTAATCCAGCCCCAACTTAGGTAGATAATGAAAATCGTCGCAAAAATGCTGATAGCATAGCCAACGCCCTTTGCCATAAACACATGGTATTCGCGTCGCAACACGAGATTACCATAATTCAAACGGCGCAGTTTATCCGTGTCAAGATAGTCCGTTTTGACAAAGCCGTCTTTATGCTCCGATGCAATTTCTACGATTTCTTTTTCGTCTGTCATTTCCGTTTCTCCTTTGGTTGAGGTTCAGGTTGTGCACCACCAGCAAGCATTTGTGCAATTTCTTCGCCGTCAGCCTCAGTAAAATCGGCAATGCTGAATCGCTTGATAGGGGGATTGGCAATGTTCAACTCGTCAATGATGTCGACAAGATTTCGGTATCGGGCTTTCTTGTCCAATTTCAAAACCAAAACCATGACGTCTTCACCAACTTCTTGGCGAATTCGGTCTCGATTCTCCCTAAGCATTTTACGAAATTTATCGCTAACTGAGGGTTTGGCATTGTCGTCCGTGTCGTAGAGGTCAATGGCTTCAGGCGGTTTGAATCCGATATTCCAATAGGCTTTATCGCCTTCCATAACGCGCACTGTAAGCACATTAGATTCAGCAATTTCAACCTTGGTCTCGTCGTTCTTTTCAGCAGGCAGGTTAATTTCCATGGTTTTCGGTTTGGAAAACGTCGTGGTGAGCATGAAAAAAGTAAGAAGCAAGAAGGCGACATCGACCATGGGAGTCATGTCAAGCTTAAAGCCGACACGCTTCGGTGCTTTTTTGCCTTTTTTACTTTTCTTAGGTTCTGGTGAATCAACGGCAGCCATAGTGTCCTCCAGTTATTTGTTAGAATCGCTTAATCCGCCTTCAAGACCTGTAATGAGATTGAAGGTTGGCATGTTTGTTCTTTTGAAGGTCTTCATCACAAAGTCGACCATCTCGTAGCTGGAATTTACATCGGCTTTAATCACAGGACGAACTCTCGGGTTCGCAAAGCGAGCGGCGATAATCATTTTTTCAAGATTGTCTTTGTTCACCGCAAAAGCGTCGGCAAGCTTAAACTTGCGAAGCGAATCTTCAATTGCTGGATAGCCAGCTTCTTGGAGTGACTTGCGAATGGTGCTTTCAAAGATGCGCTCGCGTGCGGGCTGTGAGTCGACGCCCAGGAAGAGTTCATCGTTCTTGCCGATTTGCACCATCAAAATATCGGTATCGGGCAGTGGCACAGTCGCATTTGACGATGGCAAGTCGATGGGCGTTGGCTCTGGTGGTCTGAACTGTGTGGTAAGCATAAAGAACGTGAGAAGCAAAAAAGCAACATCGACCATCGGTGTCATATCAAGCTTGAATCCAACACGTTTGGTTTTAATTTTAGGCATTGCTTAATCCAATTTTGAGTTGTCAATATGCCAAAGCTTGCGATTAAAACCCCTTATGCGCTTACTTTTTCGTCACGAGTGGCCAGAGTTTGCACAATGTAAAATGCTGCTTCGTCAATCATGTGCGTGAAGCCGTCAATGCGAGTGGTGAAGTAGTTGTAGGCAACAATTGCGACGATACCGCCGAAAATGCCACCTGCCGTGTTGTAGAGGGCTTCGGAGATACCGCGTGAGAGTCCAACCGCATCAGGCGCACCGCCTGTAGCAAGCGCCGAAAAGGCGCGAATCATACCAATCGTTGTGCCAAGCAATCCCACCATTGTTGAAATCGAAGCAATCGTTGAAATGGCAACCAAGTTTCGCTCCAAAAGCGGCATTTCCATTTGTGTGGCTTCTTCCATCGCCTTTTGCAGACCGCTGATTTTCTTGTCAGGGTCAGTTACATTTTTAGCAATAAGTTCTTTGTATTTCTCCAAACCAGCGCGAATGACAGCCGCCAATGAACTTTGGTGCTGGTCGCATTTTTCAATCGCGCTATCAATGCGCCCTGTTTCAATTTCTTCTTTAACGCTCTTGACAAAATCGGTCATCGTTGATTTGCCTGACGCTTTTCCTAATGCAATCGTGCGCTCAATGATGTAGGCAAAAACCATGATAATCAGAGTAATCAGAACTGCGACGAACGGTCCGCCTTCATACATTGCATGCCAGATTGATTCTTTGGGCTGATTGCCCATGTAGAAAAAGTAGAACGAGAACGAGACGCTGGCGGCAATCGTAATAAGAACCGCTGTAAATGCATTTTGCTTCATACGTGAGTAATTGTTGTTTGTGTTAATAGAAAAAACTTTGATGACCGAACTGATTTAGAACCTGATTACAAACTTGACAAGGCTAACTTGACAAGGCTTTGGAGATACGGCTTGAAGTATAAGAAAAATTCCAATAAACAAAAACACCCGCTTACATCACAAATGTCAAAATTTCTGTTGCAAAGTTGTTCGGTGAAAGTAAGATGTGTTTTGAAAATGAACCTGTTAAATAACTAACTGATAAAAATGCGCCATAATTTTGGACGCAACAAATGCGAATTGTTCATTATCTTTCAAACGCCTCGCACCCATCGTTCTGAAATCATCTTATTCAAAATGCCATGCAAAGTGTCTTGCTTCTTTCCGCCGATGAAGCGCAAACAGAGTTATTGCGCATGGTGCTTATCAACCATGGACGATTCACTGTAACTTCCGCATCAACCTGCGAGCAAGGTTATCAAATGCTTCTTGCGAACGCAAGCCGGTTCAGCGCCATAGTTATAAACTTCACGAAAACCTTGAATAGCATTTCTCACTTTCTTAACCGTGTTTCGCGAACCGCAAGCCCGGTTCCAATCGTCTTGCTCTGTGAGCGCGGAAATGAAAATTTGATTATCTCCTCAATGAAGAACGGCGTGAAAGATTGCATCATGAAAGACGAATTGACAGATGAGAATCTGGTCAGAACGGTCTGGCAAGTCATTGAGGCACATAAGTTCGAAATGATGAACGCCAAATTTCAGAAGCGGCTTGAAGAGCGCGCCAATCGCGACTTCTTGACAGGCACACTCAGCCGTCATCGATTCACTGAACTTTACGAATATGAACTTTCCAGTGCGCGCCGCTACAAGCGTCCGCTTTCTGTGGCAATGATTGACCTCGACGACTTCAAGCGCATCAACGACACCTTTGGGCACAAAGTCGGCGATGACGCGTTAGTTGCGTTAAGCAACTTGCTCAAATCCCAACTGCGTAATTCTGACTTCATTGGGCGGTTCGGCGGAGATGAATTCGTGGTCGTCATGCCTCAAACCAGTTTCTCCCAAGCCCAAACTACTTTCAAGCGCATTCGTGAAGCGCTCGCAGACTTCAACCATTCCAAACAACTACCTTTCGAACTGTGGATAAGCGTGGGTATTAGCAGCAGTGATTCAGGATACGAGAGTTTGATTGAGCGCGCCGACGAGGCAATGTATCAAAGCAAGATGGAGCAGAAAAAGCAAAGTCCTTCAAAGTCTTGACGCGCTATCTCTGTTTGGAATTTCAAAGAAACGCCGTATATTTGCGGCTCTTTTTTAGAACTTTGTGCATCAATCAATTTTCTCACACATTTGTGCGCATAATTGCACACGCAATTCCGAATGAAATCTGAACAGAAATGAAGGCTCTCGTAGAAATTTCCGACAAACAGTTCTTCGTCAGTGCCGGCGACACTATCTTCGTTCCAACGCAGAAAGCCGCCGAAGGCGAAACGCTAACCTACAACAGCGTGCTTCTGACCACAGATGGAACAACCACAACCCTTTCGCCCAAAGCCGCCGTAACTGCAAAAGTGCTTGCACACGTCAAAGGCGAAAAAGTGTTGGTGTTCAAGAAAAAGCGTCGCAAACGCTATCGACGCACCAAAGGGCATCGTCAGGGATACACGCAACTTGAAATTCTCTCTATTGCATAACTTCGATTGCAACTTGTTTAACCACATAAATTTTAGAGGAGATTCACAATGGCACATAAGAAGGGCGCAGGCTCAACGAAGAACGGACGCGACAGTAACCCGAAGTATTTAGGAGTCAAAGTTTTTGGTGGCGAAATGGTGAGCGCAGGCTCAATTATTGTGCGCCAACGCGGCACGGTCTATCTTGCAGGCAAAAACGCAGGAATGGGCAGAGACCATACCATTTTCGCCTTAAAAGACGGCAAAGTGACTTTCAAAACAGGCAAAAACAATAAAAAGTCTGTTTGCATCGAGCCTGCACTTTGAGCACAACTTACTCCTGTTTCAAAGCCCGTTCGAAACGGGCTTTTCTGTTTTCAAGCGAAGGCTGTAAATTCCAACAAAGCACATTTCAACACAACAAGTCGTGTTGCCCTTCCAATCGCTATGCAATCGTTCTTGTAGAATCTTATCAAAACGCTATCATCTTTGATTTATGGAATGTGTTGGAAGATAATCTGCGCTGTCCATCGGGCGTGTCGTATGTGCTTGCCAATCGCGAAGTGATGAAGCGCACCTTTCCCGAAGTCTTTGAACAAATCGGCATTTATCCCGTCGCCGTTACCCGCAACATCTTTTTGAAACCGTGCAATCGGTTGCAAATCGTCCGAATCCGAAAGTGGCGGTCTTAACGCCGAGGATTTACAATTCGGCGTATTACGAGCATGCATTTCTGGCGCAACAAATGAGCGTGGAACTCGTGGTCGGCAACGACCTCGTCTTAAAGACGATATGGTGTTCATGCGCACCACCAAGCGACTCGAGCGCGTTGATGTCATTTACCGCCGCATTGACGATGTATTCATAGACCCGAACGTCTTCTGCTCTGATTCCCTGCTCGCAATTCCGGGCATTTTTAATCCCTACAAAAAAGGGAATGTAACACTTGTGAATGCGCCCGGCACCGGCGTCGCCGACGACAAAGTTGTGTATGCCTTCGTGCCGAAAATGATTAAGTATTACTTAGACCAAGAGCCAATTCTTCCCAATGTGCCTACCTATGTCTGCTCCGAAGAAAGCGAGCGAAAATGTGTGTTAGAAAATTTCGATAAACTTGTCGTCAAAGCCGCTAATGAATCGGGTGGTTATGGCACGCTTATCGGACCGCATGCGGCGAAAGAAGCACGCGAAACCTTCAAAACTTACATTCAAGAAAAGCCCCGCAACTACATCGCCCAGCCGACGCTCGACCTCTCGCGAATCCCCTCCATCGTTGATAGCGGCAAAATTGAAGGGCGACACGTCGATGTTCGCCCCTACATTCTCTACGGCGAAACATTCACGTGCTCCCTGGTGGCTTAACACGTGTCGCACTCAAAAAAGCTCGCTCGTCGTCAACGCCTCGCAAAGGCGGCAGTAAAGACACTTGGGTGCTCTACTAAGTTGCCAAAGCCGCTGTGATGTTTTGAAAATCGATTTCTTTACGTTATTTTGGATTAAGTCTAAATAAGCGCTTTTCCTTTTAACAACTTAATCAATCATCAATGAAAATGTTTCAAGTGAACTCACCGCTTCGCCTTCACGCGCTTTGTGTCTTTGTGCTTGTTTTCTTCGCTTCCTGTAAGGAAGACGACAAGGTAACCACGCCGCCCCCGCCTGACCTTCAAATTCCGAGCGTTTATGATTCAACAGGCTATGCGGCAAGTGTCGTAACCGAATCCAAAGTGCGTTCCGAGTTGGCGGCGCTCACGAGCCGTATGCAAGTAGGCAGACACATGGATTCAACCGTTACGCTTGCCTCATTGCAAAACCTGTACAACGGCACAACGCTCCGCGCTATAACAGGCGCAAGTTACCAAGCGAAAATCGACACCGCACTGCGGGAATTGGCACTTGCAAGCGGCAAAGGCGTGCGCTATGCGTGGGAAAACGCGCCCACAGGCGACGGAGGAGTGATTCCGAGCACGGTCGGCGGGCGCGCTGGATACCTCTTCGATGAAAATGTGCTGGAAATGGAACAAGTGGTCGAGAAGGGACTTTTCGCTGCCGCTATGTATAACCATGCCGTCTCGCTCATCAGCGCGGGCAACATCACCGAAGCGACCATTCATAAACTCGTAGAAATCTACGGTGCAAAGCCAGGCTTCGGAAACAATGAACGCAACAGCGACCCAAATCGTGACCGCTTCTCGGCGCAATACGCCGCACGCCGTAGCGACAGTGCGAATGCCAATAGCCTTTACGCTCAAATCAAGCGCAACTTAATCACTGCACAAGCCGCTGTGAAAAGTGGGTCAGCGTTTAATGCGCAACGCGACCAAGCCCTCGCCGACTTCAAACTCAACTGGGAAAAAGCCCTCATGGCAACCGTCATAAACTATTGCCACTCAACGCTGTCAGGATTGACGCAATCAAACCGCGATGATGCTGTCGTCGCAAGTGCGATGCACGCCTACGGCGAATGTATCGGATTCCTTTCAGGCTGGAAAGCCGTTCCCGCTACTCAACGCCGAATCACCGATGCGCAAATCGACGAACTCTTAGACCTGCTTCGTGCACCATTCGACCAAACGGCAAGCGCGCAGTCATATCTCTTTTTGAGCAACAATTCCGCCACCGCGCAACTCTTCCGATTAGACGGACGGAACGACCCGAACACAGGCGTCATTGAACGCTTGGCACAAATCTATGGCTTTTCAAATGCCGAAGTGGAAGACTTCCGAAGAAATTGGGTGGCGTTTCAAAATCGTCGCTGATAAAAATTTTATCTCATATTAAAACAGAAAAGGGCGGGACGACCGCCCTCTTTATTTCGATGCGAAAGAGAGAGGGTGGAGTTATTCAGATTGCAAGGCATTTGCACCGCTGACGATTTCGATGATTTCTTTCGTGATTGCGGCTTGGCGTGCACGGTTGTAAGTGATGGAAAGCGTGCGCAGAAGTTCTTTGGCGTTGTCGGTTGCTGATTCCATTGCCATCATGCGCGCGGCTTGCTCGGCGGCGAAAGATTCAAGCAGAATGCGCCAAATTTGGGTAGAAAGGTGGCGCGGTGCAAGGTCGTTGATAATGGCTTCAGGCGAGGGCTCGTAGATGTAGTCGCCACTGATGGTCGGCGTTTTCTCGCTTGGCTGAATCGGCAAGAAAATGTCCGTTTTGAGTTTTGAAGCCAGAAGCGATTTGAACTCATTATAGACCACGACAACGCGGTCGACTTCGCCGTTCAAATACATCTTGGTGGCTTGTTCGGCAATCGCTTTCGCCGATGCAAACTCGAGTTTGCTGAAAATGCCGCCATATTCTCCAACGACTTGATAGCCGCCTTTGATGAAATGCTCGACGCTACGCTTCCCGACGCAAATCATCTTGGCTTGGCCTGCTTTGAGAAGCGCGCCGTATTCGACATCGAGAACTTGATGTGCTGTTTTGAATAAATTTGAATTGAATCCACCGCAAAGCCCTCTATCGGCAGCAACGGCAATCACAAGCACGCTTTTGACCTCTTTGCGTGGCGAAAGAAGCGGAAAGAGTGATGTATCGACTTTTTGCGAGAGCGATTCGAGGAGTTCTTTCAACTTGAATGCGTAGGGTCGGGCTTGAAGCACAGCGTCTTGGGAGCGACGCAACTTTGCTGCCGCCACCATTTTCATGGCTTTGGTAACTTGTTGCGTTGTTTTCACGCCTTTAATTCGACTGCGAATTTCTCTGAGTGTTGCCATTTTGAAAAAGTATTTGACTTCAACAATGATTGCTTGAACGGCGCGTTGCCGTTGCTGATAACTTACTTAGCGTGTTTGGCTTTGAAGGTTTCCGCAAATTGCGTCGCTAATGTTTTGAGGTCAGCAGCAATTTCATCGGTGAGTTCTTTCTTTTCAGATAGCATTTGAATCGGATTTTGCTCTTGGCGCTCGACGAACTCGATGAATTCTTTTTCAAAGTCGCGCACGAGATGAACCGGGATACTGTCGAGAATGCCGATTGAGCCGACATAGATAATGGCGACCTGCTTAGCAACGGGAATGGGTTGATACTGCCCTTGCTTCAAGACTTCGACCATGCGTTGTCCGCGCGTGAGTTGGGCTTGTGTGGCTTTGTCGAGGTCGCTGCCGAATTTAGCGAAGGCTTCGAGGCTACGGTAGTTGGCAAGGTCGAGTCGCAAGGTGCCAGCGACTTTTTTCATGGCTTTGATTTGTGCTGAGCCGCCGACGCGCGAGACCGAAATGCCGACATTAATTGCGGGGCGCACGCCGCTGTTGAAAAGTCCAGATTCGAGGTAAATCTGTCCGTCGGTAATTGAAATCACATTGGTTGGGATATAAGCGGAGACGTCGCCTGCTTGGGTTTCAATGACGGGGAGTGCGGTGAGCGAGCCGCCACCTTTGACCATGGGCTTGATAGCTTCGGGAAGGTCGTTCATGGCGCGTGCGATTTTATCATCTCGATGGATTTTGGCGGCGCGCTCCAAAAGGCGAGAGTGCAAGTAAAAGACATCGCCTGGATAGGCTTCGCGCCCTGGCGGACGGCGGAGCAAGAGCGAAAGTTGGCGATACGCAACGGCTTGTTTGGAAAGGTCGTCGTAAATGACGAGCGCGTGCCGACCTGTGTCGCGGAAGTATTCGCCTAACGCTGCACCTGCAAATGGCGCGATATATTGAAGCGGCGCAGGGTCGCTGGCTGTGGCAGAAATGACGGTCGTGTATTCCATCGCGCCATATCGTTCAAGTGTAGCAACTACTTGCGCAACGGTTGAGCCTTTCTGACCAACAGCGACATAAATGCAATAAACATCTGAGCCTTTTTGATTGATGATAGTATCGACAGCGATAGCAGTTTTTCCTGTTTGGCGGTCGCCGATGATAAGTTCGCGCTGTCCGCGTCCGATGGGAATCATAGAGTCAATGGCTTTAATGCCGGTTTGAAGCGGCTCTTTGACAGGTTCGCGATAGATAACGCCCGGCGCGCGGCGTTCAAGTGGCAAGCGAATTTTAGTTTCAATTGCGCCCTTGCCGTCAATTGGCTGACCGAGTGGGTTGATGACTCGACCGAGCATCGCTTCGCCGACAGGCACCGACGCCAAAATTTTTGTGCGTTTAACTTGGTCGCCTTCTCGAATTAAACCCGTTTCGCCAAAAAGCACGGCGCCGACATTGTCTTCTTCAAGGTTCAGCACCATACCCATCACGCCATGCGGCAATTCGATGAGTTCGCCCGCCATCACTTTTGAGAGCCCATATATGCGAGCGATTCCATCTCCAACTTGGAGAACGGTGCCGACATCGTAAGTGTCGATCTCGTTATCAAATCCTGAAAGCTGCTTGCGAAGAATAGCGGAAATTTCGTCGGGACGAACTGCGGTAGATGCTGACATATTTGTGAAAGGCGTTAAACTTTGTTTGGAAAATTGAATAAAAACTTAAAGAGGCAACAAATTTACAAAAAGCGAAAAGGGAAATCAAATTGCTCAATTCAAGCCAATGTATCATATCCGAATTTGAGAATGATTGCGCTGATAACAAGCAGGAACAAGACTCTGACGAGCGCGCTGCCTTTGAGCATAGCCAAGCGTGCGCCGAAAATCGCGCCGATGATGTTGAACGCTCCCATCATAAATCCAAGCGCGAAAATCACATTGCCTGTCGGTGCAAAGTAGGAAAGCGCAGCAAGGTTTGTAGAAAAATTCACCACTTTCGCTGTGGCAGAGGCGCGGAGAAAATCATATCCGAAAATGCCGATGAACGCCACGATAAGAAAACTTCCTGTTCCCGGTCCGAAAAAGCCGTCGTAAAATCCAATGCCTGCTCCGAGAAGCATGGCGTAAAAATTGGCGCGTGTCGTGTTAAGTTTTGGCGCGTGAATCGCACCGAAGTTTTTATTCAGCGCGGTATAAACGCCGACCGCAATCAAAAGAAAAAGCACGAGTGGGCGTAAGGTTTCTTTCGGAATGAAACTCACAACGCTTGCGCCCAAGAAGGAAAAAAGAAATGCAAATGTTGCACTAAGAAGTGCGATGCGCCACTCGAGGTCGATTCGGCGTGCGTATTGCACGGTGGCGATGCTGGTGCCGCAAATAGATGAAAGTTTATTTGTTCCGAAAATTGTTGGGTGCTCGTAGTGCGGCGCAAAAATGAAGAGCGCGGGCAGTTGAACCAGACCGCCACCACCTACGATGGAATCGATAAATCCTGCAAGAAAGGCAAACGCGCAAAGTGGCAAGAGGTCGCTGATGGAGAGTTGAGCGAAAAGTTCGAGCACAATTATTTGACGCGTTTCAAAATTTCCTGTGTAATCGTATCGGGAACGGGCATGACCGAAAGTCGCGGCAGGCGAAGTAGGTCGAATGTCGCAAAGGATTTATCGGCTTTCATCTGCGCCAAGGAGAGCGTTTGAGCATAACGCTGAACGAATTTGAGGTCAATGACCCATGCGCCTTGTGCTTGGTAGGGTTCGCTAATGGCTTCGGCAAGTCCGACGATTTGTTTTTCTTTTCCAGTGTGGTAAATGAAGCATCGGTCGCCTTTGTGAATGGTGCGAAGATGTTTGAGCGCCAGAGCGTTCTCGACGCCGTCCCAAGTGCATTGGGCGTCGCGTTGAAGTTGGTCGATGCTGTAATCGGTCGGTTCAGTTTTTAAGAGATAGTGCATAGTTTGATTTATTCGATTCGGAACGCACCACGTTTGCTAAAATTAAGAAAGTCGAGATAATGCCTTCGAGTCGGTTCAGGAAGTTTGGGCAAGGCGCGCTCGAGGGCTTCGGCGAGGGCGAGCGCATCGCGTTCAGAAATCAGGTCGCCGTTGGAAGCGAAGTAAATGCGTTCCCAATCGTCGTGTGGTGCGTCTTGGGGTTTCCAACCAAAATCTTTGGCAGTGAGAAGCAGCTCTTCCCATTGATGGTTGGAAAAAGCAAATCGCTCGTGTGTGCGTGTTAGTTCAATCGGCATCGTTACAATCAGGTGCAGAAATCGCCCTATTGGCTGGAAATTTTCGAGTGAATTTGTAAGTTAAAACCTTGTGCCAACTACGTGAAAAGCGTAAGCGCTTTATCAATTAACCGTTGAGAAATCATATGCCATTTAGAATGCTCTTGTTCGTGATGCTACTGGTGTTTTTGTGTGCAGAATTGAAAGCACAGTATTTTGCATTTGGCAAGAACAAAGTTCAGTATCGCAATTTTGAATGGAGTTATGTGCAGTCGCGCCATTTCGATGTGTATTTCACCGAAGGAGGCGAGTATTTAGCGCGATTTACCGCCGACGCATGCGAAGCGGCTTACGAGACCATTCGTAAAGATTTCAATTACGATATTAACAATCGCATCTCAATTATCGTGATGAAATCGCACAACGATTTTCAGCAAAATAATGTCATTAGCGAATACTTGCCCGAAGGCGTTGGCGGCGTTACGGAACTCTACAAAAATCGCATTGTCGTTCCCTTTGAGGGCGATTACAAAAAATTTCGACATGTGATTCATCACGAACTCATTCATGCCGTTGTCAATGATTTGGTTTATGGCGGCTCTTTGCAAAACGCAATTAGCAATAACATTCGCATTCAAGTGCCGCTGTGGTTCAACGAAGGCATTGCCGAATTTCAATCGCTCGAATGGGACACGAACAGCGATATGTTTTTGATGGACGCTGTCATCAACAATTACCTTGCGCCGATTCCCTATCTTTACGGCTACTTTGCCTATCGCGGCGGGCAATCGGTTTGGCGGTTTGTATCGGAAAAATACGGACGCGAAAAAATCGGCGAGATTATGGCGCGGCTTCGCGCTATGCGCAGCGTCGACTTGGCGTTTCGCGGCGCAATCGGCTTATCGATCGAAGAACTTTCAGAGAAGTGGCAACGCGAACAAAAAATTGTCTATTGGCCCGAAATTGCCAAACGCGAAGACATTAACGCGATTGCAAAGAAACTCACCGACCACAAAAAAGACGGAAGCAACTACAACACCTCGCCTGCAATTTCGCCACAAGGCGATAAGTTCGCCTTCATCACCGATAGAAATGGAAAGTTCGATATCTATCTCGGCTCAACGATTAACCCAACTGAATTGGTCAAACTCGTCGATGGACAAACCACGCCGAACTTCGAGGAACTCAAAATCCTGACGCCTGGCATTTCTTGGTCGCCTGATGGGAGCAAAATTGCCATCGCGACAAAAGCAGGCGAGCAAGACGCCGTGATGCTCATTGACATTCGCACAAAGAAAACTGAAAAGCTCACGTTCGAGTTGGACGGCATTTTCACCACGAAGTGGTCGCCTGATGGCAAACGCATTGCCTTCGTCGGACACAACGACTACAAGAGCGATATTTACATCTACGAATTTGCGACCAATCGCCTGACGAACCTGACCAACGATGTATTCAGCGATAGCGACCCAGTTTGGACAAACGACGGCAAGCGCATCATTTTTGCTTCCGACCGTCAAGGCTATTTGACCGTCAATTCGTGCGATGTGCCGATTCAAAAGAAAAAAAAGAAGAAAACAAAAGGCGCTGAAGAAGCGGTCTTCAAAATGCGTTTGCACGATTATTCGCAATTAGATTTGTATGAACTCGTCATTGGCGAAAGCAATTTGCGACGACTTACCGCAACACAAGGCATTGACGAAACTTCACCTGTGCTCTCGCCAGACGATAAAAAGATGCTGTTCGTTTCCGATGCCAACGGCGTCTATAACCTCTACGAACTTCAATTAGACCTCGATAAGCCGCTTGACTCCTACAAAACGGATTCGGGACAAGTGGCAAAGGTGCGACCTGTTACGAACTTGCTTTCAGGCATACGGCAAATTTCCATTTCGCGCGATGGCACAAAACTCTTAGGTGTGGGGATCAACTATGCAGGCTTCGATATCTTCATGCTTCGCACGCCTTTTGAACGACGCGCCAGAGATGTACAACCGGACGGCACACTTGAGCCAACGGTGTGGGGCAAACAACACGTTGAAGTGCAGCGGCAAAAATTTTACGCCGTTACAGGGCTTGATAAGTTGAAGAACGTGCCAACCGCATCGCTCTTTAACTCGTCAAATTTAACTTTGGCAGGAACTCCGTCCGTTGCTGACTTTGTCAATCTCGAGACGGCAGATTCTTCAAGCGTTCAACGCGATAGCACCGCCACGACATCAGCAAGAGAAAGTCCAAAAGACACGACCAAGATTGCCTCCGCACCGCCCGTCGATGTGAAGACCTTTGTTTTTGACAGGGGATTGGTACAAACCTTCAAAGAAGCCAAAGAAAAACGCGAAGAAAACGCGCCTGCAAAAAAAGCCCCGAAAAAAAACATTGATGAAAGTGGAGAGTATCGCGTGCGACGATACAAGGTCAACTTCACGCCCGACATCGTTTATGGCGGCGCGAGTTATGACGCTATTTGGGGCGCGCAAGGCTCTGGCATCTTCGCATTCAGCGACCTTTTGGGCAATCACCAATTAAGCATTTTTACAAACCTGCAATTCGACTTACAAAACAGCAACTACGGCATCACCTATGCCTATTTGCCGGAACGAATTGATTACAGCATCAGTGCCTACCACACGGCGCGCTTCTTAGGCATTTTAGACCCCGAAAATCCAGCCTTCGTGAACTTCTTTCGATTCCGCGTCTATGGCGTAACGCTTGCTATGTCGTATCCCTTTTCACGGTTCAATCGCATTGATTTCAGCGCAGGCTATTTGACGCTCTCGAAAGAAAATCTCGACGGCGGGTTCGGGAACGACAATGTCTCGTTCATCTATCCGACCATCACATTCACGCACGACGATTCGCGTCCGTTTCTCTACTCGCCAATTGCAGGCTCGCGCTGGGCAGTGAGTTTTTCAGGTACAGCGTTCAGCCGTGTGAGTTTCGGGACGATTCTTGCCGATTATCGCCGCTACTACGATTTAGGCGGCTACTACTCGTTCGTGATGCGTTTTTCGGGAGCAACAAGTTTTGGACCAACGCCGCAAAAGTTCTTCATCGGCGGCACGGAAAACTGGATTAATCGCCGCTTCGAAAACAATGCCATTCCGATTAGCGACGTGCAAGATTTCATTTTCACAACGCCTGCTATTCCCCTACGCGGATTTAATTTCAATCGCCAAAACGGAACAAACTTTGCACTGGCAAACTTCGAGCTGCGCTATCCTTTCTTGCAATACTTGGCGTTCGGTCCCGTGCCGATTCCGTTCTACTACTTGCAAGGCGTTCTGTTTTTAGATATCGGCGGTGCATGGTCTGACCGCTCATTTCGAGGCACGATTCGCAACGCACAAGGGGATACGGAACTCAAAGACCTGCTCGTTGGCTACGGTTGGGGATTTAGAACGGTCTTTTTCGGGCTTGTTTTGCGCTACGATATGGCGTGGGCATATAACCTGACGGGCTCCTCGACGCCACGACATTATGTGTCGCTCGGCGGCGATTTTTAACTAATCGGACTAAGGTTTTTAGCGACATCGGTTCGATACGCTTCCACAGCAGGAATTATGCCCGCTAACGCACCGACGAGTGTTACAATCACCAACAGCGCAAGTTCTACCGGCACGCCGCCAACGACGCTCCACAGCGCAACCGAAATTTCAATGCCCGTTTTCTCCAAAACGAACCCTTTGAGCACTAACGAAAGGATTTTGCTCAGCACAATGCCAAAGAGTGCGCCGAAAAACGAAGTCAAGGCGGCTTCAAGCGCAATAATGCTGAAAATTTTCGAGCGATGTGCGCCCAACGAGCGCAAAATGGCAATTTCACGCCGACGCTCCGCAAGCGAATTGTAAAGCGCAACCATTACCCCAATCAGCGCAACCACAATCACCAACGCCGTGATGAAGAAAAACGCCCAATCGATATTGCCGACAATGTCAAAAAGATTTTTGATTTCATTGACCGCAAACGCCGCTTGCGCGTAAGGCTCACGATTGATTTTGTCGTAGAGTTGAAGCGAAAAAATCGGGGCTTTGGCTTTGACTAAAATCGCTGTTACATCGCCTTCGGTTGGAACGGTGCGTTCGTGCTGGTGCTCGTGGTCGTGTTGATGGTCATGGTCATGCTTGTGGTCGGGGTGGTCGTCGCCGTCAGTGTGCGGTGTGCCGTCGGAGTGCGTGTGTTTATCTGATGAAGATGTTTTGGCGTGTTCGTGCTTGTGGTCGGCATCGTGCTCGTGCTTATCGTGTTTGTGGTCGGCGGACGCCATTTGAATTTGAATCGTGTCTTTTTCGGGCTTGCCATAAGCGCGCTCGACGGCGGCTTTGCGTTTAGCGTCGTCGTCATCGTGTTCGGCTTCTTCCTTGTGAATTGCCCAAACGGTCGGGAGAGACGCATAAATCGCTTTGTCGCTGGGCGTGCCTGTTTTTTTGAGAATGCCCACAACGGTGAATTGGTCGTGTTCATGCACTTTGCCAACATCGCCGCTCGACTCCTGCAAACCGTGTGTAGCGACGAACTTATCGCCGAGTTTTAAGCCTGTTTTTTCTGCAACATCTTTGCCAAGCACGGCGGCATAAAGTTCATCGTCTTTGAACAAGCGTCCTTCGGCAAGTTGATACTGTTTATCTTTGGCGTAATTAAACTTCGTGAAAAATTCTGTTGTGGTGCAAACGATTCGGAAGCCGCGATAATTATCGCCTAAGCCCATCGGAATGGCGTAGCTGACAAACGGACTTTTGCGGTAGAGTTCATAGGTGCTGTAAGGCAAGTTGCCCGTTGGGTTGCCGAGATGATAAACGGTGTTCAAAACAAGTTGAAGCGGCGAGCCTTTTGCGCCGAGAATGAGTTCGTAGCCGATGCTGGTTTGGCTAAATTTGTCTTCAACCTGCCGCTTGATGTCGAGCGTGGCGGCAATAAGTGCAACGCCCAGCGCAACGGAAAGTGCGGTCAGAAAAACCGAAAATTTGCGCTGTGCAATGTTGGATAAGACGAGAGAAAAAATGCTCATAATGCACTCTTGTAAAGTTTGATGTGAAACGTAAGACTTTTAACCATCACATAAAAGACAATGTTAATGGACAAAGGCTACTACTAATCATTAAACGATGGAACTTATCATTATTGTAATGGCGTCGCTCCTTGCTTCACTCTTGACGCTATTTTCGGGATTTGGACTTGGCACACTATTGATGCCTTTTTTTGCGCTGTTTTTTTCGGTTGATATTGCCATTGCTTTAACGGCGGTGGTGCATTTGCTCAATAACATCTTCAAACTGCTGCTTGTGGGAAGATTTGCGGATAGGGAAGTGATTATCAAGTTTGGGCTTGGGGCGGTGGTGTCATCGTTTGCAGGCGCGATGCTGTTGGGGGCTATTTCAACGATTGAGCCAATTTACGAATATCCATTTTTCAATCGCACGGCAAGCATTACACTGTTGAAAATTTTGATTGCGCTGTTGCTGGTAGTGTTTGTGTGGTTGGAGTCGCGTCCGTCGGAGAAACGCTTGAAGTTTGAACGTAGCGATTTGTGGCTGGGCGGGGTGCTCTCAGGATTTATCGGCGGACTGTCGGGACAGCAAGGCGCATTGAGAAGCATGTTTTTGCTCAAATACGATTTGACACGGGAAAGTTTTATTGCAACAGGGATTGTCATTGCGTGTTTGATTGATGTGGCACGTCTGCCTGTTTATTTCAATCGGTTTAGTTTTGCGATTGCTGAGGAAAACACGACGGTGCTCGTCTCTGCGTGTCTTTCTGCCTTTTTGGGCGCATTTATTGGCGCAAGGCTCATGCCAAAAGTAACGATGCAAGCCGTTCAACGCACGGTTGCCGCCATGCTGGTGCTGATTGCAGGTTTAATGGCAAGCGGCATTATTTGAACGATAAACATTAAGCGACAAACATTTCCTAATTTTGCACCGACGTTCAAACACTCACCGCAAATGACACCAAAAGAACTTGGCTATGCCATGCCGCCCGAATGGGCACACCACGACGCAACATGGTTTTCATTTCCACATAAGCCTGAAACTTGGCCTGATAAACCGCTTGAACCCATTTGGGAAACCTTTATCGAGTTTTTCCGATTCCTTGCGCCGCATGAGGAAGTGCATGTGAATGTGCTCGATGAGAAAATGGAATTCGATGTGCGCGAAATGGTCGCCAAAAGTGGCATTGTTCGCGACGCCGTGCCGAACATTCACTACCACCGATTTCCAACCAACGATGCATGGTGCCGCGACCATGGACCGATGTTCGTTTTGCGTCGCAATGGCAACAGAGTTGAAAAAGCCATTGTCGATTGGGGCTACAACGCTTGGGGCGGAAAGTATCCACCATTTGATTTAGACGACGACATCCCCACGCGAATTGCCGAATGGAAAAAATTGCCCGTCTTTTATCCGAACATCGTGATGGAAGGCGGCTCGATTGATGTCAATGGTAAAGGCTGTTTGCTCACCACAACCTCGTGCCTTCTGAACCCGAATCGCAATCCGCACCTGACGCAATCCGAAATCGAAACCTATCTCAAAGACTATCTCGGCGTAACGAAAATTCTTTGGCTCGGCGATGGAATTGTCGGAGACGACACCGACGGACACATCGACGACATCACGCGCTTCGTCAGCCCCGACACCATCGTAACGGCAATCGAAGACGATAAAAGCGACGAAAACTATGAACCCTTGATGGAAAATTACGAGCGGCTCAAAACCTTCACCGACCAAGACGGCAAGCCGTTCAACATCATCACGATTCCAATGCCGTCGCCCGTCTATGAACAAGACCAACGCTTGCCTGCGAGTTATGCGAATTTCTATATCGCCAATAACGTGGTGCTCGTGCCAACTTATCGATGCGCCAACGACATCAAGGCGTTAGAGATTTTGCAGAAGTGCTTTCCAACGCGGCGCGTGCAAGGCATTGATTGCACCGACCTAATTTGGGGACTTGGCGCAATTCACTGCGTAACGCACGAAGAGCCTTCGCTTGACGCCATTTCTGATGTTGAGGTCAAATAGGCGCGTTCCAGTTCTTAATGCGACCGTGTTCAACTTCAACGCTTGGAAGCGATGCAATTTTTCCTTTCTTGAAGGCTTTGAACACATCGGGTAAATCGCGCTTAGTGAGTTCAACTTCGCACACGCCTTGTTCATCGCACAAGAGCACAGAGGCAGTGGCTTTGTAGAGCCGAACATTTCCAACAAGTCTCTTCACGTTAGGGGCAAGCGGTTTGAGTGAGCGTTTATCGAGCACGAGATACGAGAGTGAAAGGTCGCTTAAAACGATGTTCAATGCGTCAGCAAACTTCGCCCACTTCGATTCTGTGAAGGCTTCTTGTGGCGGCGCGGCAACGTGATGACACCAATGGCGTGCATTTTCGGGCGCAAGCATGCCGCACGAGGCTTGATGCACACACGGCGCGACGAGATGAAAGTCGTTTCGCAAGGCTTCGCGCACTTCAACCAAGCGTGAGGCAATTTGCTTTTGACTGGGTTCAACCCAAATGATGCTTGTGGCGCGTTTCAATCGCTCGAGCAAACGCGAGAGTTCGGCGTTTGAAAGTTCGTTCAAGACGTGGCTAATTAAAACGCTTTGTGCGTCGAGCGCGTCGCCCCGCGTGAAGTGAATGTTTGGAAATCGCTGCGTAAGTTTTCTGGTAGCAAAGTCAAGCGAAAGCGCGGAGCGGTCGAAGAGCGAAACGTTGCGAATGGCAGAGCCGATAGGGCTTTGTAGAATTTTTTGCGAGGCAATGCCTGTGCCGCACCCCCAATCGACGAGCGTGCCGTTGGGCAAAGTCCAGTCGCGTGCGTCAAGGTCTTTGAGCACGAAGTTCCACTTCCAACCAATGCGTTCAGCGAAGGTGGCATCGTAGAGCGCGAGCAATTCTTCGGACGACCAATAATCTGCCAATCCTTCTTGTGCATTGAGGAATTGCGTGCGCAAGCGCGAAAGTGCATCAAGCGCGTGTTGCGAAAAATTCATCGTGGTAACGCGATTTCAATTTTTGAGATAAACTCGTTTATATTCGCTCGTTTTCTTTCCAATTCAAACTTTCTATCAACAATGACAAGCAAACCTTCATTATCTGTCCTAACCTTATCTTGTGCAATACTTCTTCTCGTTTCCGCCTGTGGCGGCGATTCTAAGCAAGCGCAGTCGAGCGGCGCATCAAGCAAAACTTACAACTGGAAATTAGTTACATCGTGGGCACCGAAATTCCCTGTGATAGGAGAAGGCATGGAACTGTTTGCGCAGTGGGTTGATAGCGCGTCGAACGGACGGCTTCGCATCAAGGTCTATGGCGCAAACGAACTTGTGCCCGGCTTAGAAGTCTTCAACGCGGTGAGCGCAGGCACGGCTGAAATGGGACACAGCGCGGCATATTATTGGAGTGGAAAAGTCCCCGCGTCGCCGCTGTTCGCTTCGTTCCCCTTTGGCTTAAATGCGCAACAATTTAATGCATGGTATTACGGCGGTGGCGGAAAAGAACTTTGGGAAGAAGCCTACGCGCCACAAGGCGTTATTCCGTTTCTCTGTGGAAACACAGGCGTGCAAATGGGCGGCTGGTTTAACAAAGAAATTAAATCCGTCAATGATTTGAAAGGCTTGAAGATGCGCATTCCGGGCTGGGGCGGAAAAGTCATTACCAAAGCAGGCGGCTCTGCGGTTACGCTTGCTGCACCTGAAATTTACACCAGCCTCGAGCGCGGCGTTATCGACGCAACCGAATGGATTGGACCGTATCACGACTACAAACTCGGCTTGCATAAAGTCGCTAAATACTACTACTATCCCGGTTGGCATGAGCCCGGCACCGCCTTTGAGCTCCTTGTCAATAAAAAAGCCTTCGAATCCTTACCAAAAGATTTACAAGAAATCGTGCAAACGGCGGCGGCACGCACGAACATTTGGATTCTCTCACAGTTTGAAGCGCAAAACAACACCTACTTGCAAAAACTCATCAACGAAGAAAAAGTGCAACTGAGAGAGTTTCCGAAAGAAGTGTTGATGGAACTCAAAAAACTCGCCAAAGAAGTCGCCGAAGAAGAAACTGCCAAAGACCCGCAAGCCAAAAAGACCTACGAAAGCATCATGGCGTTCAAGAAAAACATCTTGGAGTGGAACAAGAAGTCGGAAGATGCCATGCGCCCTTACTTGGACTAAGAACGAGAATGGAACGCGCGTGAAGAACTTGTAAAGTACCGTCTCGAGCGAAGCGAAGAATCCAGACCAACTTGGGTTCTTCGTTTCCGCTCGATTCTATTTTTAATCACAAGTATCATCTATCTGCCGTGTGCGGTTGCTACACGGAGAGAAAGGGAACGATATTGGAAATCAAAAACAACGATGACTGATGAAAGCAATCATTCAACTGATTTCGTCGCTCAACGAGCGCGTAGGCAAGTTCATTTCTGGATTAAATATCCTCTTAGTGGTGTTGATTTGCATTGATGTGATTGTGCGCTACATCTTCAAGCAATCGAGCACGGCATTTTATGAATTGGAGTGGCATTTATTCTCGTTCATCTTCTTGATGAGTGCAGGGTGGGCATTGCGGCATGAAAAGCATGTGCGCGTCGATATTCTTTATTCCAAAGCCAGTCCGCGCGTTCAAGCCATTATTGATATTATTGGCGTTTTATTCTTGCTCATGCCGTTTTGTATCGTCATCGTTCTGACGGCGTTTCCATATACGAAGGTCGCCTTTGAAAGCATGGAAGCCTCGCCCGATACAGGCGGCTTGCCGTTTCGGTGGATTGTCAAATCCTCTATCGTTCTTGGAGCAGGATTGCTGATGTTGCAAGGTGTGGCGATGCTTTTGGAAAAGATTCTCTTTTTGATTGAAGGAAAGGAGCGCGCCGAAAATGTCGCCTGAACTGCTCACGGGGTTACTTTTTCTGTGTTTGATTGCCTTGCTACTCTTGGGTTTTCCGGTTGCTTTTACATTAGGAGGCTTATCGCTCGTATTTGGGTATTTCGTCTTCGGCTTTGAGTTCTTCAACTTACTGCCGATGCGCGTTTTCGGCATTATGACGAACTATGTGCTGATTGCCGTGCCGCTGTTCGTTTTCATGGGCACGATGTTGGAAAAGTCGGGCATTGCAGAGCGATTGCTCGATACGATGTCGCTTTTGCTCGGACGCTTGAAAGGAGGCTTGGCACTGTCGGTTGTGGTGGTGGGTGCTCTGCTTGGCGCAACGACGGGCGTTGTCGGGGCAACCGTTACAACGATGGGATTGCTCAGTTTGCCGACGATGCTTCGGCGCGGATTCAGCAAATCGCTTTCAACAGGCACGATTGCCGCCGCAGGCACATTAGGTCAACTTGTGCCGCCAAGCGTCGTGATGGTCTTGCTCGCAAGCGTGATGAATGTCTCGGTCGGTGATTTATTCGCTGCCGCCATTGTGCCGAGCGTGCTCCTTGTCGTTGCCTATCTGATTTACATTTATGCCGTCGCCCTCATTAAACCTGAACAAGCCCCGCCGATTCATGC
>CALKXI010000103.1 GCA_938003965.1 uncultured Chlorobiales bacterium
GAAATTTGCCTAAATCTTTTTCGCAGGCTTTGCGCATTTCGTCGAAGTCGCGCCTTGTGCGAAGCGGATTGGTTTGTGCGGTGCCGTTGTGAAGTGAAGTGCCGTTCAGGGTTTGTGAAGCAAGCGTTTCTGTCGTCATAGTTGATGATGAATAAAGTTCTTTTGCGGGTTACTTGCGCCGATAAGTAGGCTGTGATGAAGGAATATATTGATAAAAAATGTATCGAGAAATTTTCGATGTAGGACTGAAACAGAAATGAAGGGGGAAAAACAATCAATCGAGCGTTCGTTAAATCTCGAGCAGGTATTTACAGATTTTGTCTTCCGTTGCTTTGGCGCGTCGCTTGCCGACGTTGTTCCCGATGATGGAGAAATAAATTTGCTGTCCGCTTCGGCTTGTCAGATAGCCTGAAAGCGAAATGACGCCGCTAATTGAGCCTGTTTTTGCGCGAATGTTTTTAGCAAGTTCGTGATGGATTCTGCCGCCGAGCGTGCCGTCGACGGTCGGAATCGAGAGCGATTCGTAATACGCATCGAAGTTTTCGCCGCGCGAGCGCATATAGCGCATGACCTTGACGAGCAGTTCAGGCGTAACAAGATTGGCGTGCGAAAGCCCAGAGCCATCAACAAGTTGAAATTCGTCGGGACGCGCATAAACATTGTAGATGAGAAACTCACGAACGACCTCAATCCCTTTTTCAATCGAGCCATTGCCACGAAACTCGCCGCCAAGCGTGCGCAGAAGTTGGTCGGCGTAAAAGTTGTCAGAATTTTTGTTGATGATTTTAAGCAGTTCCGACAAGGGCGGAGAGAAATGCGTGTAAAGGTGTTGCCATTGGGTTCGGTCGAGCGAAGTCGAGTAAGCAATTTTCTTCACATCGTCGCTTACAATCATTTGGCGTTTTTGGAGTTCCTTCATCATCACGTCCATCATGTAAGCGTTTGGCTCAACGGTAACTTTGCGAAGGCGTGTTTTTTTGCGATAGCGATAAGCGACTTTTTTCGTCTTGCCGTTTTTGAGTTTTACCGTTCGATAGCGGCGAACGTTGGCTTTTGAGAGTTGTTTATCGTCGGCATTTCGGAAACTGGCAACGGTGAAAAACTCGAGTGGTTTGTAGGTGTCTTGGTCGGCAAGCGCAACGTTATTTCCGAAGTAGTAGCTGTTATCCAAAATTAAATCGCCAAGAATCGTGTAAATCCCTCGCGCATTGAGCGTATCAATCCAAGAGTGAACAATCTCATTAATGCGTTGGTCGAAGAAGCCTGAAAGAATCGGGTCGGGCGAACCACTGACGATAAGGTTGCCGTGCAGAATGCCGTCGGGCGTAACCTCGCCATCAATGTAAAATTCGGTGCGGTAGCGAAAATTGGGTTTGAGTTTTTCAATCGCGGCGGCAGAAGTGATGAGTTTAAGATTTGAAGCAGGCTTGAAAAGTCGATTCGAGTTAAGCGCGTAAAGGTTTTCTCCTGAAGAAGTTTGAATCAAGACGCCGAAGACATTTTGCTTGGAACGCAATTCACGCGCGATTTTTTCGGCACATTCGTTCAAGCGTTCCGCTTCGGTTGCGCCAGAGAGCGCAATAGATTCAGATTTGCGTTTCTTCTCTGCAAAAGCAAAGAGCGATGAATCAAAGAGTAAAGAATAAGCAAGAAATGAAATGAGAAATGAGAGTAAAAAAAGTTTGTTGGTGTTCAGGCGAAGCAAGCAGTGCATGTGTGTTCAGAGTTCAAAAGTTGTTTTGTTGAAACTCCTTTTTGAGAAATCCTTTTTGAGTAAGTCAAGATGTGTCATTCGGGCAAGCGTCGTGCGTCGTGTGGCTTTTGTGTCATAACATCAATTCTGCGAGAAGATAAAACAATTTGTATCAAAAAAGCAACGATAAATTCTTAAAACGTCGGAAGTTACAAAGTCGCCAATCCGAAGATAGGGGGCGAGAAGTAGTAAAACGAAGGTGCTTCAATGCGTTCGCTACGCGCAATTTCAGTATCTTTGAAAGTCTGAACACATTTTATTCCAACAAACCTTAACCTTTCCATTCCAGTCGTATTATGAAAACCATCAAAAAAGTTTTGGTAGCGAATCGTGGCGAGATTGCGATTCGAGTTTTTCGCACGTTGCGCGAAATGGGCATTCAATCGGTTGCCGTCTATTCTGAATCCGATAAAGATGCGCGCTTTCATCGTCTTGCAGACGAAGCCTATTGCTTGGGCGGAACGACTTCGCGCGAAAGCTACTTGCGTCAGGAGTTGCTCATCGAGGTTATCAAAAAAAGCGGTGCAGATGCTGTGCATCCAGGATATGGCTTCGTGTCGGAAAATGCAGAGTTCGCCAAGCGTTGTGAAGAGAACGGCATTATTTTCATCGGACCGAAATCGCATGTGATTCATGCCTTAGGCGATAAAATTGAAGCGAAGAAACTTGCCGTGAAAGCCGGCGTGCCTGTGGCACCCAGCACCCCCGATTCGATTGACGACGTCAAAGAAGCAAAAGCATTCGCCGATAAAATTGGATACCCTGTGCTTGTGAAAGCCTCAGCGGGCGGCGGCGGAAAAGGCATGAAGAAAGTCGAGCGCGCCGAAGAATTTGAATCGTTGTTTCAACTTGCGCAAGCCGAAGCCATTTCCGCATTTGGCGACGGACGGGTGTTCATTGAAAAGTATCTCGAGAATCCACGACACATCGAAATTCAAATGCTCTTGGACGAACACGGCAACGGCGTTTGGCTCAACGAGCGCGAATGCTCAATCCAGCGTCGCAACCAAAAAGTGATTGAAGAAGCCCCGTCGGCAGTAGTTACGCCTGAAATGCGCCGCGAAATGGGCGAGTGTGCCATTCGCCTTGCCAAAGAAGTGGGCTACACAAATGCAGGCACATGCGAGTTCTTGGTCGATAAGCACATGAAGTTTTATTTCCTCGAAGTCAATACACGATTGCAAGTCGAGCACCCTGTTACGGAAATGACCACTGGGCTCGACCTGGTTCGCGAGCAAATCCACATCGCTGAAGGCAAGCCGTTATCATTTTCGCAAAGCGACGTTAAAATCAACGGACACGCGATTGAATGCCGCATTTATGCCGAAGATTCAGAGAACAACTTCTTGCCGTCAATCGGAAAACTGCAACACTATGTCGAGCCGCAAGGCTTGGGTGTGCGCGTCGATTCAGGCGTCTCACAAGGCGGCGAGATTTCGATGTATTTCGACCCGATGATTGCTAAACTCGTTACGCATGACAGTGACCGCGAAAAAGCCATTGATAAGATGTTGCGCGCGTTGCGCGAGTATGAAATTGTCGGCGTTGAAACCACAATTCCATTCTGCATTTTCACGCTCGAGCACGAAGCATTCCGAAGCGGACAGTTCGATACGCACTTCGTTCAAAACTTCTACAACAATAGAACGAAAAAAGAACCATCGACCGAAGTCAAAGAAGTGGCGGCGGCACTTGCGGCGTTGCTTTCCGAGAAGCAAAAGAAAGTTTCAACCTTGAACCATGTGTCGCAATCTACGCCTCAACCGGTGTTGAACTATCCAACGACGAACTGGGAGCGCAGAAAAACATACCGATAAGGCGTGAAGACCGATAACCTTTTCTATCATCTCTTCAACGATTTGCCTGAAGCGTTTTTTTGCCCTAATCGGCTTGCCTGAAAGCGAAGCGCGTGGCTATGTGTTTAAGTCCGTTGAACTCAAACAAGCGGCTTTTCGGATTGATGCGACCTTTCAGCCGAAAGACGAAGCGCGCCCGATGTATTTCGTTGAAGTGCAGTTTCAGCGCGACGAGAAATTTTATCGACGCTTTTTTGCAGAAACAGTTTTATATCTGCATCAGTATGAAGTTCACGATTGGCGCGGAGTGGTTATTTTCCCGAATGAAAAAATTGAGCCATCGTTCAAGAACTACGAAGAGTTCATCGAGAGCGGCAGAGTGAGGCGAATTTATTTAGACCAACTGCCGAAAACGAAGCCACTGTTTCCGCAGTTGGAAATTTTTAGATTGATGATTGCTGACGAACAAGAAACGCTTAAAACAGTTAAAGCCATTTTGTCTGAAACAGGCTCAAAATTTTGGGAGATTTTAGAGAAGATTCTCGTGTCGAAGTTTTCAAACCTAACCCGAGAGGAGATAGAAAA
The DNA here is from genome assembly GCA_938003965.1 of uncultured Chlorobiales bacterium. GTDB lineage: Bacteria > Bacteroidota > Chlorobiia > Chlorobiales > Thermochlorobacteraceae > JANWWM01. The sequence goes on from CALKXI010000103.1 coordinate 4,135, forward strand.
AATGCTGAAACTGGAAACGAATTTGATGAAGACGCGCTACTATCGTGAGGCGCGCGAAGAAGCAAGGAAAGAAGGACGCCAAGAAGGCTTACAGGAAGGCTTAAAGCAGGGCTTGCAGGAAGGACAGCGTCAAATGACCGAAGAGATTGCAAAAAGGATGTTGGAAGAAAACTTACCCATTGAACTCATCGCCAAAACAACGGGGCTGTCCAAGCGAAAAGTTCAACAGCTGCGCACAAGCAAATCGCCCGAAACCAATGACCGAGCAAGAAAAAAACAAAATCCGTCCGCTCTCAAAACACGAAGAAGACATTCTTGAAGCCTTGCACTTTATGCTCTCGTTTGATGATCTTCTGCAAGAGACAAACATCAATGAGCAAATTCTGGATAAATCGTTACGTGCTTTGATGCGCGATGAACTCGTGCAAGCCCTCAAATGGAACTCTGAAAAAAATGACTTCATTGCGCTCGATTTAATTCCTGATGAATTAAGAGGCTTGCATTTCTTAGCCACAAAGCACGGACTTTTTTCCTATCACACTTCTTGATAAAAAGCGAAAAAAGTTTGCTTTTCACGAAAATCTTTCCTACCTAAAAGCACCTTCCAACATTTTTTTAACATTTAAGGAGTTGTGCAGTATGGAAGTAGAAGTTTCAGAAAAAAGACACTGGTTCGCGCTCGAGGAAAGAGAAGTGTTAGAAGAAACAGGCGCGAACCTTCAAACAGGTTTGACAGCGGAAGAAGCGCAAAAACGAAAAGCCAAATACGGTCCGAACGTCATTCCAAAACGAAAGCGTAAAACCCCACTCGAGCTCTTTCTCCAACAATTCAATCAACCATTGGTCTACATTCTCCTTGTTGCTTCGGTCATTACGGCACTGTTGAACGAGTGGGTTGATTCGTCGGTCATTTTCGGTGTGGTCTTCATCAATGCGATTGTGGGGTATTTGCAAGAATCAAAAGCTTTGAAGGCGATTGATGCGCTTGCCAAAGCCGTCGCCAGCGACGCTACGGTGTTGCGCGACGGAAAGAAACAACGCATTCCAGCCTCAGAACTGACGATTGGCGACGTCGTGTATTTGCAATCAGGCGATAAAGTGCCTGCCGACCTGCGCCTCGTTCAGGTGCGCGAATTGCAAATCGACGAATCCGCACTCACAGGTGAATCCGTGCCCGTGATGAAACAAGCCAAGCCGATTGAGTCGGAAACCGTGTTGGCAGATAGAACCAACATGGCGTATTCGTCAATGCTGGTAACTTACGGCACAGGCGTCGGCGTTGTGGTGGCGATTGGCAGTCAAACCGAAATTGGCAAAATCAATCAAATGATTGCCGAAGCCGATGTGTTGGAAACGCCTCTGACGAAATCCATCGCACAGTTCAGCAAGATATTGCTCTATGTGATTTTAGCGTTTGCCGCAATTACATTTTTGGTGGGATTGGTGCGCGGCGAAAGTTGGGTCGATATGTTCATGGCGGCAGTTGCGTTGGCGGTCGGTGCGATTCCCGAAGGATTGCCCGCGGCAATGACCATCACGCTTGCGCTCGGCGTGGCGAAAATGGCGGCGCGAAATGCTATCATTCGCAAACTCCCTGCGGTTGAAACGCTTGGAAGTGCGTCTGTGATTTGCTCCGACAAAACCGGCACGCTCACCCAAAATCAAATGACCGTTCAAGCCATCTATGCTAACGAGAAACACTACGAAGTAACAGGCGTCGGCTATGAGCCGAAAGGTGCGTTTTTACAAGACGGTCAAACGATTGAGCCGAACCATTCAAAAGCCCTTGTCGAGACGCTCAAATGCGGCTTGCTCTGTAATGATTCAAGACTTGTCTTGCAGGATAATCAATGGCGCATTGAAGGCGACCCGACCGAAGGCGCGCTGATTGTCTCTGCACTCAAAGCCAATCTGAATCGCGAAACCCTACTTGCCGAGATGCCACGCCTTGATGCCATTCCGTTTGAATCGGAGCATCAATACATGGCAACCCTTCACGAAAGCCGTGAACTTGGCGGAAACATCGCCTATATCAAAGGCTCAGTCGAGCGCGTGTCGGAGCGATGCGCCCAACGCTATACCGACAGCGGCGAACTTTCCGACTTCAACGCTGAAACCGTTAAACAACAAGCCGATGCCTTAGCCAAACAAGGATTGCGTGTCCTTGCATTTGCTTACAAACTATTTCCCGCAACAAAACAAACCATCACGCACGAAGATGTATCAGAAGGGCTTGTCTTTCTTGGATTGCAAGCGATGATTGACCCGCCACGCCCCGAAGTGATTGATGCAATTGCCCAGTGTCATGGTGCAGGCATTGAAGTGAAAATGATTACGGGCGACCACGAACTCACAGCAAAAGCCATTGCGGAACGCATCGGCATTATCAAAAATCCTGAAACAGAAGGCGTCATAAATGGCAAAACGCTTGCAACGCTTTCAGAAGAAGAACTTCGTCAAGCCGTTAAAAGCACATCAGTGTTTGCGCGCGTTGCGCCCGAAGATAAACTCCGCCTTGTTAAAGCGATTCAACAAAATGGTGATGTTGCCGCAATGACGGGCGACGGTGTCAATGATGCGCCTTCGCTCCGACAAGCCAATATCGGAATTGCGATGGGCATTACAGGCACCGACGTCGCCAAAGAAACTGCCGACATGATTTTAACAGACGATAACTTTGCCACGATTGAAGCCGCCGTCGAAGAAGGACGCGGCGTTTATGATAACCTCGTCAAGTTCATCGCTTGGACGTTGCCGACAAACTTCGGTGAAGGCTTAATCATTATGGTTTCCGTGTTTGCAGGCTTGACGCTTCCGATTCTTCCCGTTCAATTGTTGTGGATAAACATGACCACAGCAATCCTACTTGGCTTAATGCTTGCCTTCGAGCCGAAAGAGCCTGATATTATGAACCGTCCGCCACGCGCCGCAGACGAGCCGATATTGACAACCGAAATCATCATCAGAATTATCGTTGTCGGAGTGATTCTTTGTGCAGGCGCACTTTGGGTTTTTGAATGGTGCTTAGCAGAAGGTCGTTCAAACGAAGAAGCACGAACATTGGCGGTCAATGTGTTCGTCTTCGGCGAAATGATGTATCTCTTCAACTGCCGCTCAATGCGCTACTCGATGTTCCGACTGGGGCTTTTCAGCAACCCGCTTCTCTGGCTCGGCGTATTCTTGATGATAGTATTGCAAGTGCTTTACACTTATTTGCCAGCGTTCAACGTGGCGTTTCAAAGCGCGCCGCTGTCAATAAGCGACTGGGGACTTTCACTTTTGCCCGGACTTGCCATTTACATCATCATCGGCTTGAAAAAGTATTGGCAATACGGCAGACATGTAAAACAGGCACATTAATATGAACAGATTTGAAAACATTCTCGTTGCGCTCGACCTTAGCAACGGCGAAACGGAGCATCTCGAGGTTGCGGCAGAATTGGCGCAACGCACACACGCGGTACTCTCATTAGCCTACATTTTGCCTGATAACAATTTGCATCAAAACCTCGATGAGGTGCTGGCGAAGCAAGCATTGGCGGGGATCGAAGCGCTACGAACTCAACTCACGGAGCGCGGCATCAAAAAAGTATCGGTTCACTTACAACGCGGCGAGATTGTCCAATCGCTACTCCAAATCGCAAAGAGCACCGATGCAGATGTTATCGTGCTATTTGAAAAGCATGCGGAAACAAAGCATCTGATAAGTTCACTTGTAAAAAAAATCATTCGTGTGTCGCCAGTTCCGGTTTGGACGGTGCTCAAAGGTTCTAAAAAAGCGATAAAAAAAATTCTTTGTCCCGCCGATGGCTCGCCCGCCTCAAAAGAAGCGTTGAGTGTCGCCTTGGATATTGCGCGTCTGTATGAAGCGCGTGTTCATGCGTTGTATGTCTATGAGCCGATTACACATGTGCCAACGCTGGTGAAAGTCAATCTCGAAGAAGTCAATCGTGAAGGGTATGCGCAAGCCGAGCAACAGTTTGCGGCATTCTTACAAGTCTTTGATTCAAAGGCACTTTCAAATGAACTGCTTCAAGGCGAAGCCAAGGCAAAAATTCTCGAGTCTCTTGCGGACTATGATTTATTGGTGATGGGAACAACAGGCAGAACCGGCATCAGTCGGTTTGTGATGGGAAGCGTAACCGAAGCCGTGATTAGCAATGCCACATGTTCGTTTGTTACAACGCATGCGCAAACGCTTCTTCCCGAAAGGCTTGAAGAAGAACTTTCTCAAATTGAGTTTCACTTCAAGGCAGGTTTAGCTCTGCTCCATGCAAACAAACCAAAAGAGGCAATCAAAGAACTTGCGGAGTGTTTGCGACTCGACCCGTTCTATGTGCCTGCGATGCTCAAACTTGCCGAAGCCTACGAGCATTTAGGTGATGCCCACCAAGCTAAACAACATCGCAGGCAGGCTGAAAACATTTTAGAGCGATTGTGGGGGAAAACCCTGACTGATGAGATTATCAAAGATTTCGCATCTCGCTGATACTTGTATGCAGTTAATCTTTTGGAATCGGCAAGCCCATTTGCGTGTAGATGTCCTCAATCGTCTTTTTGTTCTTTGCCGCTTCGGGGTTATCAGGTTGCAGTGCTAAGACGGCATTGTAGGCTTTGAGCGCAGGGCGATACTTCTGGCGCGGCGGCACTGATGATTCAAACATCATGTAATTTCCAAAGTTCAAATACGCAGCAATCAGACTCACCTTGTCGCCAGATGAAGCAGCATGCTCGACTTTCTCGTAAAGTTCCTTCGCTTTTGAATCTTGTGCGATGGCACTTTTGGTAACTTCATCTAACGGCGGAAGCGCAGATTTTTTTTCTTGCGCAGTGCACGCTGAAAGTGAAAAAGCAACAAAGAGCAAAAACAACATGCGTGTCATAAACAGTGGTATTGATTTGATGTTGAGAAAACAACGTGAAAATAAAAACTTTGTGCGAGCATTGAATTGGCGATAAGTCAGAACCATGCGTATTTTCAATGCACACACCAACAATATAGGTTTCTATTAACCATTAGACAATCTAAAAATGATTTACAGCAACGTGCTTAGCGAATTAGACCTGCCAAACATTCTCACGGCAGAAGAGTTCAAAAATCTTCCGCCCGACGCCAATACATGCATTGTGATTGAAGGCATGACTTACGCAGGTCGACACACCCAAGCCAAAGCCATGAGTGAAGAATTAAACCTGCCACGATTTTCTTTTTCGGAATGGGTAGCCAAATACAAGCCTGAAAATGAAATTGAAGCAGCGACCATTCAATACTGCTTGAAACATGCGGTATATCTGCCTGACGACTTGCGCGTCAAAATTGCTGACTGGGCATTGGAAGAGTTTTATCATCAGTTCGTCATACACGACGATTACTACACCCGACCCTTTATCGTCGTTGGCTATCCGCGCACGGTCGAGCACGTCAAGCATTTTCAAAAATTTTTGAAGCGCAATAACATCTACGCGATTATTGTCGTCATTGAAATCAACGCCGCCGAAGCGCGAAGACGAATGAGCGAAGCCGCCGTTAGCCGTGTCGGACACGAGCGCGATACATCGCCCGATGTCCAAAAAGTGCGCATCAGCGAATACTACCTCAAAACACACGGCTACCTCAAATGGCTCATCTTTACAGGCAAAGCCACCGTTTTCAAAACCTGCCTGAGCAAAGCCGAATACGAACAGCGAAAACATGA
>CALKXI010000104.1 GCA_938003965.1 uncultured Chlorobiales bacterium
ATGTTCTTTGCGCCGACGAGGAACATCGTTGCGCGAAGGTCGTTCATCAAGCGCAAGGCAAACTGTTTGACGGCGTCTGCGCCCTCAGGCTCAAAGGCGGCTTTGAGAAACGGCTTTGCCAGTGCGGCAAGGTCGGCACCAAGCGCAAGGGCTTTGGCTATCTCGACGCCGTTTGTTATTCCCCCTGATGCAATCACTTGAACCGAGCGATAGGCTTTCGAGCGACGAAGCCGTTTGAGTTCTTCCAAGCATACTGCCGTTGGAATGCCCCAGTTTAGGAGTTCTCGCAATCCGCCTTCGGTGAAGCGCCTATCTTGATTGAATTGTTCGGTGAAACGAAGTTCTTCGACTTTCTGCCAATTTGTGCCGCCTGCGCCCGCAACATCAATTGCCTGCACGCCCGCGTCAATCAAGCGTTTTGCGGCGTCGCCCGAAATGCCGTTGCCAACTTCCTTTGCAATTACAGGCACGGAAATCGCTCGACACAGTTTCTTCAGTTGCGCTAACACTCCTTTGAAGTTCGTATTGCCCTCGGGTTGAAAGAGTTCTTGTGTTGCGTTCAAGTGCACAATCAGTCCGTCGGCGCGCACCAAGTCGAGCAAGAGTTTTGTTTGCGCACGGCTTAAACCTGCCGCAACTTCTGCTGCGCCGATGTTGGCAAAAATAGGAATTGTGGGTGCTACGCGCCGCACCACCGAAAAACTTTCACGATGCGCTTCCGACTCCAACGCTTGTCGCATGCTCCCAATGCCCAACGGAATGTTCAACGCCTCGCACGCTTCAGCCAGCATGGCGTTGACCTGCGTCGCGCCATTGTAGCCGCCCGTCATAGACGAGACCATCAACGGATAGTTGATTTTCTTTGAGAGAAAGGTCGTCGAAAGGTCAATTTCATTGAGGTTGAGTTCGGGCACTGCATTATGACGAAATTCGTATCGCTCAAATCCGCTTCGTTTATTGAAATCCACATCGCCCTCGAGACAGAGTTCGACATGGCGTTGCTTTCGCTCAATCGTTTGTGTGGCTAATTCCTCATTTTGCATTTCTTGTTGCATTTACTTTGTGATAATGTTTTGAAGGTGAAGACGGCTCAGAATTTCAGACGATTGTTCCAGCCCTTCGATCCACTCGTGCGGAATGGTTTGCACGCCGTTGAGCATCGCAATGGCACCGCCTGTAATTGCACCTGTAAGTGCCGTCAGCCCGCCCATATTGACCGTAGAAAGCACGGTGGTTTCAAAATCGCTGTGATTGCGTAGGAGCATCGCTAAGGCAAAATCAACTGCATCTTGTTCCGTCATGGCTTCATTGAACTGCATCACCAAATCGGTTGGAAAGAGCGAGAGCGACTCGAGAATCTTTGATTTCGCGTTGCCCCAAACGGCGTCGCTAATGGTTTCGGCGTTCAATTCCCCTTGCGCTTCAACCGCCTGAAATAGCAAGCCAAGACGCACGTGTTCAGACGACGGAAAAAATAACTTCGTCCACGCCTCGATGATGTTTTCATTTGGCAGTTGCAGAAGCAGTTGCACGACATCTTTTGAACATTGCCCTTTGCGTAAGCCCGTTGGCGTGGCAGTTGAGTAGTATTCGTCCGTGTAGCCTTTAATGCCTTTGAAATACATTCGCACAATGTGGTGCGGCTTGCGATTGACAGGCAACCCGAGCGCATCGCCAATTAGCGTCCCGAGTATAAAGGCTTTTTCTCTTTCCGTCATTGCGTAAATTTCGCTCCTTCGATTTGAATCAATTTGAAAAAACTTAATGCATCAACCAATGGCAAGTTCAAAAAAATCATCGCGCCTTTCTTCTGCCCGAATTTCTCCCGCTCTCTTGACGGTCGCCGAAAAAAGTAACTACGAAGCCACATCTCGCTACGGCGATGTGAAGGCGTTCCTCTATGAACTGAAATCCCACAGTTCGCAAATGACGCTTCACACGTTTGGCAAAACCACCGAAGGGCGCGACCTCTTAATGGCAGTTTTTTCCGACACGCCGATTTACTCGCCAATTCAAGCCTTGAAATCTCAAAAGCCGATTGTGCTCTTGCAGAATAACATTCACGCCGGCGAAGTCTGCCCGAAAGAAGCCTCAATGATGCTCATGCGCGAACTTGTCTTTGGCGATTTGAACGCGCTCTTGAAGCAACTCATCATTCTCGTTATTCCGATTTACAACGCCGACGGCAACGAGCGAATTAGCGACGCAAATCGACTTTCTCAAATCGGTCCTGAAAAAGGCGTTGGCGTGCGCACCAACGCGCTGGGGCTTGACCTCAATCGCGACTACATGAAAATCGAAGCGCAAGAAACCGAACATCTTATTCGCGATGTCTATGTGCAATGGTCGCCCGATGTGATTATCGACGGACACACCACCGACGGCTCACGACACGGCTACGACCTCACCTACGGCTTTCCGCAAAACCCAAACGCCTACAAAAAACTTATCGACTTTACGCGCGACACCATGCTCCCCACCGTGCGCGAACGTATCAAGAAAGATACAGGCATCGAGATGTTTTACTACGCCGACTTCGTCGACTTCCGACACCCCGAAAAGGGTTGGGCAACTTACTCGCATCACGCGCGCTATGGTGCTTCTTACGGCGGATTGCAAAACCGCATCGCCATTTTGATGGAAACTTACTCCTACGTGTCGTTCAAACGTCGCATTGACGCCGCCTATCACTTCATGCGCGAGTGCCTTGAATTTACTGCCCAAAACGCCAAACAAGTCAAAGCCCTTGTGCGTGAAGCCGAAACCGACGCCATTCAGCGTGGCACTTTTTACGACCCGAAGAAAAACATCATCGGCATTGAGATTGAAAAAATCGCTTTCGAAAAGCCTGTTACCGTCATCGGCTACGAAATCAAAGAGAAGAAAAATTCTGACGGAAGCATCTCTTACTTACCAACCAACAAAAAGAAACTTTACACTGCGCCGTATTTTGGAAAGTATCGCATCACGCGCGGCGTTGCACGCCCTTTCGCTTATCTCATTCCCAAAGCCGAGCATCGCCTCATCAAGAAACTCAAACTGCATGGCATTGCCGCCGAGCAGCTTCTGAGCGACTTCACCGCCACCGTCGAGTATTTCAAAGTCCAAGACATCAAAGTCTCCGAGCAGTGTTTTCAAGGTCATCGTGAAGTAACGATTTCTGTTGAGCGCGTTCCGATTGAAAGAACTTTTCATGCAGGCGACTTTATTGTGCCGATGAATCAACCCTCTTCTCACGTGGCGGCAGGATTGCTCGAGCCCGATAGCGACGACAGTTTAGCGCATTGGAATTACTTCGATAACTACCTTACAGGCAAATTGCGCTACGAAAAAGATTTCATCGTCGAGTATGAATACAACTTAATCGATTTGCCGCGCACACGAGAGATTTACGAAAAGCTTATCGAGAAAAATCCTGCGCTGAACGAGGAAGAGAAGCAAGCCGAGAAGATGAAGTTTTTCTTAACTGCGGTGGGTTATGAAAACGAGTTTGTTAATCAAATTCCTGTGTTTCGCTTAATCGAGCAGAAGGCGTATTCGGCAGTGGTGGTATGTTAGTTCAACTTGTCGGAAATAATCCAAATCACGAGCGCGCTTCTCAAACTCCACGCAACGGTGCGAATCCAATTCGTTGCCACGAGCGACGCATGAACAGCACGGTTGAACCCGGCGCTCAATTCGCTGTGCTTCGGCACTTGAACGAACATGGTTGAAATCCAAATCACGATGAGCAGGAGCATGCCTGCCCAAAGTCGCCAATCGTCTTTATCGTTGAGAATCAACAATGCGGCAGAAATGAGTTCGAGCATCATCGCGGGGAAAACAACGAGTGTGGTCAGCGTGGCGTGCATCGATTCGTAAAGTGTGAAGGTTTCAGTGCCAACGCGACTAAAAAGCGGATAATGCACCACTTGCACGAACCAGATAACGCCGGTCATGAAAAGCGTTGCCGCAAGGTGAAGTAGCCAAATAAGTTTCATATTGATTTGTTAAAAACACAGTGCCGCCGCGCCCATCACACCGGCGCGGTTTCCAAGTTCAGCGGGCAAAATTTCTAATCCCTCGTGCATGGCTTCAAGCGAAAAGCGTTTGGCTTGTTCGAGCGTTGGCTTCAAGACAAAATCGCCTGCGCCTGCCACGCCGCCGCCAATGACGAACTTGCGCACATCTAACACCGAGACGAGCGTTCCGATTCCGACGCCTAAAATTTCTCCAACAAATTGCCACACTTGCAAAGCCACTTGGTCGCCTGCTTTTGCGGCGTCGGTTAAAATTTTCGGTTCAAGTTTGGAAAGGTCGCCGCCACAGAGTTCCACAATGAGTGAGGACGGCGTGTGCTGAAGCAGTTTTTGTGCGAATGCGGTAATTTGGCGATGCCCAATCAGCCCTTCGATTGAGCCGCAAATGCCTGCATGCAATGTGTCGCTGTTGAAGTCAATCGTGATGTGTCCGAGTTCGCCCGCTGCGCCCGTTGAGCCACGAAAAATTTTCTTATCCAAAATGATTCCGCCGCCAACGCCTGTGCCAAGCGTAATCATCACGAAATCTTTGAACGGCTTGCCCACCCCAAATGCAGATTCCCCAAGCGCGGCGACATTGGCATCGTTTTCAACCACAACGGTTGGCACAATGCCGAAGTGCGTTTTCATTTCCGATTGCAAGAGTTCGGCGAGATTTACATCGTGCCAGTCAGGAATATTCGTTAAAGTTTTAATGATGCCGTTGTAACCGACAACGCCCGGCACGCCGACGCCTACGCCCAAGAGCGACTCGTGCCCGTGTGCCGCCATCAATGCTGAAATGCCTTTGAGGAGATTTTGAACGACGGCGGATTTTCCTTTTTCGCCTTCGGTTGGCTCGCGTGTTTCGGAAAGAAACTCTCCCGCTTTGGAGACTGCGGCGAATTTGATGGACGTTGCGCCGACATCAATGCCAATGGCAAATTGCGTCATGTGTGAAAGGTTGTTTTGAATGTGTGGTCGGCAAAGATACGCAAGTGCTCACTTGAATGTAAAAAGTTTCGGAAAATGGCGGGAAGATTTTATATTCCCTCTTACGAACAAAGCCTGCGATGCGATATTGGATGAATATTTCTTCAACTATTTGCTCTGAACAATGCTAACCACAAGTGGCACGATTTACATTCTCGACTGCGTTGGTCTTTCAGCAACCATTACACAAGATGGGCTGAAGTCGTTGGGATACGCTTTCCAGTATCACCGCTACAAGCAAGGCATAGAAAATTTGAAATCTCGCCAAGAAAAAGGAGAAGGCACTGCCGATGTATTGCTTTTAGTTGACCCAACCATACTTCATCGCGCAAAGCAACTTATTCCACCTGAAATTCAGCGCAACTTAGTAACTGTATTGATAGGCTCACAAGACGATATTGAGGAGTTAGGCGGCACGGAGGGAATCATCAATCGATTTGGTGCTATCGATATTCTCGAGACGCCTGTTACGCCGCTTTCATTCAAAATGCTTCTCCATCGCGTAGAGCATCTTTTCCGCCAACAGCATCGTGTCACTCTGCTTCAACAGGAGCTTTCAGAATTGCAAAACGAACTGCAGCACATTAGCGATTTAGGTGCGGCACTTTCTAACGAAAGAGACACAGAAGAACTCCTCAACAAGATTCTCACCTGTTGCATGGAAATGACTGGCGCCGATGCAGGCAGTCTTTACTTCGTTGAAAAAAAACCTGACACCGAATCGGATGAGCGTAATTACTTCGCCGATAAACAGTTGCGCTTTCGCTATGCTAAAAACATGAGCCGCGAGATTCCCCTCGAGGGCTTTACCATGCCCATTACGCGGGAAAGCATTGTCGGCTATGTCGCATTGTCGGGTGTGCCGCTGACACTTCCCGATGTTTATGACCTCCCTGAAGGTGTGCCATATAGTTTCGGCGGTCGTGCGTTCGATGAAAAGTGGAACTACCGCATGAAATCTATGCTCACGGTTCCAATGCTCAACCGTGAGCGCAAGCCGGTTGGCGTTATTCAACTGATGAACAAAAAGCGAAACTATCACGTACCACTTCCCCACAACTTAGACGAATGGAAAGGGCTTATACTTCCCTTCTCAAAGCGCGACGAACTTTTCATCTATTCGCTCGCCTCGCAAGCGGGCATTGCGTATGAAAATAAACTCCTCTATGAAGAGCAAAGGAACTTGCTCGAGTCGTTCATCAAGTTAATCGCCGACTCAATTGACAAAAAGTCGCCCTACACAGGCGGGCATTGTAACCGCGTGCCAATTCTGACCGAAATGCTTGCACGTGCTGCATGCGAGTCGCAAGATGAACTGTTCAAAGATTTCAACCTCACGCCTGAACAGTGGTATGAACTGCACATTGCCGCTTGGCTTCACGACTGTGGCAAAATTACGACGCCCGTGCACATCATGGATAAAGCCACGAAACTCGAGACGATTTACGACCGCATTCATACCATCAAAACTCGATTCGAGATTTTACGGCGCGATGCTTATATCGACTACCTGACCGCAGTCCAGCGCAATGGCGTTTCACAAGAAACGCTCGAAGCCGAATACAAGGCTCGCCTTGCACAAATTGACGACGATGAACGCTTCCTCGAGCAAGTGAACATCGGTGGCGAATACTTGGCTGACGAAAAAATCAACCGTATTGCCGCAATTGGCGCGCAAAAAATCGTCTTGAATGGCGAAGAGCGCGACTTTTTAAGTGCCGATGAAATCTATAACCTTTCCATCCGCAAAGGAACGCTCACGCCTGAAGAGCGTAAAATTATCAACGACCATATCGTTGTTACGATTAAAATGCTCGAGCAACTGCCCTTCCCACGCAACTTGGCGCGCGTGCCTGAATATGCTGGCGGGCATCACGAAAAAATGGACGGCACCGGCTATCCAAAGGGCTTAAGGCGCGAACAAATGTCCATTCCTGCTCGCATCATGGCAATTGCCGACGTCTTCGAAGCCCTCACCGCCGTCGACCGCCCCTACAAAAAAGGCAAAACCCTGAGTGAATCCATGAAAATCATGGCAAAAATGAAAGCCGAGCACCACTTAGACCCCGACCTGCTCGATCTCTTCGTCAAATCAGGCGTCTACAAGGAGTATGCAAAGAAATTCATGGCGCCCGAACAAATCGACGAAGTCGACGAAGCGGCCATCCTCGCTGTCAAACCTAAACCGCTGACGCATCAAGACCAAGTTCCTGTAAGTTCCTGAACCGTTGTGATTCTCAAATCAATCAACAATGAAACGCTCGCTTTTACTTTTGCTCTTCGTCTCAATGCCGCTCTGTGCTTCGGCACAATCTGCTTCGTCGTTTTTCCCGACACAACTCGGTTACAAATGGCACTACTCCATCGCCACATTAGACACGCTCCAAAACATTATCCCCAGCTCTGAACGCTCACGAGACGACTCCTTAATTGCCGAAATGAACTATCAAGGCAGAACTGCAAAGGTCATCCTTACACTTGGCAGCGCTTTTAACGATTCTACCTTTATCAGTTTAGATGGCATGAATGCTTTTCAATATGTTGGAAACTTAAACCTTCCGTTGAATATCCTTCCGCCTTCACTTGCCGACTCACTACAAACGCTTATTGGCTGGTATCCTATTTATCGCTTTGCGCAAGCCGTCAATCAAAACTATACCTTGCTTACGCGCTCTTTTACTGTTCCCATAGATTCAAATACTTCGCTTCCGCTTGTGATTACCGTAACAGGTCGGCGACTTTCTGACCAGACCGTAACTGTTCCGTTTGGCACATTTACTAACGCCAAACGCTTTTTGATTACCACGAGCGTTGGCACACAAGTTTTGCCGCCACCGTTTCCACCTCTGCCACTTTTCTCGATTCCCGACACTACTTGGATTGCTCAAAACACTTGGATTGTCAAGCGTGTTACTCCCACTGTGCGGATTAACTTGTCCACTTTTGGCGTTCCGTCATTCACGCTACCTGGACAAATCACACAACTCTCCACGCAGCCACTTTCCGCACCATTTCATCACGTCCCTCTTGCATTTGAATTACATCAGAATTATCCAAACCCATTTAATCCAACCACTACTTTCACATATCAACTTTCATCATCGAGCGATGTGCGATTGGAAGTTTTCGATGTGCTTGGCAGGAAGGTTACCACACTTGTTGAGGCGAAGCAAAGTGCAGGGACTTATCAGATGAATTTTAATGCGGTTCAGTTGAACCTCTCGAGTGGCGTGTATTTTTACCGCTTGACCACAGGAACTTACTCACAGACGCGTAAGATGATTGTTGCAAAGTAGTATCTCTAACCTGAATTTCTTTTCTGCGTTTTGAACACCATTACGATTGGCATTTTGGGTGGCGGACAATTAGCGCGCATGTTGGCTTACGCTGCTTTTCGCCTCGGCATGAATGTATGCATTTACGAGCGCGTGCCAAATAGCCCTGCAAGCCAAGTTACGCCTTATTCGTTTGTTGGTGAGTGGTTTGATAAGTCTGCTCTCAAACCATTTGCCGACTGCGCATCGGTCATTACTTTGGAAAATGAATTCATTGCCCCTCATGTGCTCGAGTATTTGGAATCGCTGGGCAAGCCAGTATTTCCAACCTCGCAAACAATTGCGCTCGTCCAGGATAAGTTCGTTCAGAAAGCAACGCTTCGCCGCAACCACTTGCCCGTCGCTGACTTTGCCGAAATTTTCTCGATTGACGAGGCTGAACACTTTGGTCAGAAACATGGCTATCCCTTTTTGCTCAAATCACGCACAGGCGGTTACGACGGCTACGGCAACCGCACGATTCACACTTCCGCCGACATTCCTAAGGCACTTTCGGCATTGGGATTTCCTTCTCGCACCATCATGGCTGAAGCCTTTGTGAGATTTGAAAAAGAACTTGCAACGATTGTCGCTCGCAGGCGCGATAAGACCGTGAAAGTTTATCCGATTGTAGAAACCCTTCAAGAAACTCATATCTGCAAAATTGTGAAAGCCCCTGCTGAAATTGGAGCAGAAACCGAGCATGCTGCACGCAATTTGGCACAACTCGCGATTGAATCAATCGACGGTGTTGGCGTTTTTGGTGTTGAGATGTTTGTAACGGCAGATGGACGAATTTTAATCAATGAACTTGCGCCGCGTCCGCATAATTCTGGACACTACACAATCGACGCCTGCCTGACCTCACAGTTTGAAAATCACATTCGCGCTATCTTGAACTACCCACTTGGCGATGTGTCTATGCTTGCGCCTGCTGCTGTAATGGTGAATGTGCTGGGCAAAACGCACCGTCCTGTCTCGCTTGACTCGCTTCCTTTGGCGCTTAGTTTGCCATCAGTGAAAGTGCATCTTTACGGCAAAGCCGAATCGCGGATTGGACGCAAAATGGGGCATATCACCGCAATTGGCAATTCAATAGAAGACTGCTTGAAACGCGCCCTCGACGCGGAATCCGCCTTGACGATTTAATTCTCACATCTCTTCACAATTCGACCGACCAGACGTCTTGACAAAAGAGACAAAAATGTTTATCTTTGAAACACTTTTAGCACTTTCTTCGTTTGAGTGCTAAAAGTTTGAAAGCCTGAACAGGCTTACTGAAACTTGTTGTAGAAATTTAATTCACTTTCATCTCAATCACTTAAACCTTTGGAGGAGACGCATTATGAAACTTCAACCTTTGGGGGACCGTGTTGTTGTCAAAGCCGCTCCAGCAGAAGAAAAGACAAAAGGCGGACTCTATATTCCTGACACAGGAAAAGAGAAGCCGCAGCATGGTGAAGTCGTTGCCATCGGACAAGGCAAAACTTCCGACAATGGCACGCTCATCAAGCCAACCGTGAAAGTTGGCGATAAAGTGCTCTACGGCAAGTATTCGGGCACGGAAGTTACCGTCGATGGCGAAGAATACCTCATCATGCGTGAAAGCGACATCTTCGCGATTCTCAACTAATTTGTCTTTGAAACTGCTCTCTGAAATTTTCTGAAAAAATAAACGAATCTAACCATGGCATCTAAACTCATTCACTTTGACGTCGAAGGGCGTTCTGCTTTGAAGCGCGGCGTAGATAAACTCGCCGATGCTGTTAAAGTTACACTTGGTCCAAAAGGACGCAATGTGATCATCGAAAAGAAATTTGGTGCGCCAACCGTAACAAAAGACGGCGTTACCGTCGCCAAAGAAATTGAACTCGAAGATCCAGTTGAAAACATGGGTGCGCAAATGGTGCGCGAAGTTGCCTCGAAAACCTCTGATGTTGCTGGCGACGGAACCACCACTGCAACCGTTCTCGCGCAAGCCATTTATCGCGAAGGCTTAAAGAACGTAACCGCAGGCGCAAACCCAATGGATTTGAAGCGCGGCATTGACATGGCTGTTGCCGCTGTTGTCGAAGAGCTCAAGAAAATCAGCCGCACGATTTCCGACAAGAAGGAAATTGCGCAAGTCGGCACGATTTCCGCAAATAATGACACTGAAATCGGAAATCTTATCGCCGAAGCCATGGAGAAGGTCGGCAAAGATGGCGTCATCACGGTTGAAGAAGCCAAGGGCACGGAAACCGAACTCAAAGTCGTTGAAGGCATGCAATTCGACCGTGGTTACCTCTCGCCTTACTTCGTTACGAACGCCGAAACAATGGAAGCCGAACTCGACGACCCATACATCTTGATTCATGACAAGAAGATTTCGTCGATGAAGGATTTGCTTCCAATCTTGGAAAAAGTCGCTCAACAAGGTCGCGCCATGCTCATCATTGCTGAGGAAGTTGAAGGCGAAGCGCTTGCAACGCTCGTCGTCAACAAACTTCGTGGCACGCTCAAAGTTGCCGCCGTTAAAGCACCTGGCTTTGGCGACCGCCGTAAAGCTATGCTCGAGGACATTGCCATTCTCACAGGCGGAACGGTTATCAGCGAAGAAAAAGGCTACAAACTCGAGAACGCCACTTTGGCTTATCTCGGTCAAGCCAAGCGCGTTGTGATTGACAAAGACAACACTACAATTGTCGAAGGTAAAGGCAAATCCACCGACATCAAGGCGCGCATCAATGAAATTAAGAATCAAATTGAAAAGACCACGAGCGACTACGACCGCGAAAAACTGCAAGAACGTTTGGCAAAACTTTCGGGCGGCGTGGCTGTGCTCAACATCGGCGCAAGCACCGAAGTTGAAATGAAGGAAAAGAAAGCTCGTGTTGAAGACGCACTCCATGCAACCCGTGCAGCCGTTCAAGAAGGCATTGTGCCCGGCGGCGGCGTTGCACTCATTCGTGCCTCGCGCGCACTCGACAACCTGAAACCCGAAAACGCTGACCAAAAGACAGGTATCGAGATCATTCGCCGTGCCGTTGAAGAACCGCTTCGTATGATTGTTGCCAACACAGGCACAGTTGATGGCGCAGTCGTACTTCAAAAAGTCAAAGAAGGCAAAGACGACTTCGGATTCAACGCCCGTACCGAAGTGTTCGAGAACTTGATTGCAGCAGGCGTTGTTGACCCAACGAAAGTAACACGCACTGCTCTTGAAAATGCCGCAAGCGTCGCAAGCCTTCTGCTCACTACCGAGGCGGTCATCTCCGAGAAGAGAGAAGAAGAAAAAGCACCTGCAGTGCCAGGTGGCGGGATGGGCGGAATGTACTAATCGCCTTTCGTCTGAGCGGTTTGTTTTCACAAGAGGCGAGTTCGCATCAGGCGAATTCGCCTCTTTTGCTTACTAGTCTCGCTTCTTGTTCGAGAGTTTTGGTGAGAAGGGCTTCATAATCAAGAATGGCTGTTTTATCTTCGCGTGTTCAAGAAGGCTTTTTCTAACCTTTTTCAGATGAAACATACCTACCTTTCACTCGTCAAAATCTTTGCTTCAATCGCGATTTGCCTTGTGCTTTCAGGTTGTTCAGGCTGTTCAGGGTGCAAAAATCAACGCGATATTGATTTGAAGCATGCGCAAGATTTAGCGGCTGTTGAAGAGCAACGTCGGCGTGATTCTATTGATGCCGTGCGTCGCAATCAACTCGCGCTTGCCGAAAAAAAGCGTAGAGAGGATAGCCTTGCTGCCGTCAAGGCAAAAGAAGATGCGAATGCACGCGCCGACACGCTTCCGCCTGAAATCGCAGGGAAAGTCGTTAAGCGCGAAATGCCTGTCGATATCGACAAAATGAGCGAATCTACTGCAGACCTTGAAGATGAACTTCGCCCAACAATTGAAGCGGCAAGGCGTCGAATGGACGGCGTGCGCGGCTACATCTCGTTCAAACTTGTTGTTTTGCCAAGCGGACGCGTTAAGGAAATTAAGTGGGAACATAACGACCTCGATGCACAAGCCGCGCAAGCCATTCAGGCAACAGTGTATCGACACCGCTATCCTTCTTGGGATGGCAGTAAGCTGCCTGAATACCATACGCCAACGATTAAATTTTCTTTTTGATTTTTGTGTTTCCTTCTTGTTGCTCTTTGTGCCATCAGCACATTCATTGCAGAGCAGCAGTTCAATTTCAACCTTCTCCGAAAAATGGCAAATATCAATTTTGGATTTGATTATCACGCAAACAAACTCTTCGATTCTCGCATTGAGCAAAGCATTAACCGAGCACGCAACATGCTTGTGCCAATGGTTATTGAGACATCGGGACGTGGCGAACGTGCTTTTGACATTTTCTCACGCCTCTTGCGCGAACGCATTATCTTCTACGGCACGGTTGTCGACGACCACTCCGCAGGCTTAATTATGGCGCAACTTATCTTCTTGGAATCCGAAGACCCCGAACGCGACATTTACCTTTACATCAATTCGCCTGGCGGCAGCGTTTATGCAGGTTTAGGAGTGTATGATACGATGCAGTTCATTCGCCCACCTGTCTCAACGGTTTGCGTCGGCATGGCGGCCTCAATGGGAGCACTTCTCCTTTGCGCAGGTGAAAAAGGTAAGCGTGCTTCGCTTCCGCACTCGCGTATTATGATTCACCAACCCTCGGGCGGCGCGCAAGGTCAAGAAACCGACATCTTGATTATGGCAAAGGAAATTCAAAAAACGCGCGCCATGCTCGAAGAAATTATAGCAAAACACACAGGACAACCCGTCGAGAAAGTCCATAAAGATGCTGAGCGCGATAACTGGATGACGCCCGTCGAAGCCAAAGAGTATGGCATTATCGACGAAATTTTCGAGCGCCGTCCAAGACCTGACGAGAAAAAGTAATTTCACTCACATCTTGTCAAAACAGCCACCGTGCCAAATGTGCGGTGGCTTTTTCTTTATCCTCTTTTCCCTATTTTCATAACACCATCTTTCATCAACTTTATCACGACGCTTCTAACATGCGAATCGGAATCGGCATTGACATTCACCCGCTCGTTGCAGGACGCAAACTCATCATCGGCGGCGTAGAAATCCCACACGAGAAAGGCTTAGACGGACACAGCGATGCCGACGTGCTCCTGCACGCCATCTGCGATGCTCTTCTGGGCGCACTTGCACTCGGCGACATCGGCAAGCATTTTCCTAATACCAACCCTGCCTACAAAGACATCGACTCCATGCTTCTCCTAAAAAAAGTTGGCAAACTCGTCGAGAAGCACGGCTACAAACCTGTCAATGTGGATTCTATGCTGTTGCTCGAGAAGCCTAAAATCGCGCCGCATATTTTGCAGATGCGCAAAAACATCGCGCGCGCCCTGCAAATGGAACTTGATGCCGTTTCCGTGAAAGCCACGACTTCGGAAAAGTTAGGGTTCGTCGGCAAAGAAGAAGGCGCCGTTGCGCACGCCGTTTGCCTCGTAGAAAAAATCAAATAAGCCACCGTGTCGCGTAAAATCCTTACCTTTGTAGGTCTCTTCTAATCTGTAAAAATCCAATTCGTTATGCCATTCATTAAAAAAATCATCGGTCGTCAAATTTTAGATTCGCGTGGCAACCCAACCATCGAGGTTGATGTCTTCACGGAAAGTGCGTTTGGACGTGCCGCTGTGCCATCAGGCGCGTCAACAGGCGAGCACGAAGCGGTTGAACTGCGCGATGGCGATAAAACAAAATATCTCGGCAAGGGCGTTCTCAAAGCCGTTGAACATGTGAATACTGTCATCAACGATGCGCTCGAGGGCATGCTCGTTACACAACAAACTGAAATCGATAAAAAACTCATCGAACTTGATGGCACAGAGAACAAATCCAAACTTGGTGCGAATGCTATTCTTGGCGTTTCGCTTGCGTGTGCCAAAGCCGGCGCAGATTTTTCAGGCTTGCCGCTTTACCGCTACATCGGCGGCACCATGGCGCGTCTGCTTCCCTCGCCGATGATGAACGTGCTCAACGGCGGCGCACACGCCGATAACAATGTCGACTTCCAAGAGTTCATGATTATGCCGCTCGGCTTCACCAAATTCAGCGAGGCACTTCGCTGTGGCGCGGAAGTCTTTCACGCCTTGAAATCGCTTCTCAAATCCAAAGGCTACAACACCGCCGTTGGCGACGAAGGCGGCTTCGCACCGAATGTCAAGTCTAACGAAGAAGCCATCGAGCTTGTCATTGAAGCCGTTGGCAAAGCAGGCTACAAAATCAAAGACGAGGTGATGATTGCCCTCGACCCCGCCGCCTCCGAATTTTTTGACAAAGAAAAAGGCAAGTATGTCTTCAAAAAGTCTGACAAGCGCGAACTCACGCCACTTCAAATGGCAGAGTATTGGGAAACTTGGTCGAGAACTTATCCTATTATCTCGCTCGAAGACGGCATGGCAGAAGACGACTGGGACGGCTGGAAAATTTTAACCGATAAACTCGGAAAAAGCCTGCAACTCGTCGGCGACGACTTGTTCGTAACTAACACCAAACGCCTCGCAAAAGGCATCGAGAATGGCATCGCCAATT
The DNA here is from genome assembly GCA_938003965.1 of uncultured Chlorobiales bacterium. Classification (GTDB taxonomy): domain Bacteria; phylum Bacteroidota; class Chlorobiia; order Chlorobiales; family Thermochlorobacteraceae; genus JANWWM01. Next base: position 14,841 of record CALKXI010000104.1, read on the forward strand.
CCATTCTCATCAAGGTGAATCAAATCGGCACGCTTACCGAAACGCTCGAGGCGGTCGACTTAGCCAAGCGCAATGGCTACACGAGCGTCATTTCGCACCGAAGCGGCGAAACCGAAGACACCACGATTGCGCAAATTGCCGTCGCCACAAATGCTGGTCAGATTAAAACCGGCTCGCTTTCGCGCACCGATAGAATCGCTAAATACAACGAACTCTTGCGCATTGAAGAAGAACTCGGAGACGAGGCGCAGTATCTTGGACACAAAGTTTTCCGTGTTTGAATGGTTTGAACGATGAAACTTGCCAACCTGAAATCGTCGATTGAGGGAATCAAACTCAATTCGCTTCGCGTGAAGCGCAAGTCGAAGCGCGTTGAACCTGCATCATCAGAGCGTTCGCCCGTGTGTTTTATCACGGGCGGCTCTGGTCGGCTTGGCAAAGCCATGGCATTGGAACTTGCTCGGCGTGGTTGGCGGGTTTGTTTCACCTATCGCTCGTCGCGTGAAGAAGCCCTCGAAACGCTTTCCGAACTCAAAGCCTTTGCGCCTGATGCCAAAATGATTCACTGCGACATTTCAAAAGTGAGTTCAATTAAACGCGCGTTCATGTTCTTTCGCCGACGCTTCGAGCGATTAGACTTGATGATTTGCAACGCCTCAAATTTCTTCCCAACCCGAATTCCAAACGTAACCGAAAAAGATTGGGATTCGCTTGTCGATACCAATCTCAAAGGCACATTTTTCACGATGCAAGAAGCGGCAAAAATGATGTTGAAGCAAGATTTCGTTTCGCGAATTATCACCATGTCTGATGTCTCGGCGGAGTTGGTGTGGCGGAATTACGCGCCTTATACGGCTTCCAAAGTTGGCGTTCAGCATCTTACGAAAGTCTTTGCCAAAGAATGTGCGCCGAAAATTCTCGTTAATTCCATCGCGCCCGGCACCCTGCTCTTGCACGACGAGCGCGATAAGCCATATGAAAAAGAGATTCTCGAGAAAATTCCGCTTCGCCGCATTGGCTCTCCAACCGATGTGGTTAATGCGATGCTCTTTCTAACCGAAAACGACTACATCACCGGGCACATTTTGAGCGTCGACGGCGGACGCTTGCTTTATTGATACGATTTATTGACATCGCTCTCCCGCAATCCGTTACACTTTTTTCATCAAAGATTCAAGCAGTTTTTGTCCAAGAAATTTCGGACGTTTGCAATTGGATTACATTATCACCTTTTCTCAACATGACGGTTTTGGATTTACTCCGCAACTTTCTCTCACAGAACACCATTGCGCTTTTATTTCTCACGATTGGCTTCGGCTACTTGCTCTCGAAAGTTGAGTTCAAGGGCGTTGGGCTTGGCGTTGCGTCTGTTCTGTTTGTTGGATTAGCCGTTGGCGCGTTTGGCGAAGGGCGTTTCAAAGTGCCTGATGTGGTGGGACAGTTGGGGCTACTCTTGTTCGTTTATACCGTTGGCTTGCAATCTGGTCCGGGATTTTTCCGAATCTTGCGTCAGCGCGGCATTTCTTTGACGCTTTTAGCCGTCGTCTCGATTTGTGC
>CALKXI010000105.1 GCA_938003965.1 uncultured Chlorobiales bacterium
ATTAGTAAACGCTTTGCGTTGCCTTTGTTTTGTGAATAAAGTTCCAGCCAAATGCGAAGAGAATCGTGAAAATGATGAGCGAAAATGCCGCCGCATAGCCAATTCGGAAATAGTTCAGACCGACTTTATAGACCCAACTGACGAGAATGTGCGTTTGGTCAGAAGGTTCGCCGCCGTTGCTGACAAGCCACACGACATTGAAATTGTTGAACGTCCAAATTGTGCCGAGCGTGATGGCAGGAATCATCACAGGTTTGAGCAAGGGAATGGTGATGTTGACGAGCTTATCATACCAACTTGCGCCGTCAATGTCTGCCGCTTCGTAGAGCGCGTCGGGAATGGACTGCAAGCCGCCGAGCGCAACAATCATCATAAATGGAAATCCGAGCCAGATATTGGTGATGAGTGCCGCCGAGAATGCGCCCCACTCTGTATTGAGCCACTGAATTGGCTCTATGCCGAATTTGGCTAAGATGAGATTCACCGCGCCATATTCGTAATTAAACAAGCCACGCCAGTTCAGCGCGGTGATGTATTGCGGCACTGCCCACGGCAAAATGAGAATCACGCGAAACCACGATTTGCCCTTGATGTTCTTATTGATGAGAATGGCAAGAAAGACGCCAATGGTTACGTGGAAAAATAAATTCAATGCCGTCCAGATGAGTGTTTTGCCCAAGAAGAGCCAAAACTTTGAATCGGTTAGAACATTGACATAATTGCCGAAGCCTTTGAAACTCCAATCGCGGAAGTGCTCAAGGTTCATATTGCTGAAACTCACCAGCACGTTGTAGATGAAGGGATAAAGGACAATCGCCGCCATTACAAGGAGCGACGGTGCGGCGTAGATATATGGAATCCAGTTAATTTTGTCCTTTTTCTCCTCAACCGTTGTGGGTGCAAGAGGCGAAGGCAGTTTTTCCGTTGTTGGTGTTGAGAGCGTTGTTTGCATAGCAAGTGAGTTCAGTTGTTTGAGTTTGAATCGTTACGGTTACTCTTTCATTTCGCGAATGAGTTTCACGGCAAGGTCTTGCATTTCTTTGGCGGCTTGTTCAGGGCTTTTACTGCCGTTCAAAACGGCTTGATAGGATGGGCGCATGGAATCCCAAATGACGCGCATTTCGCTCACGACGGGCATCGGCTTTCCGACCATGATTTGCTCCATCGAGCCTTTAAGATTTTCATCGGCGATTTCGGAAAGTTTCGCGAAGGCTTCGCGCCGCGACGGAATTGTGCCGACGGCTTTGGTGAATTCCAATTCAATTTCTGGACTGCACAAGAATTTGAGCAAGTCGACCGTTGCTTTAAGTTTTTCGCCGCGCGTGTTGATGTTGATGCTGTAGCCTCTTGGCGAGACCATCGGCGCGGGATAGAGCCCGGTTTCATCGTTAAGCGGAATGCGTGCAATACCGAAGTTCATGCCTGCATTTTTGTAAGTCGCCCACGACCATGGTCCGTTGATAATCATGGCGGCTCTGCCTTCTTTGAAGAGCGCGTTTGCGGTTTGGTAATCGCAATCGGGCGGAATGATTTTGTGTTTATCGCGCAGCTCGACGATGAGCCGTGCCGCCTTGACGGTGGCTTCAGTGTTCAGCGTTGGCTCGGCATTTTCGTTCATGACGCTGCCGCCGTAGCTGCCCACAAATGGAATAAAGAAGTATGGCTCGGTGTAGTTCCAAACTAATCCGTAGCTGCCGCCTTTTGTGAAGCGTTTTCCGACTTCAATCATTTCGGAAATCGTTTTTGGCGGCGTTGGAATTAAATCTTTGTTATAGACGAGGCAAAGGTGATTGCCGATTTGGTCGGCGATTTGGTAGAGATGTCCGTTGAGGTAAGTATTTGCAGGAAAGGGTTCGGTGATGAAACTATCTAAAAACGCTTGTTCGAGTTTGACGCCATCGGGCAGTGAATCAAGTGCGTGAATGATTTGAAGTTTGGTGAACGGTCCGACCATATCCGACGGACCATAGACAAGTTCTGCGCCGCTTCCGCCGAGCGCGGCAATCATGAAGTTAGTGCGAATGGGTTCAGTTTCGTAGAAAAGTTCTCGAAACACGTAACCTTTTTTCACCCATTCTCTTCCAGCGGAATCTTCTTTAACGAATTTCTCGAGAGCGGCATCTAAAATTTTGCGCTCTCCAGGCTGCATTTGTGTCCAAATTGTGATAATCTTCTCACGGCTATCGCCACAGCCAGAGACGAGAAAGAAGAGCATAAACATGCACGCTCTTAATCGAGACCATGTTAATCGAGACGATGTTAGTCGAGATTGCGTCATTGGCTTACAGCGTTAGAAAATCGGAAAGTCCGAATGTGCATCGGATAGAGCATTTCCTCCGAGACATTCGGACTTCGGAATCAATCAATCCAATCAAAGAGCCGATTACTTGATAAGCATCATCTTCATCGTTTTGGTGAAGTCGCCGGCTTGCAAGCGATAGAAATAAACACCGCTTGAAAGGTTAATGGCGTTGAATTGTTGCGTGTAGGTGCCCGCTGCCAAGCGTTGATTGACGAGCGTTGCGACCTTTTGACCCAAGATGTTGAAGACTTCGAGCTTCACGTCGCTTTGCTGTGGCACAGAGAAGCGAATGACCGTTGTTGGGTTGAACGGGTTCGGATAGTTTTGCTCCAACGCGAACGATTTTGCCACGGTTGTTTCGCGTGTTGGCGCGCTGAGATTGCCCGTTGTGGTCGCGTTTTCAATTACGCCGAAAGTCGCATTGATGATGAAGTTCGTCGGACCCGTAATCGTTGGGAAGTTGACGGTATGGTCTTGACCGAATCCTGCTTCGTTGTCGGTATTGACAGGCGGACCAGGCATGCCCACATACGCCACACCGAACTTAAAGGCTTGACTTTGCGAGAAGACATTACCTGCTGGTTCTGTGCGCGTAACAGTCCAAATGGTATCGGTTTGGCGATTGCCGTTGAGCGGCGACATTCTCACCAAGTTGGCGTTGGTTGTGTCCCAACCGCCTACAAACGAGCCGATATGTGGGTTGCTTCCGAAGAGCACAACAAAGAGCAAGCCATTAGCGGCGCGCATTGAGTCAAGGTTCTTGCCGTCAACCAGCGTTCTGCCCTTGATGTTGACGCGATAGGTGAAGTTCACATCTGCTACAAGCGGCGATTGAACCACCAAACGCGGCGTTACAAAATCTGCCATCGTTAAAACTGTATCGCTGGTAACATTCCAAGTGTAGAACCCACCTGCACCGTCGTTGCCTGTGAAGCTGGAGTCGGGTTGAATCGGCAGAGGAATTTGTCGGTCGCCACCAAGTTCATATGCGCTGTTGCTGAACTTGCTAAACGGCAAGCCGCGGAATTTCCAAGTGATGGTATTTCCAGAGACTGCGCGAATGAAGACTTCGCCCGCGTAGTTGTTTGTAAAGCCTTGTCGGAACATTCTCACGGCTCGCGTTTGACCTGTAACGCCTGTCAGAATTTGGCTGTTTGCCGCGCCTGTGGTTGCAACGGAGTCAAATCCGCCGAAGAGTGCCACGAAGAGCGTATCGGTTGCAGGGCTGAATCCACCCAGACCCGCGACGCTGGCACGGAACGTTACGCGATAAAATTTCTGCGTGCCGACATTCGAGCCGTCGTTGTTCCAATAGCGTGCCGGTAAGAGTTTGAAGCCCGCTGTCGCCGTATCCACACGGTTACCGAAGTTGCCCGGACCGCCCGGATTTTCAAATTGGTCGTTGCGACGAATCCAGAACTTGTATTGGAACGGACCTGTGTAGTTTCCGACATTGACAAATGCGGTGTAAAGGCTATCGGCAAGGGTAATCGTTTGACCCGCTACGCCAATCAGGTTTGCCGCCACAGGTTGGTCGAGTCCGGG
>CALKXI010000106.1 GCA_938003965.1 uncultured Chlorobiales bacterium
ACCACATCGGCGGCTTCTTTGGTAATCGCGCTTCCTTCCTCCATAGCAATCCCCAAACTTGCTTCTTTAATGGCGAGCAAATCATTGACGCCGTCGCCAATCATCGCCGTTTCTTTCTTCAAGGCTTTTAGCGTTTGAACAATCGTGAGTTTATGTTCGGGCTTTGTTCGCACAAAAATTGATTTTTGAGAGATGACTTCGGGCAGTTGCTCGGTTGGAAGTTTGTCGAGTTCGTTGCCAGTAATCATCAAGTCGGGCGAGGCGTTCCATCCGATTTCGCGCAGGGTTTGGAAAACAGAATCGCCTGAATCGCCTGAAATGATTTTTACATCGATGTTATTTTTCTCGAAGAGTTTCAAGACGTCAATCGCATCGGCTCGGGCTTCGTCTTTGAGCGAGACGATGGCGATGGGCGTAATTTCAAACGAGTCGACCTGTTCGGCAGAGAGTTTTTCGGAGAGTTCTGAACTCACTTCGCCGAAAAGCAGGTTGCGATAGCCTGAAAGTTTATACTGTGTGAAAAGTGTGAGGGCTTCTTCTTCTTCGCTTTTGGAGAGTCGCTCTTGAAGCACATCGAAGCCGCCAAGAATGAAGGTGCGCACGCTTGAGCCAATGGTCATTTTAACCGCGCTGATTTTAATATCGGAGCGAAACGGAATTTCATCGAGCCGTGCAAGGTCGGACGGCGGCGTGAAAATCGACAAGGCTTTGATGGTGGCGTTTTGCTCCGTGCTCAGCGTGCTGAACGCGCCTAAACACGCTTTGACCTCGTCTTCGGAAAAGCCTTTGAAAAGCGAAAGCTTGGCGAAAGCAATTTTATTCTGTGTGAGTGTGCCTGTTTTATCCATGCATACAACTTGAATCGTTGGGAAGGCGTCAATCGCATTGATTTTCTGAATCATCGCGCCGATTTTAGCAATCCGAAAAATGCCAATCGTGAAGGTGATGGAGGAAAAAAACACTAAGCCTTCGGGAATAAGCGAAATGGCAATCGTAGAAATTTTACGCACCTCATCGGGTGTGAAATTGTGCAAAATCAAACTGCGCAAAACTTCCACCAATACAAGCATTGCCGTAATGCCAAACGACCAAACAAAAAGCAAATTGATTTTGCGTTGAAGCGGCGAAACCATGAACTTGTATCGTTTCGCCTGTGCGGTAATGCGCGTCGCGTAACTTTCAGCACCGACTTTTTCCGCGCGGAAATATCCATTCCCAAAGACGCAGAAACTGCCCGATAGCAGTTCATCGCCCGCCGACTTTGCAATCGAAATCGACTCGCCTGTAACGAGCGATTCATCAACCTCTAATCGATTGGCATACAGCACCTTTCCATCGACGACGATTTGCTCGCCTTTTTCAATGAAGAGCACATCATCTTGCACAATCTCGTGCTTATCAATCTGAATTTTGTTTCCGTTTCTGACGACGGTTACAAAGGGGTTTTTGAGCAGTTCCATTTTCGCAAGGGTGCGTGCGGCGCGAACTTCCTGCACAATCGCAATGAGCGTATTAGCAAGCGTAACGGTAATAATCCCGAGCGAATCGAGGAAAAGTCGGTCGTCGTCGGTCGTGAAATAAAAAACGAGGAGAAAAGTGATAACCGCAAAATTGATGAGGTTAAAAACGCTAAACGAGTTTTCAAAGACGATTTGCGGAACACTTTTGATATGTTCGCGCTTCGTGCGGTTGATAAGTCCTTTGGATTTTCGTTCTTGAACTTCTGCTTCCGTGAGTCCTTGAAAATGTGGGAGCATATCTTAGGCGACATTGCGTTTTGCCTGTGAATCGTCGAGCAAAATCAGTTGAATGGATTGGCGCTTTCGGAGACGCTCGGCAATTCGAAGATATTCTTGTCTATGATGAGCAAGGTTGCTTGCAACCCCTTCAATCACTTTAAGATTTTCAAACCGAACGCGCGTGAGTTTTCCATATGAAATGGAGAGCATAATGCAAAGTTCAATGTAATTGAGGCTGAAAACGAACCACTCGAGAAGGTTTGGGCGGCGCGGTTTGAAGCCAAATTTTTCTACGGTCGCATCGCTGAAATAATACAAGTTGGCACGAATCTTCGTTTCAGGCGCGATTTTTCCTGACTCAATTTCAGCGCACAAATTGTGCAAGCCTTCCGCCAAGTGATAGAGCAAAACCGACGGATTGACTTTTTGAAGTCGGAAGAAATCCCAACTTGTGCCGATGTGAACTTCAAGCGTCTTGAAGCCGTAAGGCACGGTGCAAAACATTCTCGAGTAATAACGATAGACGCCGACTTTTTTGAGAAGCGGCGTCGTCAGATAGCGTAAAAGGCGATAAATAAAGAGAAATGAAAGAAAGCCAAGTGTCGCGTTTGAGAGCAGTTCCATTATCGAAGCGATATTGATGAGGTGTGTTTTTTAGAAAGCAGAAATCTCGGACGGGCACAAAGTTAAGCCTTCTTCGCTAATAAACCATATTTTTCAAGCGCGCAACATTTGGCGTAAATTAAACCCTGACAGAACTTTTCGTAATTCAAACCTTCTTGTAGTATGACCGCACTGAAAGATTCAATCCTGCAACTTATCACGGAAACGTCGACAAACTTGCCGAGCGATGTGCGTCGCGCGGTTGCACGCGCCGCTGAACGTGAAGAAGCAAATTCGCGCTCAGGCTTAGCCATGTCGACCATTACGCTCAATGTCGATATGGCATGCGATAATGTATCGCCAATTTGTCAAGACACAGGCATGCCGACTTTCTTCATTCACACGCCGATTGGTGTCAATCAACTTGAAATCAAAGCCGCCATCAAAGAAGCAACCATAGAAGCAACGAAGACGGGCAAACTGCGTCCGAACTCCGTTCACCCAATCACAGGCAAAAACAGTGGCACGAATGTCGGTGCAGGCGTGCCCGTCATGCATTTTGAGCAGTGGGAGCATGACTACACCGAAATCAAACTCATCTTGAAAGGTGGCGGTTGTGAAAACAAAAACATTCAATACTCACTTCCAATGGAACTCGAGGGGCTGGGCAAAGCCGGACGCGATTTAGATGGAATCCGAAAGTGCATTATGCACGCTGTCTGGCAAGCGCAAGGACAAGGCTGTTCGGCAGGCTTTATTGGCGTGGGCATTGGCGGCGATAGAACTTCCGGCTATGAACTTGCCAAGCATCAACTTCTGCGCCCTGTCGATGATGTCAATCCCGATGAAACCTTGCGCGCGTTGGAAGATTATGTGATGGAAAATGCGGATAAACTCAACATCGGCACGATGGGCTTCGGCGGTAAGGTTACGCTCTTGGGCTGTAAAATCGGACTGGCGGAACGCTTGCCCGCAAGTTTTTTTGTAAGCGTTGCCTATAACTGTTGGGCGTATCGCCGTCTTGGCGTTCATCTCGATTCACACGGAAACATCATCAAATGGCTTTATCGCGAATCGGACGAAATCAAACGGCTGGCGAAAGGCGCAGGCATTCCATTAACAGGCAAAGAAATTGTGCTTCAAGCACCGATTAGCGAAGAACAAATCCGCAAAATCAAAGTTGGCGATGTGGTGATTATCAACGGCACAATGCACACAGGGCGCGATGCGTTTCATCATCACATTATCCATCATAACCTTGAAGCCAAAGATATGCCTGTCGAGACGCGCGGCGGCGTGCTCTATCACTGCGGTCCTGTGGTGCTGAAAGAAAACGGGAAGTATAAAGTCATCGCAGCAGGTCCGACAACCTCCATTCGCGAAGAGCCATATCAAGCCGATGTGATTCAACGGCTCGGATTCCGCGCCATTATTGGCAAAGGCGGCATGGGCGCAAAAACCTTGAAAGGCTTGCAAGAGCACGGAGCAGTGTATCTCAATGCGATTGGCGGTGCGGCGCAGTATTACGCGCAGTGCATCAAAAATGTACTAGGCGTCGACTATCTCGAAGAAATGGGCGTTCCCGAAGCCATGTGGCACTTCGAAGTCGAAGGCTTTGCCGCAATTTGCACGATGGATTCACACGGCAATAGTTTGCACAAAGAAGTGCAAGAAGAATCGCTCAATGTGCTCAAAACCTTCGCCGAGCCTGTATTCTGAAACATCTAACCGACCAGCGGGCGAGTCAGAGGGCTTGCCCGCTCGATTTCAAGCGTCAAATTTGCTTCAATGCACAAGCACGAAACGCGGCTTAAAGTCCGCAGCTACGAATTAGATTTCTTTCAACACGTCAATAACGCCGTTTATCTCAACTACATTGAGCAGGCAAGGGTTGAACTCTTGCAAAGTGCAGGCTTTACGCTCAATGATTTTTTAGCGCAGAAAATGTTGCCTGTCGTGGTCAATATCAACATTAACTATCGCCGTTCATCACATCTCAACGACGAACTTGTAATTTTCACGCACATTTCTCGCATTGGAACTTCTTCGTTCACGATGAGGCACGAAGCCTATAACCTTACGCAAGGCAATGTGCCGTCGTTTGATGCCGATGTAACGCATGCCATCATTGATACCACAACGGGCAAATCAACGCCGATTCCTGATAGGCTTCGCCAAAAACTTTCATCGCTTCATTCACAATGACCATTCTTGTGCTTAACGGACCAAACCTTTCGCGCTTGGGCAAACGCGAGCCGAACATTTACGGCACGAGAACATTAGGCGACATCAATCAATCGCTTGTGCAAGCCTTCAAAGAAGTCGCGTTTGAATTTTTTCAGAGTGAAAGCGAAGGTGCGCTGATTGAAAAACTCTTTGAGGCGGAAGACTGCGGGCGCATTCAAGGGGTCGTGCTGAATGCAGGCGCACTGACGCATACCTCGATAGCCTTGCGCGATGCGATTGCTTCAGTGAAATTGCCGGTTGTGGAAGTGCATCTTTCGAATGTGTTTGCGCGTGAGCCTTTTCGTCGCCACTCGTTCATTTCGGAAGTCTGCATCGGCGTCATTTCTGGCTTCGGCGAAACAAGTTATCACTTAGGCGTGCAAGCGTTGCTGTGGCGAATTGCAAATACAGCGCGTTAAACCGTGTGTTAAATATCGGCGAGCAAAAGGCGCGATTCGCGTTTGTTTTGTTTATCGCCTGCAACAATAAGCGGGAGTTTCAAAGCGATTTCAAGTTGCTGTTTGGCTTCGGTGTCGCGCCCAAGTTTGAGCAAGGCTTTGGCGTAGGCGTTGCGGTAGAAAATAACTTCAGGGCTATGTGAAACGGCTTTCGCAAGATGTTTAGCGGATTGTTCATAGCTGCCTTCGGGCACATTGCCAAAGAAAAGTTTAGCGAAAGTGCGTTCAACGAATCCCAACCCTGCTAGTTCATAATGCCAAATTCCCAAAACAGCGTTTGCCATTCCATGGTTGGGGTCAAGCGCGAGGGCTTTGTCCGCATATTCCTTGATTTCCAATCCTAATTTGACTTTTTCTTTATTGCCACGAAAGAGCGCGATTTGACCAGTAACTTGACCGAGACGGGCGTAAATGTCAGGATTTGCAGGCGATTTTTTCAGAGCAAGTTCAAGCACAGATTTCGCTTTGAGATACATCGCTTCTTGTTTGGATTTCGGAAGTTCGTAGCCACCGTAGAAGTACGCATCAGCAAGTTTGATGCAAATCTCGGCTGTTTTATCGTCATCAGAAAGGGTTTCATAGAGCGCGATAGCAAGCGAATAATTAAAGGCACGATAAGCAGAATCAGCTTGAGCAACGGTATCATGTGCAGAAAGCATGGGTGTAGTGAAAAGGCAGAGCAAAAAAATTGAGAATAGGCGCATTTGAAGGGTTGCGTCGTTTGTTTTGGTGAAGATTGACCTCTCTGAATTAGAAGTTTGAGAAGACTAGTGAAATACAAAAGCCTTGTTGTGATTTTCAAACAAGGCTTATGTGAGTTTCAGTTCCGCACAAAAGCAAATTAGAACATCATGCGGTTGTCTACGATATCGGCTTTCTTCTTCAAGGCTTGAAGCCAATTTTGTTGAACTTGCGTTTTCTTTTCTTGCAAGAGTTGATTGCGAAGGGTTTCTTTTTGCGATTCAAAGTCTTCGTCCTTGCCTGATTCTTTTGCAGTAAGCACAGCGATAGCAACGCCGCGGTTGGTGTTAATTGGCTTGGAGAGTTGATTAAGTTCCAAGGTAGATACAATCGAGACGAAGTTTGCTTCACGACCTAACCCAGCAATGTTTGGGCTTTGAAGCGAGACGCCGTTGAACTCACGCACAACAGAGCCTGAATCGAGCGAAGCGAGTTTTTGAAGGTCGTTGCCTGATTGCTCAATGAGTTTTTTTGCGGTCTCGCGCAGTTCGGCGAGTTTTTTTTCGCGAATCAGTTTGTTTTTGATGTCGCGTTTGAGATTATCATCGAGGCGTCGATAGCCGTCGTCGTTTTTCTCGATAAGTTGCATGACGGCAAATCCATCTTTGACGGCAATGACGTCGCTGATTTGATTTTCTTTAGCATTGAAGGCGAACTTCATCACGTTTGCGCTGGTGCCGAGCATTGGAATGAATCCGCCTTTGGAGAACTGTCCGGTTTGGCGCACTTCGTAGCCTTTCTTTTCGGCTTCGTTATCGAAACCTTCTTCGGAGGCGAAGTATTGGAACTCGCTGGCGGCGCGGCGTTGGCGCTCAATCGTGGAAGGGCTCGGAACGATTTTTTTGACGAGTTCAACGCCTTTGACATCGCGCGTATCGCGGCCTGTAATTTTAATCAAGTGGATTCCAAATTGTGTTTGAACAGGACCGATGAGGTCGCCGACTTTGCCCGAGAACGAAGCATCTTCGAAGGGCTTTACCATTCGGCCTTTGCCATACCAGCCTAAGTCGCCACCGCTTTGCGCCGAGCCGTCTTTTGAGTATTGCCGTGCTGCATCTTCGAAAGAAATTTCGCCTTTTTTAATGCGTGCTAAGAGGGCTTTGGCTTCTTCAATCGTTTTGAGCGTATCGGCTTTCGTGTTGCCAGTGGGCTGTAAAAGAATGTGTGAGGCGCGCACCATTGGTTCGCCATCTGGTTTGACGTCGGTAATTTTGATGAGTTTGAACTCGCCAAATTCGCGCACAGGACCAACCACCATTCCCACTTTTACTTCGCCCTTGTAAATTGCCTCGTCAATTTCAGGACTAATTGAGCCGTGCGCAAATGATTTGCCAAAGTTCGGCGGTTGGTCGCCATGAATGTTGATGAAATCGGTATCGTTCTTGGTTTCAGCGAATTCGCGAGCGAGTTTTTTCAAATCGTTTTCAATCGAGAGCGTGTCTTCGGAGGTTGGTGTATTGGGGAAAAAGACGAACTTTGCGGAGCGGTTCGGCTCTTGCTTGTAGTCGTCGCGGTGGTCTCGGTAGTAAGCCGAAATTTCGCCGTCGCTGATGTTATACATTGAATCGGGCTTCGTGCGAGAAAAATCCAGCAGAACAAATTTGCCAGTGAGTTTCAATCGGTCTTGATGAAACTTGATTCGCGCTTCTTCATCGCTGACACGAACAGAGGCAAGGTGTAAACGCTCGAGTTTTTCGCGCATTTTGATTTGGCGAACATATTCTTCGACCTGAATCCATGCTTTTGTGTTTTCAGGAGCGACAGCGGCTTGCATCAAGGCTTCCTTGTTGATTTTGCCCGTTTTGGAGTCGCGAAATTGTTGTGCAATAAATTCAGGCGGATTATCGGAGAAAATGGCATCGACGATTTCTTGGTCGCTAACGCTGATGCCTTGCTTTTCATATTCTTTGGTGAGCAATTCGCGCTCGACAAGGTCGTTCCAGACTTGGTCACGAATGCGTGCGTCTAAGGCATCGTCAATCTCAATGCCTTTGGCTTGCTGGCGATAGTTGTCGATGTAGACTTTGCAGAGGCGTTCATATTCTTTAAGGGTAATCGGTTTGCCGTCAATGCGTCCGATTTCATTGGGGCGGTTTTGCATACCAGTAAAGTCCATTCCCCACTCAAAGACGATTGTAATGACGAACGCGACAATCAAGACGACGAAAAGCCACTTTGCGCTGTCGCGCATTTTGCTCATGACCATATGAAGAGTTCAGATGGATATGTTAGTCTCACGCACAACTTTGCTGTGCGTTTGTAAAATTCAGCTAGATTTAGAGAACGGCAAATATACGGCGCGCTTGCAAAAAACTAAACTTCGTTGCAATGACCATTTTTCTAGCAATCACGATTGCCCTCCTTGCATTTTACCTTGTGCAGTCATGCTTATTTTATTGGGGTCTGAACCGATTGCCGGAACGCCGTCAGTTGCCTGACGAACTGCCGTGGGTGTCAGTGATTGTGGCCGCACGCAACGAAGAGCGGAACATTGCACGAACACTTGATTCGCTTGTTGAAATTGATTATCCGCATGACCGATTTGAAATCATCATCAGCGACGGCGCTTCAACGGATAGAACGCCTGAGATTGTCGAAGACTATGCGCAACGTTTTCCCTTTGTTCATTTACATTGTGCTGACCAAAATCGAAAAATTCGTGGCAAAGCCAATGCCGTTCATCAAGCCGTCGAGCGCTCAAAAGGCGAGTTTATTTTTCTGACCGACGCCGATTGCATCGTTCAAAAAACTTGGGTAAAAGAAACATTGAAATTTTTCACCGACGAGGTCGGGCTTGTCTGCGGCATTACGATTCCAAAAGAACTTGACAAGAGCAAATGTGATAACTGGTTTTCGGCAATGCAGTCGCTCGATTGGTGCTACATTTTGGGGGTTAGTTCGGGGCGCGCATCGATTGGCTTTCCGATTGGCGGTATTGGAAATAATTTCACTTTTCGCAAACAAACTTATCAGCAAATCGGCGGATACGAGAACATTAAATTCAGCATCACGGAAGACTTTGCACTCTTTCAAGCCATTTTGAAATCGCGCTGGAAAATCGTTTTCCCCACGCTCTACGAAACGCATAACTTCACTGAGCCGATGCAAACCGTCGCCGACCTTTATGCACAAAAAAAGCGATGGACGCTCGGCGGCTTAGATGCGAGTGCCGTTCATAGTTTCTTTGCGTTGCTCATGTTTCTTGTGCATCTCTTTAGCCTGCTTGCCTTTGGTTTTCTTCCGATTGAAAAAGCGCTGGGCGTGCTGGGCGTAAAGTTCTTGGCGGACTTGCTTATCGTGTTGCCTGTTCTGAAAAAACTGCGCGAACTGTGGCTCTGCAAGTATTTCCTCTTGTTTGAGATTTACTACTACGCTTTCGTATTTCTTGTGCCAGTGGTGATTGGCTTTAGCCGCACGGTGCAGTGGAAAGGCATTAGTTATGATTTGAGTAAAGAGAGGGCATCATAGTCGAGAAACGTAAAGATTCAGAAAATGGCACCTCAGATTACATGCCAATCGATTTTGCGAAGTCTGAACAGGTTTCATAGATTCACACCTGCACACCTATTTGAAGACACAGCTCTTTTGAGAACAATTTCCGTAACGCAAACAACATACAAACATGAAAACAGCGAGTTCGCCTCACCGTTCGATGGATTTTTGTCAAGTGTCTGAAAAGATGGTGCGCGTTCCGCTCTTTTCGTCAACGGTGCAAGCCGGCACGGCGACTTGGGCAGATGAGCACATCGACACCTACTTTGCGCTCGATGCCTCGCTTGTCAAGCGTGCGCGCGGCGTCTTCTGTGTCAAAGTGTCGGGAGACTCCATGATTAACGCAGGCATCTCACCAGGCGATATATTGATTGTCGATTCGCTCGAGCGTAATGTTGAGAACAAAATCGTCATTGCCTCGATTGACGACGGCACCACAGTCAAGCGGCTGGTTAAGCACAACGGCAAAATTTACCTTGTGCCTGCAAATCCGAACTATCAAAGCCTTGAAATCAAACCTGAAATGAATTTTCGGGTGTTAGGTGTCGTTACGCACGTCATTCGTGAAACGATGTGATACGGATTATCAAAAAAGTGAATCACAAGTTGGTTTGCCCTGCATGTGCAGGGCATTTCTATTGGGGTGATGTTTGAGAATTGCACGTGCAATGCGTAGATTGGTGCAGTTTGTTTTAAGCATTGAAAAAGGAACGTAGTATGAACATTGCAGAACTCGAACGGCGCGCTCGCAGTGAGTCGTCTTCTCTCACCGTTGAGCCTTCTTTCGTCAATGAAGTAAAATCCCCACAACTTTGGATTCCAGCCTTATACTCAATTGTGTTATGGTGGCTCTCGACAGGCATCATCATTTACTTCAACTTTCAGCCACAGTTCTACGGCGTTGTATTTTGGACGGCACTGATTGTGGCATTGATGTCGGGCTTCTTGCTGTTTCGGCTCAAAGATGTGGGAAGCGTTCAAAGTGCATATTGGAGTTTTACCGCCGCCTCGCTGGTGTGGGCGTTTGTGGAAGTGAGTTTTTATACAGGATATATCGTTGGACCGCAAGTGCGTCCGATTTTCAGCGTCGGACCGTCGTGGATTAGTTTTTTCAAGGCAGTGCATCGAAGCGCGTATCACGAAGGACTTGTACTCGGCATTGTGCTGGTGATGGGCATTGTATTTTGGCGAGCGAAAAACAAATTCGGCTTTTACACCTTTTTGCTCTTTTGGCTGATGCACCAATCGGCGAAGCTCAACATCTTTCTCGGCGTGATGAACACAGGCAGAGAATTTATTCCTGATTCCGTTTCCGACATGACCACCTACATGACTATTGCGCACATCAATTGGCTCTTTCCGATTTCAATTACTCTCTGCACAATCCTTTCTTACCGATTGATTCAATTAGCGTTTTCGGAAAAGGAGATTTGGAAAAAGGTCGGATATATCCTCACAGGAATGATGGCAGTGTTAGCATGGCTTGAGCATTGGCTTCTCGTCTTGCCGCTCAATCAATCGCTGTGGGATATAATGATTAAGCGTATGCATTGAATCAATAGCAAACTTGATGGCGAGCGCTTGGCTTTGCGCAGTAGGTGCTGGTCGGCTGGGCTAATTGATATTGCCTCAAGCGCTAATGCTGATAGTGGTGTTCAGGTTGGGGTGAAATTGAGACCAATCAAATGTTCAATCGCGGCTCTTACTTTTTCGCAAGCAACGACGGCTTGTGCAGTTGTGGTTTCAGGAAACAAGAATACAAATTCCTTGCCACTTCGCTGATGTTGTTGAGAACAAAGATTGGCGAAAGTGGGTCAGCGAATTTTTATAGAGATGCAGGGCTTCAAGCAATTTGCCGTGTGATAGTTAGAAAGTTGCCAACGACAAATGCCCATAATCACGGGGTTACGAGCGATGGCAATGGAGCGATGGCAATTTGATAGCGCCTGTCTCTTTGAAATCAGCGAAACGCAATTCCAAGCGAGCGCATTGAGCGTAGCGATGTGTTCATGGGCTTCTCGAGCGGGCGCTTCGGGCGCGCGATTTTCTCTTGTAAGAATTAGCGAAGACTGGCGGTTCAATGATTTATTACGGTTGTAACAACTTTTCTTTGAGTGCGGCAAACTGGGGTTTAATCGTATTGTAAATCAAATCGACGCGCTCGTTGTAGGAGATGAACGCGCTTTTCATGGAGTTGATAGAAATGCGTTCCAAATCCTCGAACGAGAGTCCGAAAAATTCGTGAGCGATTTTGTATTCCTGTGTCATGGAGGTGTTGCTCATTAAGCGGTTATCGGTGTTGAGCGTAACGCGGAACTTGTTTTTGAAAAAAATTCCGAATGGGTGTTCGGCAAACGATTTTGCCGCGCCCGTGTGAATGTTAGACGAAAGGCAGATTTCAAGCGGGATTCGTTTATCGAGCACGTATTGCGAGAGCGAGTTCAGTTTTATGACTTCGCCATTGAGCACTGCCATGTCGTCGATGAGCCGCGTGGCGTGCCCGATTCGATGCGCGCCACACCATTGAATCGCTTGCCAGATGGATTCTTTGCCGAAGCCTTCGCCCGCGTGTATGGTGATGTTAAAATTCGCGCGTTGGCAAAAGTGAAACGCCTCGATGTGTTTCTTTGGCGGATAGCCGCCTTCTTCGCCGGCGAGGTCGAAGCCTACGACGCCTCTATCGCGAAAATCGACAGCAAGGTTCGCCATATCTTCGGAGTGCTGTCCGTCTAAGTGCCGCATCGCGCAAATGATGAGCCTTGCTTTCACGCCGAACTCTCTTTCGCCGCGCTCCAAACCGCGCAACACGCTTCGGACGACTTCTTCCCAATGCAAACCTTTTTCAGTGTGGAAGACAGGCGCGAAACGAATTTCCACATAGCACACGCCATCGTGTTTCATGTCCTCGACCATCTCAAAGGCGACGCGCTCTAAGGCGTCGGGCGTTTGCATCACAGCGCAAGTGTGCGCAAAGCCTTCGAGGTATTCAGCGAGCGAGCCTTTGTTTGCACCTCTGAAAAACCACTGTGCCAAGTCGTGCGGGTCGGTAGTCGGCAATTTTGTATAGCCTTGTTCTTTGGCAAGTTCTATGACCGTTGAAGGTCTAACGCCGCCGTCCAAGTGTTCGTGCAGAAGCACTTTCGGCATGGCGCGCAGATGTTCTTCGGATAATTTGAGCATAAAATTTTAAGATGTATGGTCGTGAATGATTTTCCACCCATTCACAGTCTTCTGAAAAATCAAGGTGAAATAACCGCTGACGTTTCCGCCGTCGGCGTCGGCTCTCTTCAAGTTCCATCGTCCAACAACAACCGCAAGGTCTGATGAGAGCAGTCGCACATTCAAATCACCAAACGAGAGTTCGCCCATTTTTTCTTTCGTAGGATAGGCGGAAAGGTATCGCGCTAAAACGCGCTGATAGCCTTCGGTAACGCCTTTTGCAGAAACGAAACGGGTTGAATCGGAATCAAGATAGCCATTCATAAACGCAGAAATGTCACCTTGATTCCAAGCGCGAACTTGTGCATCGAGCACCTCGAGAATGAGTTTATCAGGCGTGTTTTGTGCTAAAACCGTGAGTGATGGGAACAGCATGGCAAGAACGAAAATACTTCTCACAGTTGTCGGGTTTGTTTTTCGTCAAGATAAGGAAAGATGGAGATAAAGCGAAAGGCGTAGGGGTTGCGTGGCGCACAGCAGAGTTTTATCTTTTTTTGATTCAATCGTTAATTCATTTAACCAAACTTAATGACACGAATGAAGAACACCACGCTATTATGGACGCTAATTCTGCTGCCAATACTTGCGCTGACTTCTGCATGCGCGCCCGACATCACTGAACCAAATGATAGTTTGCCAAGTGCACAAGTGCGCTTTATTCACAGTGCCTCAACGACAGGTCAGTTGGATTTTGCCGTCATGAATACCATCGGTGCGACGCTTCTCTATGTGCAACGCGAGACCGAATACGGTCGGCAATATCGATACGACTTCTTCAAAACTGGCGAGCGCGATTTTCGTTTGTTGCCGTCGCGCACCACACTCAACATCGCACGAACCGTAGTCACGCTCGATGCGAATTTGAAATTCACCGCCTTTGCCGTCGACGCCGAAAATGCCGTCGATACCCTGTTGCTCATTGCGCAAGATACGCTTGCTACACCGAGCGAAGGCAAGGCTTTTGTGCGATTCATTCATGCTTCGAGCGATGCGGGAGCAATTTCCATCGCGGGTGAAAATGTGTCGGTCTCAAACTTTGAGCGGCGCGGCATTTCGCCTTACTTCACGCTTGATGCAGGTTCATACAACTTCACGATTCAATTTTCGGATAATACAACGCTCACCGTTCCGCAGATCTTCTTCTCGCAAGGGGTCTATACGCTTGTGATTTCAGGCTTCCGCAACGCAGGCTCAAGCCAAGTGCCGCTGAATGTGAGAAGTTATTTAGATGTGAGTTTGTAGCGGTTAGTATCGCTCAATGTTCAGATTGGAAAAACCGCTTTCCAAAACGATATAAATTTTCTTCGGAGCATCTTCAAAGTTTTTGGTGCGCAATAGCGACTTGTCGTGTTTCGTGAATCCGCTCGCGTTGATTTTGGAAGAAAAATCATCTTCACTGACGATTTGACAGCCTGATTCTTTTGGCACAAGCAGTTTGAGCGTTGAAGCGGCGGCGGATAAATCAAGTCGGACAGAGTCGCAGCGCGAGCCGATTTTCAATTTCACAGATGCCGCGCCTGATTCAATGTTAATGTGTTGGACTTGAAAGGACGATAAGTCAAAATCAACTTTTGCCGCGCCGATGTCGGTTTGAATGTTCCAAATCGGATTCGGGTTCAAAGCGAGGGTGAACTTGTTGGTCACTTTTTGACCTAACGTTACTTCCGCATCTTGCATTTCAATCACGACGTCTTCCGTATCGCCTTTGCGCACTTGACGCAATTCATAAATGCCAAAGTTCGACTTGGCTTCGACTTTCAGCAGATGACTGGTGGTATCGTTCAAAATAAATTCGCCCACGCTCGCTTCAAGTTTGCATCGTGCTCTCGAAGCTTTTCCGTCGTAGAAGGCAATAAGGCTTTGCACTTGGGCGACGGAGTCGGCTTGGCTTGAACTTGATGGATAATTAAAGGAAAAAACTTTTGAAGGAGTGAATTGTTGAAAAAGCGTCCACACAATCACGCCACCCAGCACGCCAGAGACTGCTGAAAGCACGCGAGCAATAACTTCGTTGCTAATCAGATACGACACCCCCAGCACGATGAGAATCAGGGGCCAAAGTTTAGTAAGGCTATCAATGCTCGTCGTTTCAATACCGAGGTTTTTCACTAAAAATAATCCGCCAAGCACAATCAAGAACGAGCCAAAGAAAATGCTTCCTGGTTTCATGAGTTGGACGAGGTCAAATTTTTACGAAACGTGTTAAACACGATGATTACGCCAACGGCAATCAAGATGATGGGAAGCATATACTTGAAGCTGAACATGGGGAAGAGTTCGCGCATTAAAAAGAAAATGCCTAAACCAACCAAAAGCAACCCTGCAAGAACCGAGCCTTTGTGCTTTTCGGAAAGAACGCTGTCGCTGTTTTCAGAATGTTCGGGAGTTTCTTGAGGTGATTGAGCGGAAAGAACGGCTTCTTCTTTCGGCATAATCAGCCACAGCACGATGTAGAGCATTGCGCCGATGCCACCCGAAAATAGGGCAACAATGAAAAGTGCACGAATGAGAACAGGGTCAATCTCAAAGTATTCGCCGAGACCCGTGCAAACACCGGCAAGAATTTTTCCACGAGAGGAGAGGTATAATTTTTTCTTCATGTGAATGACGATTGCGATTGAGCGAGAATTGCCAATAGCAAAAGTATAGCGCAACCTCTCAAATTATGTTTCAAGTGTTTTGAAACGGACGGAAAAAGCCAAACACTGCGCCGCAAATGCCGCCCAAAATGTGTGCAAATTCTGAGATGTTGTTCTGCTCAAAACTGTTTATCACTTCCCGCCCGAGATAGAGCAAAACCACCAGAATGAACGTGAGCGGAATTTCGCCCTGCCTAAAATTGACAAACGACGAAAGCAAAATCATCATAAACACCACGCCGCTTGCACCCATCAATCCTGTTGAAAAGAAAAGGTTGTTCAAAATGGCGGTTACAAACGCGGTGATGAGAATTTGAATTAAGAGCGACTCTGAGCCGTATTTTTCTTCGAGCAATCCGCCCAAAAGCAAAATGAACGAGAAGTTTGAAAGGAGGTGCGTCCAATCGGCGTGCCCTAAGATGTGCGAAAATAAACGCAAGTAGGTCAGGGGATTAAGCCAACTTTGATTCGGCGCGGTCGCACAAAAGGTTTTTGCAAACCAGCCGCCCGTGATTGAACTGACAACCATCACGCCGACGCACAGAAATGTGAAGGTCAGAACGACGGGCGCATTGTAAGTAATTTTCATTAGTTTTGCTGTTTCGTTTTTAGAAAAAACAAGATGCCAATACTTGAACACTCCACATATCAGCCGCCCTCATGGTGGCTTTCGGGCGGACACTTGCAGACCATCATTCCCGCACTCTTTCGCAAGGTGATGTCAGTTGCTTATCAGCGCGAGCGCATCGCAACGCCCGATGGCGATTTTCTCGACCTCGATTGGCTCTATGCTACAACGAATACCCCATCGCGCAAACTTGCCATCATTTCGCACGGCTTGGAGAGCAATTCGCATCGCCCTAATGTGGTCGGAATGGCGCGTGCGTTTTCGCTTTGCGGCTACGACGCATTAGCGTGGAACTTTCGCGGCTGTTCAGGTGAGCCAAACCGCTTGCCGCGCGCGTATCACAGCGGCGCAACTGAAGATTTACACACCGTTCTCGAGCACGCCGCAACAAACGAACGGTATGACGAAATTTATCTGATTGGGTTTAGCCTTGGCGCAAATTTAACGCTCAAATACTTGGGCGAACAAGCGCAGGCAATTTCTCCCAAAGTCAAAAAAGCCGTTGTGCTTTCCGTGCCGTGCGACCTTGACGCAAGTTCGAGACAAATTTCACGCTTCTCGAATCGGCTCTATGAACAACGTTTTTTGAAATCGCTCCGAGAGAAAATCGAGCAAAAAGCCAAACTGTTTCCAAACGAAATTTCGCTTGAACCCTATCTCAAAAAACAAATCAAAACCTTGCGCGACTTCGACAACTGCTACACCGCACCCTTGCACGGCTTCGAGAGTGCTGAGGAGTATTACGCCAAATGCAGTTCGAAGCAATTTATTCCGCTCATCACGATTCCGACCTTGATTCTTAATGCAAAGAACGATGTTTTTCTCGCCCCTTCATGCTATCCATTTGACGAAGCCAAAGCAAGCGATACAGTTTTTTTGGAAACGCCTGAATCAGGCGGACATTTGGGATTTATCACAGAGGCGCAAGCGCACGGCTTTTATTGGTCGGAAATGCGCGCCTTGGGCTTTGTTGAAAGCCGAAACAACATTTTTAATGAGTAACGAGTAATGAGGAATGAGTAACGAAGCAGGAAACTGCGGAACGACAAGGCAATGCTTCACTATTCATTATGATGGATTTCTTACTGCGCTCACAATCACCAACGCATCAGCAATGAAGAACGAGCAAGGGAGCAATGAAACTATGCGGTCATGTATCGTGAAAAGTTTTCAACGGTTCGACGAATCCACAAAATACAAAGCCGTTGCGGTATGCTGACTTATGCTGTTATCCGAAGGAAATTTCCTACCAAATTTTTTCAAACAAATTTTGTAGTATTAGCGCTCTTTTTAATCCAACCTCTAACAATTCTAATTCTGGTATGACCGCATCAAGCAAAACCACTATGCTCCTTCAAGTGATTAAGCGCGATAAGAGCGTTGCACCGTTTAATCAAAGCAAAATCACGAATGCCATTTTCAAGGCAGGGCAAGCTACAGGCGAGTTCGGTGCAGAAGTTGCGCAACATCTTTCCGATGAGGTTGTGAAAATTCTCGAGCAAAAGTTTGAAGCTGAACCACCATCCGTTGAGCAGATTCAAGACCTTGTAGAGACGGTGCTTATCAAGGAAAATTGGGCGAAGACCGCCAAAGCCTACATTCTTTACCGAAACGAGCGCGCAAAAATTCGCCGTCAGAAGAAGCCAGTGCCGCCTGAAGTCAAAAAGTTAGCCGAAGAGAGCAAGGGCTTTTTCCGCAATCCGCTTTCAGAGCTCATTTACTACCGCACTTATTCGCGATGGCTTCCTGAAAAAGGTCGGCGCGAAACATGGGTAGAAACCGTTGACCGCTACATCGCTTTTATGCGTGAGAACTTGGGCGAGAAACTCACCGATGCTGAATACGCCGAAGTGCGAGAAGCCATTTTGAAACAAGAAGTGATGCCGTCGATGCGGCTCTTGTGGAGTGCGGGCGAAGCGGCTCGCAAAACCAATGTGGCGGCTTACAACTGCTCGTTTATTGCGCCTGAATCCTTGCAAGATTTCGGCGAGATTATGTATATCCTGATGTGCGGCACAGGCGTTGGCTTTTCGGTCGAGCAACAATCAATTCACAAGTTGCCGCAAATCAAAAAGCAAACAGGAAAGAAATTGCCAACCTATGTCGTCGAGGATAGCAAAGAAGGTTGGGCAGATGCATTCGTTTTTGGGTTGAAGACTTGGTTCAACGGTGAAGATGTGGCGTTTGATTATTCAAGCGTTCGACCACAAGGCGCGCGATTGAAAACGATGGGCGGCAGAGCGTCAGGACCAGAGCCGCTGCGCGCGTTGATGGAGTTCAGTCGTGAAAGAATTTTGCAGCGTCAAGGGCGGCGGCTCAATACGCTCGATGTGCACGACATTATTTGCAAAATCGGGGAAGTGGTGGTGATGGGCGGCGTGCGACGCAGTGCCTTGATTTCACTTTCCGATTTGGACGATGTCGATATGCGCCACGCCAAAGACGGCGCGTTCTATGTTTCACACCCAGAGCGAAGCATGGCAAATAACTCTGCCATCTACAACGAAAAGCCCACAGTTTCGGAATTTCTCGATGAGTGGCTCTCGCTCATTAAGTCGGGAAGCGGCGAGCGCGGTATTTTTAATCGCTCAAGCATTTTAGAGCAACTGCCTGAACGCCGACGCGAAAGTTTTGCCAATTACCTTGCGACTTGCGGCACAAATCCGTGCGGCGAAATCATCTTGCGCTCAAAGCAGTTTTGTAATCTTTCCGAAGTCGTCGCCCGTGCTGAAGACACGCCCGAAACCTTGCTTCGCAAAATTCGCCTTGCAACCATTCTCGGCACATATCAATCCATGCTGACAAACTTTCCATACCTATCGCCCGAATGGAAAAAAAACTGCGAAGAAGAACGCTTGCTCGGCGTTTCAATCACTGGTCAGTGGGATTCGCCTGCGGTCCGAAACCCTGAAACGCAACGTGCCTTGAAAGCCGAAGCCATCAAGGTCAATGAAGAATACGCCAAGCGATTCGGAATCAATGCGTCAACATGCATTACTTGTGTGAAGCCATCAGGAACAGTGTCCCAACTCGTTGACGCCTCTTCAGGCATGCATCCACGACATGCGCCGTATTACATTCGCCGCATTCGCATTTCGGCAAGCGACCCGCTTTTCAAGATGCTCAAAGACCAAAAGTTCCCCTACAAGCCCGAAGTCGGACAAACCGACGGCGACGCCACAACCTATGTGCTCGAGTTCCCTGTAAAAGCACCTGATGGCGCAATCTACCGCGACGACCTTTCCGCCATTGAGCAGTTGGAGTATTGGAAACAAGTCAAAGTCAATTTCACCGAACATAATCCATCGGTTACGGTCAGCGTGAGCGACGACGAATGGTTGGAAGTCGGAAATTGGCTCTACAAAAATTGGGAAATAATCGGCGGGCTATCGTTCCTGCCGCGCACCAATCACGTCTATGCGCTCGCGCCTTACGAAGCCATCAGCAAAGAGAAATACGAACAACTTGCAAACGCACTGCCGAAAATTGACTTTGCCGAAATCGTGTGCTATGAAGAAACAGATGAAACACAAGGCGCGAAAGAACTCGCATGTGTTTCGGGCAGTTGCGAACTCTAAAATGCGCTGATAAACAAAACGCAGTTGAAGAAGGCGGAGCAAACATCTCCGCCTTTTGGTTTTGATGCGTTTGTTTGATTCGTCAAGTGTTTTTTGTTTCTTGAAGGCAATTCAATCAAATGCACAACGATGTCCGAAGTTGCAAAGAAAGTTTATTCGCTTGAAGAATACCTTGCGCTTGAAGCCACAAGCGAAGAGAAGCACGAGTATTACAACGGCGAAATTTTCGCAATGGCGGGCGGCACATTCCGACACGCGCAAATCGTCGAGAATGTATTTGTCGCGCTACGCCAACGCCTGAAAGGAAAATCATGTCAGCCTAAAAGTAGCGACATGCGCATTGCGACGCCGAGCGGGCTTTATACTTACCCTGACGCATCAGTGTATTGTGGCAAGCCTGAATTGAGCGAAGCACAAACGGAGTTAAAAAATCCTGTGGTGATTGTCGAAGTGCTATCGGCAAGCACAAGGAAC
>CALKXI010000107.1 GCA_938003965.1 uncultured Chlorobiales bacterium
GCGAAAAGCGATTGGAAAAAAGTTCAAATCAAGAACAGGGAACGCATATCGATTTTCCGTATCAAGTGCGAAGCGGCTGTATTCACTCGCTCCGACTGCTTTCAAACGGCTTTGGCGTCTATCGGCGCGAGTATGTCGAGCATTTGAAAAGCAAAATTTTAAGCGGCGAATGTTTGGGCATGCAAGCCGAAACGGTCGACTGCAAGCGCGGATTGATTTTTTCAAAAGAAATTTGACCAAAACTTGTGGCGTGGGATTGTGTATATTTCACTGAATCTGTTTAACACTTATCTGTTTTTGTTATGCAATTTCCACGATGCGATTTAATGCCCGCCGAAGAAGGATTTTACTGCCAATGTGTCGGCTGTGAAGTCGTTTCAAACGCTACGCCCGGCTGTGTGATTCGCGAAAAGCCTGACGGCATTTATGAGTATAACGGCACAACGCCGAACGGCGGCGTGAAAGCAGTTCTAATTTTTACGAACGACGAAGGCGAAATCGTGCCAAAGTCTGACGCAAAGCACGTTGAAATTCGAGAATTTGATGCAAAGGGCAATGTGCTTGCGGTTCAGTTCGGCGTCGCTGACCCACAAGGCTTTTCGCTAAAATGAAGTTCAGAGGCTCAAAAGGAGAATAACATGAACACACCTACTGATACGCCCCAACTCGTCGATATCAACATTATCGGCGGAGGACCGACGGGCATTTTCGCCGCCTTTCAATGCGGAATGAACGACCTCAGCGCGCGCATCATCGACTCGATGCCGCAGTTGGGCGGACAACTCACCGCGCTTTATCCCGAAAAATACATTTACGATGTGGCTGGATTTCCTGAAATCACCGCCGCCGATTTGGTGGCGCAACTGTGGGAACAAGCCTTGAAGTTCGAGCCCGAAGTGCGCTTGAACGAACAAGTCGTTGGCATTGAAAAACAGCCCGACGGCACCTTTCTCGTCTCTACGGCAACAGGCAATGCCTATCCCTCGCGCGCCGTGGTGATTGCCGCAGGACTTGGTTCGTTTTCACCGCGCAAACTCGACCAACTCGGCGATATTTCGCATCTCGAAAACAAATGCGTCTTTTATGCCGTGCGCAATGTTGAAACGTTCAGAGATAAAAAAGTCGTCATTGTCGGCGGCGGCGATAGCGCGCTCGATTGGACGATGGGACTTTTAGACGTCGCTGAGCGCATTACACTGGTGCATCGCATGAAACACTTTCAAGGGCACGGCAAAACCGTCGCCGATGTGATGGACGCCAAAGAAGCAGGCAGAGTTGATGTTTATCTACAAGCCGAAGTGAGCGACCTTGTCGTAGACGGCGACGCACTCCGAAAAGTCATCATCACCTCGAAGCCTGACCGCTATGAAATTCCTGCCGATATTCTCTTGCCGCTCATCGGCTTTAAGTCCGATTTAGGTCCGATTAAAGAATGGGGCTTAGAACTGAACGGCAATAAAATCGTGGTGGATTCAATGATGAAAACCTCGATCGATGGCATTTATGCGGCGGGCGACATTGTCAGTTATCAAGGCAAACTGCACTTGATTCAAACAGGGTTGAGCGATGCGGCAATGGCTGTGCGACACAGTTTGACCTACATTCACCCCGATACGGTGCATAAGCATCAATTCAGTTCGATTAAATTCGCGGCGAAAAAATCATAATCAACTATGCCGAAAAACCTCGTCAAAGTGGGGCTTGTGCAGATGTCTTGCACAGAGTCTCCAAAAGAAAACCTCGACAAAGCCATCACGCTCATTCGAGACGCCGCGAAAAAAGGCGCGAAAATCATTTCGCTTCAAGAAATGTTCAACACGCTTTATTTCTGCCAAACCGAAGACTACGCACCCTTCGACTACGCCGAACCGATTCCGGGAAAAACGGTCGAACAACTTTGCAAACTTGCTAAAAAATTAAAAGTCGTCTTGATTGTGCCGATGTTTGAAAAGCGCACACAAGGCGTTTATCACAACACCGCCGCCGTTATTGACGCCGACGGCACCTATCTCGGCAAATACCGCAAAATGCATATTCCCGACGACCCTGGCTTTTATGAAAAGTTTTATTTCACGCCCGGCGATTTAGGCTTCAAAGTCTTCAAAACGAGATACGCAAACATCGGCGTCTTGATTTGCTGGGACCAATGGTATCCCGAAGGCGCACGGCTCACCGCACTGCAAGGCGCACAAATTCTCTTCTATCCAACGGCAATCGGCTGGGCAACGACCGAGCACGACCAAACCGTTAGAGCCGCACAACACAACGCTTGGGAAACCATTCAGCGAAGCCACGCGATTGCCAACGGCGTTTTTGTCGCTGTCGCGAATCGAGTCGGCACAGAATACGCGCCAAACTCCGAAGACGGTCTACAATTTTGGGGACAAAGTTTCATCTCGAATCCCTTCGGAGAATTGCTCACCAAAGGCTCAAACGCAAACGAAGAAATTTTACTTGCCGAGTGCGACCTCGCCCAAATTGATTTCTATCGCCAACACTGGCCCTTCCTGCGCGACCGCCGCATTGATATGTATCACGGCATCACAAAACGGTTCGTCGACGAAGACGCTTGAACCGTCTCGAGCCTGTTCTCAAATAGAACACGGATTGAACAGGTTCTCACAGATTGGATTCTTCGCTGCGCTCAGAATGACGGCGGAGTTAATGAATAGTGAATAGTGAAGAATGAAGAATGGCTCGCTTCTCGTTCATCATTATTCATTCCTCATTAGTCTGTCATTCCGAACACAAGTGAGGAATCCAAGTGAGTTGAAAATTAAAAGTGAAGAATTAAAAGTTGAATCTGCATGCTCACTCTTAACTCTTTGACGCTACGCTCAGAATGACGGCACGAGTTGCCTGTTTCAAAAGGTATTGATAATGCAGAAATGCACCTTGCCTGTTGAAAACGTGTCGCCTTCGCCGAGCGCGTAGCTAATGCCCATCAAGCCGAGTGGCGTATCGACCCGCGCACCAATGCCAACGCCGCGCCGCCACCCACGAAGCGAGCCATCAAGCGGATTGATTGGATTTTGAGGCTTGAAAAAATAGCCCACATCATAAAACCCAAAGAGAAACGCCTTTCGCGAAAGCAAAAATCGATACTCCGTATTGAGCCACATCAGTTGCGAGGCGAGGAACTGTTGTTCGCGATAGCCGCGTAAGTTTTGCGCGCCGCCGAAGCGCATTAAATCTGAAAACTGAATTTCATCGGCTAAAATCGCCTCACCGTGAAAGCGCAACGCAAGCACCTGACGCTTGAAGGTGCGTTGATAATACTCGGCTTCGAACAAAATGCGCTGTTGCAAAACAGTCGTTTGAATCGGATAAATCGCTAAAAGTGAATCGGACGCGCTAATCACTTTTCTGCCGATTCGATAATCATTTCGGAAATAAAATCCTGACTGCGGACTGATGGGGTAATCTCGCGAGTCGTAAATCATGCCGAAGCCTGTGAGCGTGATAGTGGTCGGAAAAATTACTTGTGCAATCGATGCGCCTTCAAAAATCGGATTGATTTCTTCGCGCGTGAGCGAGGAAGTGATGAAAAAATTATCGGCGAAGCGATAGGCGGCGGAAAGTCCCAGTTGCAACTGCGTGAAAGTTGAATCTTGTTTGAGTTGCATAAAGTCGAAGATGAGGCTAAGCGGCAAGCCAACGAAATACGGCTCTTGATAGCGCAAGCGTGTGTCTTGTGTGAATTGATTAGGTTTAAGCCATTTGACATCGAGCCGCCGTCCCGTGCCGAACATATTTTGAAGCGAAATGTTGATTAAGCCTGTGAAAAATCCGGCATCGTTCGGGTCGTTAGGATTTTGCGGCGGTTGATAGCCGACAATGCCGTCGAAGGTGTTCGGATTGCCTTCAACGATTTGAAGTTTTAAGGCGGCTTCGAGCGTGTCGTCGTTCGTGTTATTGACGATGAGCAGTTCGGGTGGAAAAACGCGCTCAAAAAAATTCGTGCGTTCCAATCGCTCTTGAATGAGATTGAATTTTTCTTCGCTAAACGCTTCACCTGCACGGAAGCGAATTTCGCGCTCGATAACTTCCTGCTTCGTAGATTGATTGCCGAAAATGCGCGTCCCCACAAGCTTGGTGAATTTGCCTTCTTGAATGTCTATATCGATTTCAAGGCGCGGTTTTGGTGAGCCGTTGTGGTTTTCATAAACGATGCGCGGCTCTCGGAGAAAGACTTTGGTAAATGGGCGACCGAGCGATTCATACTTTTTCAAAATTTCGTCGATGTCGTTCTCGAGCGTTGTTTGCAGGAGTGGTGCGCCGATTTCAGTGTCGCAAAGGTCGGCAAGTTCTTCGTCGGAAAGAATCGTATTGCCGTGAAAATTCAGTTTTGAGATGAGAAACGGCTCGCCTTCGGTGAGAAAAACGGTGAGTGTAGGCGGTGCAAGTGCAAGGCTATCGATTCGAAAGTCGTAGTAGCCGAGTTCTTTGTAAATGCGCGAAAGTCGGTCAAATTTTTCAGCGAAGCGCAGGGAGTCGTAGGGCTGTGGAAGCGCGAAAATGCCGATAAATTGGCTTTGTGAAATGGCATGATTGCCAACAAAAGTGATGTTACGAATGACGGGAGCAGGTTGCGCAACGCCTTGACAAACAAAAAGAAAAAGGAGAGAAAAAAGCGCAACGCACTGCTTAACACAATCAAAACAGCATCGCTCCGTCAAGTTTGAAAACGTTTTTGTAAATTCGCCCCGCATCAAAGAGAAACAATTTCTACAACACAGCCAACCGCATTTTACAACAAAAATCCATGACGATAGCGACCAAACTTTTTCCCGCCTACACATTGCGTTTGATAGTGCTGTTTGTCTTGTTATGGACGAGCATTCAAGCACAAGCACAAGAAGAAGAATCTCAACCAAAAGTCATATACAACAAACTTGAGCTTATCGGAGACCCGATATTTCCGAGCGACGGTGTGGCGTCGCTGTATGTGAGCGACAAGTATCTTTATGTGGCAACGAACACGAATGGCTTGCAAGTCTTTGACATTACCGACCCGTTTACGCCTGTTTTAGTCAGTAGCATGCGCGACCTTTCAATTCCGACCAGCGGCATGAAGCGCAAAGGTAATTACCTCTACATCTCCGACAATGTCAATGGAATTGACATCATTGATGTTTCAAATCCGCTCGCGCCCCTTTCAAACTCGAGTGTCAAAACGGCATCGGGTGAATCGTGGGATTTGTGCATCGATGATAGCGGAGAGTATCTCTATGTCGCCACAGGCAAGGGCGGAATTGAAGTATGGAGTTTGAAAGACCCTGCCGTGCCGACGCGCGTGGCTTCAACGGCATCACTCTTGGCGTGGAACTTCGCGTGGGGCGTTTCATACTCCGACAAGAAAATTTACGTTGCTGACCGCGAAGGCGGCGTCAAGATTCTCGACGTCAGCCGTCCTACACAGCCTAAATACATCGGCGGATATGCTGGCACAACAACATGCCGTTATGCGATTGCCAAAGATGGAATGCTCTATCTCGGCAACGGCGCAGGCGGCTTTGAAGTCGTTAATATCAAAACGCTTTCGCTCCCAACGCGCCTCTTTGAAACAAACTACACGCTTCCATTGGTAATCGATGTTGAATTCTATCCGCTCAATCCAAATATGGTGGTGGTTGCCACAGGGCGTTCTGGTATTGCGATTTACGACACGCGCGAGCTCGGCAAACTCAATGCACAACCGTTGGATAAACAACTCGGCAACGGCTCTGAAATTACCCACATTGCGTTTTCAGGACACGCGATTTATGCAGGCACGACCGATAAAGGCTTTCAAGTATTCAACTACAACATGACGCCGATTTTCACGAATATGAAGAGCCATGTGGTGAATGAAAATGAATTGCTCACTTACACGATTGAAGGCAACGACCCCGACAGCAGTCCCGTTGTGATTTCATTAGTGGAACAAAGCGGCGTATTTCCCGCAGGATTCCGCTACGACCAAGCCCCGCATGCATTTACCTGGACGCCGACCTTCGAGCAGTCAGGGCTTTATACCTTCGTTGCTACGATTCAAGAGCAGTCGCCCGATGCACTTTCGCGAACCGAAGCCTTTACGATTGAAGTCAAGCATATCAACCGTCCGCCAACACTGCCAGAGCCGCTTGCACAACTCACACTTGAAGATTCGCTTCTCACTTACATCATTCCCGAAGGCTCCGACCCCGACATAGAAGACGCAGGCAAACTTACTTACACCGCCACAAACTTACCGCGCGGCGCAACCTTCGACCCACAAACGCGCAAATTTTCATGGACACCCGACTTCACCCAAGCAGGAGACTATGTCGTAACCTTCACGGTCAAGGACGCAAACAGCGACGGTAACAACGACGGCAAAGACACGCTTACCGATTCCAAAGAAATGAAAATTCGCGTCGACAATGTCAACCTCAATCCTGAATTTGTCCGCCTCGACGCGCAAACCTTCTACGAGAATAAACCGCAAACCTTCACAATTTCAGCCACCGACCCCGACGCCGAAGACGAAGGCAAACTCACGTACAAAGCCACAAAACTGCCCGAAGGCGCGACCTTCGACGCCGCAACGCGCACCTTCTCATGGACGCCAACTTTCGAGCAAGCCGGTGAATATGTCGCAGAATTCGAAGTCGAAGACCAAGGACTCGATTTCAAACTCAAGCCTGACAAAGAGTTCATACTCAACGATACGATGAGCGTTTTCATCACCGTTAAGCAAACCAACCGTGCACCATCGTTTGCGGCGATTGAGCCAAAAACCGTCAAAGAAAACGAAGTGCTCACCTTCACAACGCCCGCAAGCGACCCCGATAAAGAAGATGCAGGCAAACTTTCATTCTCAGCAAGTAATCTGCCCGAAGGCGCAAAGTATGATACGCTCACGCAAACCTTCTCGTGGAAACCAACTTTTGAACAATCAGGCAACTACACGGTTTCGTTTAGAGTGGTCGACACAGGCATCGACGGCACGCAACTTTCCGATATGAAAGAAGTGCCAATTACCGTCATTCACGTCAATCGTCCGCCTGTGATGGACACGGTGCAAAGCAAAACAGGCGAAGAGAATACGCCGATAGCCTTCAGCGTCAGCGGCTCTGACCCCGACCGCGAAGACACAGGCAAGCTCACCATCTCTGTTGACGGCTTGCCAAAAGGCGCAACTTTCGACGGCACAAACTTTTCTTGGACGCCCGACTTCGACCAAAACGGCGTCTATAAACTTACCTTCACCATCAAAGACCCTGACGGCTTGAGCGACTCAAAATCCATGACGCTCACGGTTGCTAACACAAACCGTCCGCCAAAATTTGAACCTGTCGCACCTGTCGAAGGACAAGAAACCAAGAAACTGACCTTCACGCTCAAAGCAACAGACCCCGATAAAGAAGACGAAGGCAAACTTACCTTCAAAGCAGGCGAACTGCCACAAGGCGCAACCTTCACGCCGAACAATCAAACCTTCACTTGGACGCCGACCTATGAACAAGCGGGCGAATACCAAGTCGAGTTTACCGTTACCGATAGAGGACTTGCAGGCACAACCTCGCTTCAACCGAATGCCGAAAAAGCACTGAGCGATAAAATCACCGTGCCGATAACCATCAAGCAACTTAATCGCAAGCCGAAACTCGAAAAAATTGCCGCACAATCTGCAACCGAAAACGAGCCGTTCACGCTTGAACTCAAAGCCACCGACCCTGACAAAGAAGACGAAGGCAAACTCGTTTTCAGCATCAGCAATTTGCCCGAAGGCGCAACGCTCGAAGGCAATAAACTCACTTGGACGCCAAACTATGAGCAAGCAGGCAAATACACGCTCAACGCCAAAGTAACCGATTCAGGCATCGACGGCACGCCGCTTTCCGACGAAACGCAAATCACTATCA